>CAZPYP010000056.1:0-11570 GCA_964590845.1 uncultured Nitrospira sp.
GGCGCCGCCTGGGACCGCAGCGTCAGCCTCATGGTCGACAGCGGCGATGGGAACGATCACTACGACATCAGCTCTTCGACCGGGCTGGGCGCGGCTGACCACACGGGCTTGGGTCTCTTCATCGAAGAAGCGGGCAGCGATACTTACCGCGCCAAGCAGGGATTCGGGCGGGCCTCTGAGCAGGGCCTGGCTGGATTTTTCGACTATGGGGGGAAAGATCTGTACCAGCAAACCGAGCCGGCGGACTCTCCCGCTCACATCCCGGCGGATTCCAAGGTCATCCTCTATCCCAAGGGCGGCCTCTTCGTCGACCGTTAGAACCGCCTAATCCTGCGAGATCTCACAGGTTCTTGACTTCGTCCCCGCCGAACCTATCTCGTCCCTACGTTATTTGTCCGTTTGACGTCCGAACGAGTGGAGGACCCTCACCCATGACGACACCTCAAGTCACCGTGACCTTGCCTGTGCTGCCCATCAAACGCACCGTATTGTTCCCCGGTATTCTGATGCCGGTCACCGTCGGCCGTCCACGATCGCTCGCCGCCGTCAATGCCGCGCTGCACACCGAAGACAAGATGATCTTGGTGGTGGCGCAACGGGATCCATCGGTTGAGAATCCCGGCGTCGAAGACCTGTACACCATCGGCACCAAAGCGGTCGTCAAACAGATCGCCCGAGCGGACGACGGCATCCAGCATGTGGTGCTGCAGGGCATCGAGCGTGTCGCCCTCCTTAAGATGGAACGGGACGTGCCCTACTTGCAGATGCAGGTTCGCCGGCTGGAGGTCCCGACCGAAGCCGATACGGACCGCGAAGTGCAGGCGCTCCAGCGGGCGATCCAGGAACTCGTGACCGATCTGCCCAGAATCGTGCAGGCGCCTGGGATCGAAGAAGCGACTGCGGCGTTCCGCAACGAAGAGAACCCTGTGACCTTGGCCTATCGTGTGGCCTCGTTGCTCAACCTGACCGTGAAGGACGAACAGACGTTGCTCGAAAGCTCAACTGCGCTCGAGTTGCTGCGTTCGCTCTATGCATTCTTGTCGCGGGAAATTCAGATCCTTCAGTTGCGCGAGAAGATCGCCAGCGACGCGAAGGCCAAGATCGGCAAGAGCCAGCGCGAATACGTATTGCGGGAACAGATGAAGGCGATCCAAGAGGAACTCGGGGAGAACGACGGCGAGGAGAATGAGCTGGCGCGCCTGAAGAAACAGGTTGGGGAAGCCGACTTGCCAGACCACGTTCGCAAGGAAGTGGACCGGGAGGTGAACCGGCTCGGCAAGGTGCCGCCTTCGTCGCCCGACCATCAAGTGTTGCGGACCTATCTCGAATTTGTGCTCGAACTGCCCTGGAAGAAAACCTCCGAGGAGCACGTGGATCTCGCCAAGGTGCGGCAGGTGCTCGACCAGGACCACTACGGCATCAAAGAGGTGAAGGAACGCATTGTCGAACATCTGGCAGTGCTAAAGCTGAATCCGACGGCGAAGGCTCCGATCCTCTGCCTGGTCGGACCTCCCGGCGTCGGCAAGACCAGTTTGGGTCAATCGATCGCGCGGGCGATGGGAAGAACCTTCGAGCGGTTCAGCCTGGGCGGCGTCCATGATGAAGCCGAGTTGCGGGGGCACCGGCGCACTTACGTCGGCGCCCTCCCCGGCCGGATCATTCAGGCCATGCGGCGAGCCGGGGTGAACAATCCCGTCCTGATGCTCGATGAGGTCGACAAGATGGGCCGAGATTTTCGCGGCGACCCCGCCGCGGCGCTGCTGGAAATCTTGGACCCGGCGCAGAATCACACGTTCCGAGACCATTATTTGGATTTGCCGTTCGACCTGTCGAAGGTGTTCTTCATCACAACGGCCAACACACTGGACACGATCAGCCAGCCGCTGTTGGACCGGATGGAGATCATCCGGCTCCAGGGTTATAGCGAGCGGGAGAAGGCCGAGATCGCCAAGCGCTATCTGTGGCCGCGGCGTCTGAAGGAAGCGGGGTTGGAAGCGGAGCAGGTGCGACTCTCAGACGAGGTGTTGAACCTCGTCATCAGCCGATACACCAGAGAGGCCGGTGTGCGGCAGCTGGAGCAGATGCTTGGGCGGCTGACAAGAAAAGTGGCGCTGGTCTTCGCCGATTTGCCGGAAGGCGAGGAACGGAAACCGGTCTCGATCGAGTCCGCGATGCTCCAGGAATGGCTGGGCTCCGAGCGGTTTATGCCGGAAGAGGCGCGCAAACACCTGCCGACCGGCGTGGCCACCGGCTTGGCTTGGACACCGACCGGCGGCGACGTGCTCTACATCGAAACGACGCTGCTACCCGGCAGCCATGAATTGACCCTGACCGGCCAACTCGGCGACGTGATGCAGGAGTCGGCTCGGGCCGCGAGGAGTTATCTCTGGTCTCATGCCGAGAGCATGGGCTTGGACATTTCCCGCTTCAAACGGAACGGCGTCCACATCCATGTGCCGTCTGGCGCGATTCCGAAAGATGGACCGTCGGCCGGCATCACCATGGCCACCGCGCTGGCTTCATCCTATGAAGGAAAACCGGTGCGCAGCGATACGGCCATGACGGGAGAAATCAGCCTCAGCGGTTTAGTGCTTCCGGTCGGAGGCATCAAAGAAAAGATGCTGGCGGCGCATCGTGCCGGCATTAAACGAGTGATCTTGCCCAAGGGCAACGAGAAGGACTTGAAGGACATCCCGCAGGAAGTTCGGGACGACATGACCTTTATCCTCGCCGAGCGTATCGAAGAAGTCCTGCCAGCGGCGTTCAACCATGGCGCGGCCAGCCCCGGCACTCTCGCGCCCGAGCAGCAGGCTACCGCGTCGGCGTAATGGTTAGGACATGGAGCGGACGTTCGGAGTCCCCTCGCCGCCTTGCTCCCGGACAGACCGCTGTGTAAGGATATCGGGACCGCCCCGACTCATGTCGGGGCAATCCCGCTCCAGAAGGAGAGACCACCATGGCACAAAAAGCTGAGATCGGCCCGATCGTCAAAGTGGTGAAGACCGACGAGGAATGGAAGAAGCTGCTGTCGCCGGAAGCCTACCGGGTGTTGCGCCACGAAGATACCGAACGGCCCTTCACGCAAAACATGCACGACAATAAGAAAGCCGGCATCTACTACTGCGCAGGCTGCGATCTCCCCGCGTATTCATCCGAACACAAGTTCGACAGCGGGACCGGCTGGCCCAGCTTCTGGCAGCCGATCGACCCCAAGGCCGTCGAAACCACGACCGACTACAAGCTGATCTTCCCTCGTACCGAAGTCCACTGCGCCCGTTGCGAGGGCCACCAGGGCCATGTCTTTAAGGATGGTCCCAAACCCACCGGATTGCGCTACTGCATCAACGGCGCCGCCTTGAAATTCGTGCCGGCCTGATTGCATGCGCACCGACCTTCGATTCGCGTTCAGCGCATTGTTCCTGATTGCCTGTCTGACCGGCTGCGAAGACCGCCGCGCCGACAAGGCGTATCTCCGAGGCGACTACAGCGAGACCGTCGAACATTTGCATTTCCTCGCCAAGAGCGGCGAAGCGCGGGCGCAATACGATCTGGGAGTCCTCTATGACAAGGGCCAGGGCGTCCCGCAGAGCAGCGAGCAGGCGAAAAAATGGTACGAGCTGGCGGCCGAACAGGGAGAGCCGAGAGCCGAATACAACCTGGGGTTGATGTATCTCAACGGCCAAGGCGTACAGCCGGATCTTGTCGAAGCCTACTACTGGATCAGCCTGTCCGCTGCGCAGGGCGACGCGCTGGCGCTCGACGCGCGAGACTACGTGACGGAGAAAATGACCGAGGCACAACTCGTCGATGCAAAGGATAAGGTTCGTGCGCACGAGGAGAAAGTGGCCCAGAGCAAGAAATGCATTTCCTGCCGCATCTTCACAGGCAAACCGATTCCGGACTAAGGCGCCCCCCTCCCCAGAGAAGACCATCTCTACCCAGGACTACTGGTTACAGCGAGAAGTAGGCCCATGCCGCGACGACCAGCCACAGCACCAAAGCAATCGCGGCCACCAGCACCAACACGGTACCGCCAATAATTCCGGTCACGTACAACCAATCGACAGGGGTCTTGCGATAGGGATCTGTTGCGGCTTGTTTCAGTAGAACGGCGTTGCGCGCATGGCTGCGGAACCAGACCGAGAAGAGATCCCCCACGATCGGAATCGCGCCGACGGTGCCGTTGATGAGGAGATTCAGGCTCATCCTGGCGATGACGATACGCGGCACTTTCAGCCGTGCAGCCAACCCGAGAATCACCGTCCCCATGAGATCGGCAAGCATGTCGCCGACGCCCGGTATCAGCCCGATCAGGGGATCCAGTCCCAGGTAGAGCGAGGTGCCGGGAATCTTCACCGTGCTGTCGAGGATGCCCGCCAGAAGTTCGGCGGTCGCCACGAGAGCGTCCCGCTGAGGGTCCGGGCCCGGGACGCTGCCAAGGGGTTCTCTGCGTTCAGCCACAAGCGATGCTCGCAGCATGTTCCTTGAGCCAGCAGCGATCCATCACGACGAGTAGCCCCGCTTCTTTCGCCCGCTGAGCCGCCGCCTCATTGACGACGCCTTCCTGCAGCCACACGGCTTTGGCGCCCTTCCTGATCGCCGCCTCAACAATCGGTCGCGCGTCGTCGGGTTTTCTGAAGATATCGACGAGATCAACGGCTTCCGGCACATCGGCCAGCGACGGATAGGCCTTCTCCCCTATCACCGACTGTTCATTGGGATTGATGGGAATCACCCGGTAGCCTTGCGCCTTCATATAGGCGGCCACACGATTCGACGGTCGAGCGGGATTGGAGGAGGCGCCGACGACAGCGATCGTACGGCAAGATGCCAGAATCGTTTCGATAGTCTTGGCGTGATTCTCCTGCGCCATTCGTCCTCCTCTGTCACCGTGTGTTCACAAACTGACGGATTGCGTCGACCGGTACGCAGCCGACCAGCATCTCCCCATCCGGCGCAACCAATAGCGGAACGCCCGCTTGGCCGGTCGCCTGCCAGTCCTCGTGCCATCGCTCGACGATCTGATCGAGATCGGGCCCATCCGCGAGACCGAACTCGTCCAGCACCAGCTGGCTCGAAAGATCTTTCCCCTCGCACCAGAACGCCCGATGTAGGGCGCGCACCACCCGCATGCCTTCTTCTCGATCCTGCAGAAGGTGTGAGGCCGCGAGCCTGATTGCAAGCTTCGTGTTGGGCTTTCCCGGGGGCAGGCTGATGGGAAGGTCGGAAGCCAACCGTTGGACCGCCGCCACCTCATGGCGCAGTTCGGCCCCTAACGAGCCCTGCCAGGACTTCATCGGCTTCGGGAGATGAGGCGCATGTTGCACGCCCCTCCAGCTGACCCATATGAGCAGCCCCATGTGATGGAGCCGCTCGTGAAGGGCATAACAAAACGGACAGTTGAAGTCGCTATAGAGGACGAGCGAATCCTTTCCGCCCACGTGGTCGCGTTGTAGCATCCGCTCACAGTACCCGACTCGGATTAGGGGCGCAATGGTCGGAAGAAGGAGCTGAGGACTAGTCGAAGGCCTGGAGAAGACGGTCGAGCGCAATTCGAAGTGCGGGCAACGTCACGGGTTTGGTGACGACGTCGTCCATGCCGGCATCGCGGCATCGCTGCGCATCTTCAGGCGAGGCGTTGCCCGTCAGCGCGATGATCGGAAGCCGGTGATCGGACTTCTGTTGACGAATCAGGCTAGTCGCTTCATAACCGTCCATCTCAGGCATTTCGCAGTCCATCAACACGGCGTCGTAGGAGGTCCTTGCCAACGACTCGATCGCCTCCTTCCCGCTCCGGGCCACTTCGACCTGGTAGCCGAGTTTCTGAAGAAACTTGCAGGCCACGACTTGGTTGATTTCGTTGTCGTCCGCGACCAGGATTCGCCTGGGCGCGCTCGGCTCCTGAGGCGTCTGACGGAAGCCGCGCTCCTGATTTTCCGCCGTGCTCCGCACGATGGCCGGCAGCAGGCTGGTGGTGTAGGAAAAGGTGCTGCCCTGCCCTGGCGCGCTTTCCACGGATATCGTCCCACCCATCAGCTCAACCAGTTGCCGGCAGATCATGAGGCCAAGACCAGTCCCTCCGAAGCGCCTTGCCGTTGAAGCCTCCGCCTGTGCATAGGCCTCAAACAGGCGGGCTTGCTGCGACTCGGTCATTCCAATGCCGGTATCCGTGACCGTCCAGCGGATGATTGAGGCCTCCGCGCCGGGCTCGCTGAGTGCATCCAAAGCCACGGAGACATCGACGCTGCCTTTTTGCGTAAACTTAATGGCGTTCCCCACCAGATTAAAGAGCACCTGCCTCAATCGGACGGGATCCCCTCGAAAAAGCGGCGGAACGTCTCCTGCCACGTGTGTCGTCAGCGCGACGCCTTTCCTCCTAGCCAGCTCAGCGACCAGGGTCACAACGTCCTTCACCAGCGAGCGGAGATCGACGTCGGCGACCTCGAGCGTCATCTTGTCCGCCTCAATCTTGGAAAAATCGAGAATGTCGTTCACCAACGCCAATAAGGCCTCGGCGGAGCGTTGCATTGTCACGACTAATTCCCGTTGCGACTCGGTCAAGGACGTTTCTTGGAGCAACTGGGTACAGCCGAGCACGCCATTCATAGGGGTGCGCAGTTCGTGACTCATGGTCGCAAGAAAGATCCCTTTGGCCCGTGCCGCTTCCTCGGCGGCCTCCTTGGCCCGGCGCAATTCCACGTTCGCGGTGATATCGACCGCATACCCGCGAACCTGCCGGAGTTCTCCCATGGGGAAAAAAGACCAGGCTAACACCATATCGTCGAGATTATGTTCATGGCGCGGACTGGGGCTCTGCGTCATGATGCAGTGCCTGAGAATCTCTCCGAGGTTCACCGGAAACACCTTTTCGATTTGGTTCGTCTCGCCCCCTTTGGTATTCATCAGCTCGACCATCGCACTGTTCGCGTATAACATGATGCCGTCTTCGTCGAATTCCACGATAGGGTTCGGCGCATCTTCCGCGAGTCGGGCGACCCGTTGGATGTCTCGCTGCACTTCCCATTCAGCCGTGAGATCTCGGCAGACCACCACAGCGCCGACGGTTTCCCTGTTGCGAGTCCTCGGCCAGTAGGTAACGGCGATCTCGACCACGCTGCCATCCGGCCTCATCCATCGATATCCGCCCAAGATTGTGACCGCACCGGTACGTATGGCCTGCTCGAACGGACATCGATCAGGCATTTGTCCCGGCAGGTGACACTGCAAGACATCGTGGATGTGGTGGCCGCAGACATCGTGATTCCGCCCCACCAACTGTTGAGCCACCGGATTGAGCGAGAGAATGGCGCCACCCCGGTCCGTCACGAAGATCGCCTCGCCACAAGACTCCATGATCAGGAACAAGTCTTCCCTGTTCGGGAGCCATGCCATTCCGCGAGAGGAGGAGTCATCGGCGGATGACTGAGACGGGAGCGGCAGACTCATGCGGCCACCTGCTTGAGCACCTGTTCGATATCGACTTCGACGACGGCTGGGTCTTGTACATCCTGGATACGGCGCCCTCCTTCTGGTTCCTGGACGAGGTCGACCGGTGTGGGCGGCACACAAGATCGCTTCTGTTCGTCCCGGCAAATGTATAGATACGGGAGATGGGCTTTGCCAGGCGTGATGGCTCCGACGACCCCGATCTCACCGCTGGTCAAGGACACCAGGCTATACAGCGGATACACCCCGATGATTCGAATGAGCGAGGAAACCATGACCAGCCAATCGGGATGCGCACGGAAACGTTGATAGAGTTGCGTGAGGGCTTGGTTACTCGACATCGGTGTTAAGCCGGTTTGTCCTGTGATCAACTCATCGTAGTGATCGATGACGTTCACCAGCCGGACCACGTCGGTCAATTCGACAGTCGCCGTGGAGCCTTGATCGAGTTTCTCTGATTCATGGTGCCCCTTCGCGATCGAGAGAACCACCGGCTCCTTCAATCCACTTTTCTCAAGGATCATCGTCCCCTGTTCCATGTGCGTTCGATACAAAGCCTGTTGAGCAGGCGACATGGCTTTCGGCCGCTTGATGATGTTTCGTGGCAGCTTGGACAGCCCGATGTCATGAAGGAGCGCGCCCATGCCCAACTGATGCATCATCGGCTCGGCAAGTCCAAGCACTTTCCCCAGCACCAGCGACAACGTGCAGACCGTCAACCCATGTTCCTGCAACGTCGGATCCGGCTGACGAAGCCCTAACACGGCCAGACAGGCTGCTTGTCGCTCCAAAATACTGTCCAGCACCCCGTCGACGATCTGCTGGACCTCCGTCAGTTCCACGATGTCAGTCGCTCTCGTCCGTTCGAACAGGGCATTCGTACGATTTATCCATTCCTGGCGTTGCTGCCTCGCCTCGGAAAAATGGGCAGCCAGCGCCCGGGCAGAAGGTCGTTCGACATTCTCGTTGGGTACCGTTTCGGTCGCGGGGACGACGGCCTGAGCCGAATGGTCGGTGACCTTTTGTGCAGACGCCGTCTTAACAGCATCTGGATCCAATCCCATAGACGTATCGACGACCACCTCCGATATTCCCGCCTTTCGGAAAGCGGCGATTTCCTTTTCGTCCCTGATCATGAACTTGTGGCGGAGGAACGGAGTTTGGAACCACGAAAGGTCAACACCGACGATATACATACCGACGGTGAGACGAGCCAGTGGGATCGTACGCTTAGGCATCGGATTACCCGCATGAACGAGAGTCGTTTGTCCTGACCTTATCGGCTCAAAGCGAGCCGCTCTTAAGGGTTTCTTCCTGGTATTCACTCAATCGTATTCCACCAGCCGGCCCAGAATCCCCTGAGGCGAGCGGGGTAGTTACTCTCGGTTCGTCATGGACTGTGTCTATTTGTCGCCGTTACCGCACCTGAGTTTCTGCTACATTGAACACAGCAGGATGCTCTGTCATGGGAGCGACCACGAAGGTCCCCCATCGTTTGGATCTCCGCAGGCAGCAAGGACGCTGGTCGGTTTGAGAATCTCGTCCTGGTTCTGAGGAGGTGCCCAATGATTCCCGCCATCCACACGGCTCTCTCTGGGCTGTCCGGTTTTTCCAAGAAGATCGAAGTGACCGCCCACAATCTGGCCAATGTGAACACCGACGGGTACAAGCAGTCTGAGGTGGACTTCGTCGAGGTGGAAACCGGAGGCGTGCTGCCGGTAATCGAGAAGGACAATGCAGAAGGCCCGACCGTTCTGAAAGACATCGGACAAGGGCCTGAGCAAGTGCAGCTTTCGAACGTCGACTTGGGCCGGGAGGCTGTCGACCTGATTATCGGCCAACGTGGGTTCGAGGCGAATCTCCGAACGCTCAAGACAGCAGACGCCATGCTGGGAAGCATCCTGGACATCAGAAAATAGGTCGAGCCGAAATCGCCGACTTCCATAGCATTCGGCCTCTCCCCTGTGTTATGTCGAGGCCATGAACGGGCCTCGGGTGCTGCTCCTTATTCCCCCCTTGACTCAACTCAACACACCCTATCCTTCGACCGCCTACCTGACCGGGTTCCTTCACTCGAAAGGCATTCACTGTGAACAGGCCGATCTCGGCATCGAGATGGTTCTCCGGCTGTTCAGTCGCCACGGACTACAGATGGTCTTTGGCCAAATGAGACCCAGACGTCATCGTCTGCCGGGCCCAGCTTTGGCAATGTTGGGCCAAGGTAAACGGTATCTCGACCTCGTTGACCCTGTCGTTAGGTTTCTTCAGGGCTTGGCACCAGAAAACGCGCGCGACCTCATTCGCCCCGGCTACCTCCCCGAAGGGCCGCGTTTCTTTAACCGGTCTACGCGCGCTGCCCGTGAACGTCTTGAAGATCGTGCCAAACAACGTGCGACATTCTTTGTGGAGGATCTTGCCGATCTGATCCGAGAAACAATCTCGCCATACTTCGCACTCAGCCGTTACGCCGAACATATCGCCAGGTCGACCTCGTCATTCGATCACATCCTCCACGCGCTTGCGAAGCCACTCACATTGACCGACCGATTCATGCTGGACGCCTTGACACCGCACCTCAACAGGTCCGACCCCTCACTGGTCGGGCTCACTGTACCGTTTCCGGGCAATCTCTACGGTGCATTTCGCGTGGCACAAGCGATCAAGCAGGAGCGGCCGGACCTGCCGATAGTAATGGGCGGAGGCTACGTTAATACCGAACTGCGCCGGATCCGTGATCCTCGCGTATTCGACTATGTAGACTTCATCACGCTGGACGACGGCGAACGGCCGCTGCTATCCCTGATCGAGCATCTGGCGGGAGAACGCCCACGGAACGCCCTGTGCCGTACGTTTTATCGCGAGAACGATGTGGTTCGCTACGCTCATGATGCGTCCGCCACCAACTTCTCTATGGACGAGGTTGGCACCCCAACTTACCGTGGCCTGTCCTTGGACAAGTATCTGACCATTTTAGACAGCACCAATCCCATGCATCGCCTCTGGTCGGAGAGCCATTGGAACAAACTGACGGTGGCACACGGTTGCTATTGGAAACAATGTACCTTCTGCGACGTCGGCTTGGACTACATCGGCCGTTACGAGATGATGCCGACGGACCGTTTGATCGGCCAGATCGAGCACCTGATTTCAGAGACAGGCCGTACTGGCTTTCATTTCGTCGACGAAGCGGCTCCCCCAGTCGCGCTCAAATCTCTCGCCCTGGGGTTGCTGGAGCGTCGGATTCCCATCACATGGTGGGGGAACATCCGTTTCGAGGAGGCTTTCACGCCTGATCTTTGCCGGCTGCTCGCCGCATCGGGATGTATTGCTGTTACCGCGGGCTTGGAAACGGCCTCGGATCGGTTGCTCGACAAGATGAAAAAAGGCATCTCCGTCGATCAGACGATGTTGGTCGCCTCGGCATTTCGCCAAGCTGGCATTATGGTCCACGCCTACCTGATGTATGCCTTCCCGTCGGAAACGATTCAGGAGACCATCGACTCACTCGAACGGGTCAGACAGCTCTTTGAGAAGGATCTGATTCAGTCGGCCTTTTGGCATCGGTTCACCGCCACCGCGCACAGTCCGATCGGCCTCGCCCCGGCGGTCCACGGCATCAAGATTCTCGGGCCGAAGTTCGAAGGGTTTGCCGATAACGACCTCCTTCATCATGACAGAGAGGGATCGACTCCTGACTGGATCGGCGAAGGCCTGCGACGATCCATGCTGAACTTTCTGGAGGGAAGAGGACTTCGGTTGGACGTGCGCCGTTGGTTCGACGGTGCCGTACCGAAGCCGCAGGTCGCCTCGACTTGGGCTGCTTCGACTCGAAAACGGCGCCGCCTGCCCGATAGCTTATCCCTTGAGCGGCGTCTGGTCTGGATTGGAGACGAAGGCATACTGTGCGCTTCACGCCGATTTTCGACCGGCTCGGCGGCGCAAAGGAAGTGGCTGGGTGAGGTTTTGGCCCAAGCCTTGCCGCGACGTTCTGAGAACACCCGTTATCCTCATTGGCGAGAGGTTCAGACTTCCTATCCCGGAGGCATCCAAGCGTTCCAGCAGTTGCTCACGTCGCCGACATGGAAACAACTTCGAAAAGAAGGCCTCCTATTGGTCTGATTTGC
>CAZPYP010000056.1:11670-15757 GCA_964590845.1 uncultured Nitrospira sp.
GTGAGCAACCCGATCGTTTTCGTCTCCCGGCAAATCAACGATCAAGGAAGCGTGTTCTACAGCCCAGCTAGAGCGATGGCCGGGGTCGGGCCTCATAGCCGTTTTCGGCCGGCGGCGCCGGGAAAACTCTTGGTGAGGGAAGTCAACGGAACAATCCGCACGTTAGTCGACGGGAGCAATCCCACAGCAGGTAGCCTCAACTTGATCGACGTCAACGCTCCAAACGTTTCTTATGACGGACAGAAAATCCTGTTCGCCGGCCTGCCTGCTCCTGCGGCAGGCCAAAGCTATAGTTCCAACCCCGGAGCCACACTCGGAGCCTGGCGGCTCTACGTCATCAACGCGGACGGAACCGGGCTGCAGAAACTCTCCATTCCCGAACAGACCATCAACATCAGCTACTTTGTCCCCGGCTCCAACGGCATCTGGCAATACGACGACACCTATCCCTGCTGGCTCCCGGACGGACGGATCGTCTTTACCTCCACGCGCTGGCTCAGTTTCGGACAATATTCCGGTATGGTCGGCAGCAACCTCTTTGTCGTAAACGCCAATGGGGGAGGATTGCACCGCATTACGTCGGAACGAAGCGGTGCCGACCGGCCTCTCGTCGACCCCTTGACCGGCAAAATCGTGTTCGCCAGATGGTGGCGGAACTATCGCTTCCCAACGGACCTGTTGGACACGGTGCCGACAGCGGACGGCTTCGCCCGATCATTGGGCTTGAGCACTCAGTTCGATCCCAACCCTCCGTCACGAACGGGCCAGTTCGAGGCCAACATGTGGACGGCCGCTTCGATCAACCCTGATGGCACCGACCTGGCGGCCTTCTCGTTATTCTTCCGTGGGAACGAAACCATGAACCATTTCTACGGAGGGAGCTTCGCCCAGGACGGCACGCTGTATGGCAACTACTTTCCGATGGAAAACATGACGGAAGCGGCGGGGTTCGGTGGAATTAGAAAAGTGCCTCGCGGCGCCGTTCGCTACACCCACATCATCGGCAATACGAGACGCTACGAACACCCGCAGGTGACACCGACCTCCTTCGGCGTTGAAACCAGTCCGTCTGGATACGCGGCGGATCCGGCGGTCATGGCCGACGGCACACTACTGATCTCACTGGCCACAGCCAACCATGGCACCTTGAGCGGAGAAGACGTCAATCAGGACTACGGGCTGTACAATATTACTGCAACGGGCGCTCCGACGCCGATCCTCATTTATGACAATCCGGGCACGGCCGAGTTGCAGGCGCAAGTACTGGCGGCGCGGCCGCTGCCGCCGATTCTTCCCGACAGCATCGTAAACACCCCAAGTATGCTGCCTCCACCCGCCGCCGGCCCGTACAGTCAAGACGGCACGTTCACCTTTCATGCCCTGAACGTCTACGCGAACGGACCGGTGGATATGGATATCGTCAATGCGCCGGCGGTGGGTTCCGCGGCGACGATCAGGTTTTTTATCGACCACCAGCGCAGCAGCTTCGGTTCCTTCCCTTCACGAGACTTCCCGATTCTCTTGGAAGAATTACCAGTCAACCCAAACGGATCGGTGCGTAGCACCAACGCGCCGGCCAACGTGCAACTATTCGAGCAGCTGCGGGACGCGGGTGGCCGCGTGCCACCGACAACCAAAGGGATTGCGCTCGACGGAGGCGCCCACGTGGCCGGCCACAACTACGGCCGTCCAGGAGCCAACGCACGCTGCGTCGGATGCCACGCCGGCCACACACTCATACCGGTTCCGGCCAACGATGCCGATGCGCTCTGGAGCAATCTGGCCCCGGGCGCCACGGTTACGGCATCCACGCAACTCAATGGCTTCACGAACCCGCAATACGTGGCGGACAGGCGGGTTCAGAAAGCCACACTCGACTGGAGTACCGCACAGGGCGCCTTGAACAATCAATGGGTGAAGCTGACGTTTCCAGCCGATGTCGTCGTCCGCACCGTTCGCCTGTATGGAGCAGGAGCCTGCACGATCCCGAGCGCAACCGTCCGACTGTTCAGTGACCAGGTTGGTATACAACAAGTCGGCCAGAACATCACTGGCCTGCTAGCCGCGAACGGCACCAACGTGTCTTTTAGCGATATCCGAAGCCGCGTGGTCCGCATCGACCTGGGGAACGCCGGCGGGTCGTGCAGCAACCAGAGTTCCCTATCGCTGAGTGAAGTGGAAGTGATCGCAACAGGCGGCTCTATCGCGGCGGCGCCTCCGGTAGGATCTCCAATACCGACAGCAGCACCAGCTTCATCCAGCGGCGGTGGCGGCTGCACCATACTCGACGGCGGCGGGGTTGACGGCTTGTTACCGCTGTTATTCCTGCTCGCAGCGGCCCGTATTATCCTGCGCCGGAAGGAACGACCTTCCGGAACCGCCTCCAACGAGTTCGCTCTGTGATCACGACAACGCGACAGGATTACCAGAGTTCTCAGGCCCGCTATGACGGTGGAATGGTCCAGGACTTCGCCCACCTCTGCGGGTTGAACCAAGGGGCCTCCAGTTGGTGGCGCGAGACGTGGTTTCTTATTCCTTTCGTCGCCGCGATTCCCTTCTGGATTGTGCTCTGGTGGGAAGGCGCCGGACACGCTACGAACTGGACCTGGCATACAGCTCTTCTCTACCTGTCATTGAGCGTCTGGCGCCCCTTCTGCGAGGAACTCGGCTTCCGGGGGCTACTGCAGGGGGTATTGTTGGATCATGGGCCCTACCGTTTCCAGATCGGTCCACTCACTCTCGCCAATCTCCTCACAACCGTGGCGTTTGGAATCGCGCATTTGCCCAGCCATCCCCTGCCATGGGTGGCCGGCATCTTTGCCGTCTCCCTGCTGCTCGGATACGCCCGTGATCGCACAGGCAGCGTCGTGCCGGCCGTGGTCTGGCATAGCTGCTTCAATGCCGGATACTTTCTTGTTTCCGGCCTGCCGCTCTCCTCTTGATCTTCAAAGAAAACGGGCGGAAGACGCTCACCGTCTTCCGCCCGTGCATACCCTGAGGCACCCGTCTACTTGTTCGGTTGAGGGGTATACCGCAGATAGGGCTTGACGACTTTGAAGCCCTTGGGGAACAGAGTTTTTGCTTCAGCATCATTCACCGCTGGCGTGATGATGCAATCCTCCCCGTCTTTCCAGTTGGCCGGAGTGGCAACCTTGTACTTCGACGTCAACTGAAGCGAATCAACGACCCTCAGCAATTCGTCGAAATTTCTTCCACATGAAGCAGGATAAGTCAAGGTAAGCTTGATCTTCTTGTCCGGCCCGATGATAAACACCGACCGTACCGTCATATTGTCCAATGCGTTTGGATGGATCATGTCATAGAGGGTCGACACCTTCTTATCCGGATCGGCGATGATTGGATAGTTCATGGTGGTCTTTTGGGTTTCGTTGATGTCGTTGATCCATCCTTTGTGCGAATCGAGAGGGTCCACACTGACCGCAATTACCTTGACCCCTCTCTTCTTGAATTCCGGCGTGATCTTGGCCACTGTGCCCAATTCCGTGGTACAGACCGGCGTATAGTCTTTCGGATGCGAGAAGAGGATGCCCCACCCCCCGCCGAGCCACTCGTGAAAATTGATCGTGCCTTCAGTAGTTTCCGCCGTAAAATTCGGCGCTTCGTCGCCCAATCGCAGTGCCATGATGACCTCCTTACCTCGACCGTAGGTGAATGAGACCGGCTCTGATCGGGCTACGATACTGTGCTCGGCTGTAAGAGTGCAAGAGGCGCCCCTCAAGGTTCTGCTCAGATCGGCCGATACGGAGCTACTCGATAACCCTTGGAGCTTTTGATGGACACAGTCTCCGATCAGAAGGCGAGACTCCGTATTCCCCCCGACAAGATGTACCAACTCCTGCGGGAAGGGTGCATCAAGGAGTTCAACGCCAAGAAGGCGGCTGGAGACACTTGCGACCTTCGGGGTTGCGATCTTCGGGGGTTGGATTTGCGTGGGATGGAGGCCGGAGGGTTGGATTTCCGCGACTGCTATTTCCGCCAGTCCGATCTACGCGGAGTGGATTTCAGCAAAGCCAATCTCGAGGGAGCCAGCATCAACGCCTGCAAAATATCCGGGGTGCTCTTTCCA
>CAZPYP010000057.1:0-5797 GCA_964590845.1 uncultured Nitrospira sp.
CCGGCCGCTTCCCAAGAAGAATGTGCGATGTACGAGGAATGGGTCAAGCTGTCGACCAAGTCCAGCAGCATCGGCGCCCGCGATCTCTCCACGACGGAATTCGAGCGTTGGACCAATCTCAAGCAGGTGTTCGGGAATAGCCCTCCGCCCAATTGCCGATAACCCTCCTGACTCTGTTCGCTCACTGGGGAGGCGTGGTAGAGTACCAGTAGGCGCCGCGAGGTCTGTTGACCGGAGGCTCCGATGAACTCTGCCACTTCTCCCCTCCCAGTTCCGTCCGCATACGACATCTCCCCGGATAGCGGCTTCCTTCCGCCGGACCCGTTAGCATCCATCCCGGAAGGTGACGCCCTCAATCTTCTCGCTCACAATCTCTCCAAGTTACTGACGGCACGTGCGGTTCGACCCTATATCGACAGTTTGCAGTCCCTCCTTCCGGTCATTCCCTCAAGCTGGCAAGACAGAGACCTCCATGCGGCGATGCGGATGCTTTCCTTCGCCGGGCATGCCTATGTGTGGGAAGTTCCTGACCATCCCGCCGCGTCGCTTCCAGCCCAACTGGCCAAAGCCTGGGCGGACGTCGCGGAGCGGTTGGGCCGACCGCCTGTCCTCTCGTACGCCTCCTACGCCCTGGACAACTGGCGCAGGCTCGACCCGAACAAACCCGTCGAATTGGATAATCTCGTGCTGCTGCAGAACTTCCTCGGCGGTCAGGATGAAGAATGGTTCGTCGTCATACACATCCAAATTGAACGACAGGCAGGACCGGGCTTGGCGGGCCTGCTGCGCGCCATGAACGGGGCCGATCAAGGGCGGGAGGACGAGGTGTTACAGGGGCTGCGATCGCTGGCGCTGGCGCAAACGGCCATGCGCGACACGCTGCTGCGCATGAAGGAACGCTGTGATCCCTATGTGTACTACCATCGAGTGCGGCCCTATATTCATGGCTGGAAAAACAGTCCGTCTCTTCCTCAGGGCATCGCCTACGAGGGCACGCCTCGTTATGCCGGGCAGCCGCAACAGTTCCGCGGCGAAACGGGGGCGCAAAGTTCGATCGTGCCCTGCCTGGACGCCGGACTCGGCATCGCGCACAGCCCCGATCCTCTGACCGTCTACTTGAACGAGATGCGGGACTACATGCCGCCTCGCCATCGTGCGTTTCTCCAAGCCCTCGAACAAGCCACGGACCATCTCCATCGTCCGCTGCTGCCGGGGTTCGTCCGAGACCGCAAGTTCCGGGTCCCCGAACTTTGGGAGGCCTACTCGAACTGTGTCGATCTCCTGGCGCAATTTCGGGAGATCCACGTCGGCTATGCCGACAGCTACATCCACCGCCAGTCGCAAACCCACGCAAGTAATCCGACCGCCGTGGGAACCGGCGGCACACCCTTCATGACCTATCTGCAAAAACATCTCGACGAGACGAAGCAGGCCCTGTCGAGCTGACGGACGGCGGCGGACGGAAACCTTCGCTGATCGCGACGGCGGGAAAGACAGTTGGACGGGAACGTCAGCGGTCGTTGGCGGCTTTCTTGAGGGATTTCTTCGGCAGATCTTCCGCGTTCATCGGCGGACCGGCCAAGGCCCGCTCGATCGCCGCCAACAGATCTTCGCGGCTGAACGGTTTCTGCATACACAACGTTCCACCGGTTTTGATCCCCAATGCGGTGAGCGCTTGATCGTCATGCCCGGTCATATAGACGACATGCGCCTGTTTCCTCAAACGCAACGCCCGCTCGACGAATTCATGGCCGTGGACGCGCGGATGGCGATCCTTCCCATCCTGAAGTTGAAACGTCGACGGCCGCAGAATGAGGTCGACGAGCAGCAGATGAATCGGGGCCAGATATCCGGTGACGAGTTGCAGCGCTTCCACACTCCCCGACGCCTTGAGCACCTTGAATCCCACGGCTTCGAGTGTTTTCGAACAAAGATGGAGAAGGTCCGGATCGTCCTCGACGACCAGCACGGTGCGACCACCTTTGGCCGCGCGTTGCTGGATGGAATGGAGGACCCCATTCTGACGATCGTCGGATTCTGCCGTCACCTGAGCGATGAGCGGAATATCCTCGGCGGACCGCTGGATGAATTCGACCCCGAAGGACTTGGATTCGACCCACCGAACCCGAGCCATGCCGATAGTGATGAGCTTAGGCGCGTTGGGAATCGTCAGGCGCAAGCGAAGATAGCTGCCACGCGGCGCTGCCGTCGCACTTTCAATACGGCAGCCGTTGATGTTGAGATCGAGCGTATGGCCCTTCCCCTTGATATGCACGTCCTCCGAGATCCCCTGAAACTCGACGGGGATCCTCACCAGCGTGCGCGCTTTTCTTGGCGTCCCTTTCACGGAAGGCTTCCTTCCCCTTCAGATATTCCTTCACTCATATCGCAGAGTCCTTGCTTCGTCAACGAAATCAAGAGAATAGAGACACATCGACGCGCCATGGACGCTTCGCTATAATCCAGCAGCATCCTCCACGGTCGGCCTTTCGAATCGAGCACCATGGCACCCACGGCAGCGTACGACCCCGCCCTCTCTCGAGCGTTGATCCTGGACGAACTGTTCGACCTGTCGTTGTACCGTGAATTGCGCCGCATTTCTCCCGATGCTGACGCCCAACGGACCTTGGACGAGCTGATCACCGTCGAAGTTCAACACCTGGCGTTCTGGCAGAAGTTTTTCAATCTCAAGCTGGATTGCCTCGACCTTGGAAGACGAATCAAGTTGCAGGTTATGATCGCCGCCTGCCGGCTGTTCGGCACCACCGCCGTCCATCTGGTACTGGAAGCCATCGAGGTACACGGCGTACGCAAGTATCTGGCCATCTGGCGGGAGTACCAAGGCCACCCATTAGGCGAAGCGCTGCGCGGCATCCTCATGGACGAATTCAAGCATGAGGACGTCTTAGTGACGAAACTGACGGAGCGGCGGATCAACGCCGAAAAGATCCGCAATATCTTCCTGGGATTGAACGATGGTTTGGTCGAAATTTTGGGCGCCGTGAGCGGGTTTTTCGGAGCCTTCGGCAGCGCCACCGCCGTGCTCATGGCGGCCTGCACAACCGCTGCCGCCGGGGCCTTGTCGATGGCCGCCGGCGCGTTTCTGGCCTTGAACTCCGAGAAGGAAGTGAAGTCGACGGACATCGCGAAGAAGATTTTCCTGGGAGAGGGCGACGACGTCGGCCCGATGGAAGAATCTCCATTGGGGTCGGCGATCGTCGTCGGTTGCGCCTACGTGACGGGAGCCCTGGTCCCGGTCCTTCCCGTCCTCATCGGAGCCAAGGACGCCATGTTCTCCGTCATCACGGCTGGGGTGATGGTGATCGTCGTCTCGACCGTTCTGTCGTTTCTCTCCGGGATGGACATCAAGCGGCGGATCCTCCTCAATCTCATCATCATCGCCGTCGCCGTCAGCGTGAGTTACGGGATCGGTCTGCTCGCCAAGCAGCTCTGGGGAATCTCGGTCTGACGCGGCCTTCGGCCGATCCTTCTATGGAAGGGTCGAGCCGCCGGCCTAACGGTTCGGTGGCGAAGATGGATCGTGGTCGCGTTTCGCCACGACAGGAGTCAGCTGGGCCAGAAGCATCGGAAAGATATCCGCTGCGGCCCGCCTGTGCCCCTCCCGGCTCCAGTGCGTATCGTTCGGTAGGTACAACGCGGTCCGCCCGGCGTCGTGCCCCCACTTGGCGAGCAGGTCTACACAGGCGACTTCTCGACTATCACACCATTCGCCCAGCGCCTTTTGGGGCTTCAAGAAATCATAGGCATCCGGAGACGCTCCGATGGCAGAGAGAAAACCGTGCTGCCATTCCCGGTCAAGCTGAATCTGTTCCGGAATGATGGCGACGACCACTGGGATCTGTCGCGCTCGGAGATCCCTCAAGAGCGCGTCGAGCGTCGCTTGCGTGAATCGCCAGTGGAACTCCCACTCCTCACTGTTCTCTTTCGCGAAGATATCGCTGCGCTCGTTGAGATAGCTGAGGTAATCGAGATTCCAGCCCTCCGGCACCGGAGAAGCTTGCGGCGGAGTTGACGTAACCGTCGAAGGCTGCCCGATCGACGTCCCACCGCTCGCCGGTTGTTGCCGGCGAAACCATCGGCGGATGGGGCTGAGATCAACCCGAATCAAGTAATTGAGGTTATGGTAAAGATACCAGCGGTCGGGTCCCCAGTGGTCATGGATCCAGTTGCCGCTGTGATGGACGTAGAAAATCTTGCCGGCGACGATCACGGCGGATTCACGCCCTGCACCCCGTTTTCGCATAATGTCGTTGCCGACGAAGAAATTCACCAGAACCCCATCCGGGTCCAGGTGAACACCGAATTGCCGGAACAGGTCCAGTTCGTGTTCCGGCTCGAATCCGGGAACACCCAGATTGATGACTTCGGCATGAGGGAGTCTGTCCCGAAGCGCGCGCTCCAGGGTCGCGACCACGCCTTCGTCATAGGTCACGCCGGTTCCCCATGTGAAGGAGTCGCCCAGCGCAAGAACGCGTACGGCCGAGTGCGGTGTTCCCACCGTCCACTCGCGATCGCGAAATCCATAGACATTCGTGTGTCCGATTGAGCCTTCTGTTTGTACATGAGGCTTGAGCCACTGCGATGACTCTGCCCGACTGTATAAGCCGTCTTTCGCGAGTAGCGGGTCGGCAAGGCGCACCGCCGTCTCGCCGATCATGAGGAAGATAAATAGATTGATCAGTCCGAGTCGAACCCACCCGTAGACTCGTCCATTCAGAACCCCGGCGAGTCCTGCGGGGTGGACAACCATCCATAATGTCCAAGCCAACAATCCACTGAGGATGAACAAGAGCTTGTCGAGGTGATGCGGGTGTGAAGGGAGCGGGTAATAGACCAGCGCCAAATAGAAGGACAACAAGAACCAGATCACCACAGCCCATGGCGACCACTCGGACACGAGACGCAGAAGCGGGCGGGAACGTACCGCTGCTTTTGCAACAATCGTAACCAATAGCGCGGCCAATGCCGCGTACAGCCCCCCCAGGAGGGCCAACTTCGCAGGCTGGAAGGAGTTCGACAGGTGGGACTGAAGAGCGTGTTGGGCCAAGAACCAATAAAGATCGAGCGCGATCGCCATCGAACCGGCGGCACCAAACGCGCATGCAACGACGATTGCGATCGTCGATACCCGACCTCTATCCATACCTCGATCCCAAGCTCACGAGGATTGAAGTTTCGGGAATGTACACGATCTCGCTTCCCTAGTACAGACCCCCGGGGAGACTTCGGAACAAGTGCATGCCGAGCCTTCCGTCTCTCCTACACGCCTCGGCAGAGCCCGGGCCGATTGTCTTCTTCATCGAACCTGCTCCAGCGGGAAGTCCCTCGTTCCAGGCGTTGACCTGCTTCACCGCCGAGTAGGGGAAAACACGGCAGGCCACGCTGCTATTGACGCGCCTCTTCGGTCAGAAACATCGTGGGTCGGATCGGAACTGACATAGCCACCGCCAGAATGCCGCCGGACGTCGGCGTCCGGGCATGAGCGGTTTCGGCAAGGCCCATTACAAGCAGCGGGTGTTAGTTGATGGGCGGACCGGGTCGACAGGGTAGCGAAAGAGGGGAGCCTCGTCACGTCTGTTGTACGCGCGAGGAAGGAGACGCTCATTGGTATGGGCCGTCAGCTTCGCGAACTGGTCGGGGAAATCGACGGCGAATGAGCGGCCGGGTGCATTCAACGGGCCTGAACCATCGGAAGTTCGCGGGAGCCGTCGGCATCCTGTTGGATCCGGAGTCGTTCGGCGCGCGATTCTTCGAGCACGTTGTGCAGCATCTCGTC
>CAZPYP010000057.1:5897-9973 GCA_964590845.1 uncultured Nitrospira sp.
TCCTGCCACAACGGCGTGCCGCGATACACGCAGAGCCGGTTGAACCCGAACGTATCCAGCGGAAGTTTGGACGCGAAGTCGAAGGTCGCCCGCATGTCTTCGACGGTTTCGTCAGGATTGCCGACCGTGAAGAAGCCATGAACGATCTCGATGCCGGCCTTTTTCGCGTTCTTCACCGCCTTCGTCACTTCATCTAGCGTCTGTTCTTTCTTCAGACGGTCGAGGATTTTCTGGCTGCCGCTTTCAATGCCGAACATCACCGTCCGACAATTGGCCTTGGCCATGACGGGAAACAGGTGCTGGGCAACCGAATCGACCCGACCCTCGATGCCCCACTGAATCCGCAACTTCGCCTCGATAGCCCCGGTGCAGATGGCTTCGATGCGCTTGGGTTGCAACAGAAAATGATCGTCGACGAAATAGACGGACCCGTAGCCGTGCTCTTCCAGGTACTTGAGCTCGTTGACGACGTGCTGGGCGCTCCTCGCTCGCCATTTGCCCTCGTTGAAGATCGGAATGTCACAGAACACGCAAGGCCAGGGACAGCCGCGCGAGGTCTGCATTGTCGTAAACCGCTCCATCGACAGAACCGCGGGTACGTCGAGCGGCATCGACTCGACGAAATCGAGCTTGAGACTTTCACGGTCCGGGAACGGCCATTGATCAAGGTGGCGCTCCATGGGGCGGCCGGGATTGTTGACGACGCGGCCGTCTTTCATCCAAGTCAGACTTCCGATAGCCTCCGGCGCGTCGAGATGGGCCAGAAGGTCGAGTAACAATTGCTCGCCGTCGCCTCGACAGACGAAGTCCACTTCTGGGCATTGCAGCTTCACGAGCCCCGCGTTCAGGCTGGCAAACACCCCGCCGAACGCCAGCTTGACGGTCGCGTCCGCGGCTCGAATCTGTCGGGCAAGAATCTTGGCATAGGGATAACTCGTGGTACTGAGAAAACTCAGCCCCACTAAGTCCGGCTTGCATCGCCTGATTTCCTCGACGATGACGTCGTTGGGGGTATCCGGATTGGCCTGATCGAACATCACGCATTCGTGACCGGCCTGTTTGACGACCGATGACAACGACATGATGCCGATAGGCGGGAACCCCATGACCCGGATATTCCCGTTTTTTGCGCGAGTCTTGGCTGGAAGAGCGTAGAATTGGGGATCGCGGACGTGGATCAGGAAAACTCGCAATCGAACTCCCTAGTTCGGCGATCACAACCCGAGATTGGAACCGTCAGGAATGATCGGGGTCGGCTGTCTACGTAATGCTGCCAATAGCTGAGCACAGACTACCACGATAGGTGGACGAGGGAAAGGGAATTAGCGGCCACCGGGACGATTTCGCCGATCGCTCACAGGACAAATCACGTGGAGGAAGCAGGCCGGGCCGGCAGCGGAGGTCTTATCGCCCCAACGCCTTCTTCACCGCGTTGCCGATCTCGGCCGGGTTCTTGACCACTTTTACGCCGGCTGATTCGAGCGCTTTCATTTTCTCGGTCGCCGTGCCTTTGCCACCCGAGATAATGGCGCCCGCGTGACCCATGCGGCGGCCGGGAGGCGCTGTGATCCCCGCGATGAAGCTGATGACCGGTTTCTTGACGTGCTTCTTGATGAACTCCGCCGCCTTCTCTTCCGCATCGCCGCCGATCTCGCCGATCATGACGATCGCCTGGGTCTCCGGATCCTTCTCGAACAACGGCAGCACATCGACGAATCCGGTCCCGTTCACGGGATCGCCGCCGATGCCGACGCAAGTCGTTTCGCCCAAGCCAAGCGTCGAAAGCTGATGCACGGCTTCATACGTCAAGGTACCGCTGCGCGAGACAACACCGACAACACCTTTCTTGTGGATGAAGCCGGGCATGATGCCGATCTTGGCCTCGTCCACGGTAATCACACCGGGGCAATTGGGCCCGATCAAACGCACGTCCCGACCTCGCAGTGCGCGTTTGACCTTCACCATCTCGTTGACGGGGATGCCCTCGGTGATACAGATCACCAACTTGATGCCGGCATCGGCCGCCTCGAGAATCGCGTCGGCGCAAAAGGGAGGCGGCACGAAAATGAGCGACGTATCGCACTCCGTCTTCTTGACCGCATCGGTGACCGTATTGAATACCGGAATCCCCTCGACCTCCTGCCCGGCCTTGCCCGGCGTCACGCCGGCCACGATCTTCGTCCCATAGGCCTTGCACTGGGTCGCATGGAAGGACCCTTCCTTGCCCGTGATTCCCTGCACCACCACCCGCGTATTCTTATCGACCAGAATAGACATGGACAACGCCTCTCTGACGGTACTCGTTGCTAAAAAAGCCCTTTGCTGTGCGCCTCGTCGATCGTGGATCGGTGAACGTCATAGAATAGGGATTCGGCGACGTCATTCGAGGAACTCGTGAAGGGCATCGTGAACAGGAGAAAGAACTGGATCCAGAATCCTTGCTGTTCTTCTTTCTCGACCATGCCGACGACCCGCTTGGTTCGATCGCTCACGCTGGTTCTCACCAGGACCTTTTCGGACACATAACCGGGGACGAGCGTAAAGGTGAGTGCGCTGAGATAACCCGAAAAGCCCATGCCCTCGGTGCCGTCTTCGATCACCCCGATGTCCGCTCTCAAATCCGTCGGCTCGTCAGACAACACGACGGAGGAGAAGAGTCCGGATTCCGAATACGCCTTCAGCGCCTGCTCACGAGCGGCGTCGATCACATCAACCCGTGGAGCCTGATGCGCCCCTTTCGGGTTTTGCACGCCGGCCACGCTGATTGCGAGCGACTTCTTGTCTTGCGTCTGCGCCGGAGGCCAGGGAGTCGGCGGCTTGACCTTTCCTTCCCGCACGATCATGCATCCGGGCAACGTCACGAACGCGAGAAGCAGTGCGAGAATATACATCGAGGTCTATGCGGCCTTTCCGGTCAGTTTCACGATCTTCTGAGCGGCCTCCCACAGGTCGTTCGCCACCTCGAGCTTCAGCCCAGACTCCGCCAATAACTTGCGGCCCTCTTCGGCGTTCGTCCCTTGCAGCCTCACGACCAAGGGCACGCTGATCTTCACTTCCTTGGCCGCTTCGATCACGCCATGGGCGATCCGTTCGCAGCGGACGATGCCGCCGAAGATGTTGATGAAAATCCCTTTGACGTTGGGATCCTTCAGCAGAATACGGAAGCCGGCCGCCACGGTGTCCTTGGTCGCGCCGCCGCCCACATCCAGGAAGTTTGCCGGTTCGCTGCCGGCCAGCTTGATGACGTCCATCGTGGCCATCGCCAGGCCCGCGCCGTTGACCATGCAGCCGATATTGCCGTCCAGTTTGACGTAGTTCAGATTATTGGCGGTCGCTTCGATTTCGAGCGGCTCTTCTTCGTTCAAGTCCCGCATTTTCTGCACGTCTTCGTGCTTGAAGAGACCGTTGTCGTCGAAAGAGACTTTGCCGTCCAGCGCGACGAGCGTTTTTTCCTTCGTGATGATCAACGGGTTGATTTCGACCAAGGCTGCATGCTTCTCCATGAACAAACGATAGAGATTGCCGAGCAGCTGCACGAAGGGATTGATCGCAGCCGGTTCGAGGTTCTGCAGCCCGAGGGCGAACGCCACATTCCGGCCGTTGTGTCCCTGAAAACCGACGGCAGGATCGATCGCCTCCTTGATGATCTTCTCCGGCGTCTTTTCCGCGACCTCTTCGATCTCCATCCCGCCTTCCGTGCTGGCGATGAACGTCGGCCAGCCGGTGTCGCGGTCGACGAGGATCGACAGATACAGTTCCTTCGCAATATTGGCGCCCTCTTCCATCAGTAAGCGATGGACCTTCCGCCCTTTCGGACCGGTCTGGTGCGTGACGAGCGTCTTTCCGATGAGTTCCTTGGCCAGGCCGGCTACGGCGGCCTTGTCTTTGGTGATCTTGACTCCTCCGGCCTTCCCACGGCCACCGGCATGGATCTGCGCCTTGATCACGAACACTGGGGTGTTCAGCTCGTTGGCCCAGGCCGTCGCGGCTTCAGGCGAGGTAATCTCCTTCCCGCGCGGCACCGGCACGCCGAACTGCCCGAACAATGCTTTGGCTTGGAATTCGTGAACGTTCAT
>CAZPYP010000057.1:10073-11962 GCA_964590845.1 uncultured Nitrospira sp.
AACAATGCTTTGGCTTGGAATTCGTGAACGTTCATGTTGCTCCCTTTGGTCGAAGACGCTGGATACGAGGCCAGCGGCTATGGGTAAAACACCTTTCCCCCATCGCCTATTGCCCCTCGCCTCTAGCCTACTTTCCTCGTATAGGCCGGCAGAACCATCGGCGACACGACTCCGCTGTGACTCCCATGCTTTTTGGCTTCCGCCCGGAAGCGCTGCAGATGTTTCACCGTCAACTTGCCCTGTTTTATCGAGCCGGCACGTGAGGCCGCCGTCAGGCCCGACCGCTTGCCGAACACCATCAAGTCGAGCAGCGAGTTGCCCATGAGACGGTTGCGGCCGTGCAAACCGCCGGAGGCTTCGCCGGCGACGAACAGACTCTTCACGTTGGTTTCGGAATTCGTATCGATCTTCACCCCGCCGTTCTGGTAGTGCAGGGTGGGATAGATCAAGACAGGATCTTTGCTGATATCGATGCCGAACCGCTCGAACTGCATCACCATAGCCGGGAAATGCTTCTCGACCGTCCCCGGCCCGTGCTCGGCGTCCAGTAACGGCGTATCCAGCCATACCCCGACTCGGCCCGACATGGTACGGATCCCGCGACCCTCCTCACACTCTCTGATGATCGACGAAGACACGACATCGCGGGTGTCGAGTTCGTTCACAAATCGTTCTCCGTTCGCATTGACAAGATGGCCGCCTTCGGAACGGATGCCTTCCGTCACCAACGCCCCGATCAACTGTTCGGGATACACGGCGCCGGAGGGATGGTATTGGAAGGTATCGATGTGGGCCAACTTCGCGCCCATCCGATAGGAGAGGCAGAGACCGTCCCCCGTAGCGCCGTAATGGTTGCTCGTGGGAAATCCCTGGATGTGCAACCGCCCGATCCCCCCGGTCGCCAAGATGACCGATTTGGCGGCCACGACGACGTATCGGTGGTTGTCCAGGTCCTTGAAAATCGCGCCGGTGCAGGCACCGTTCTCATCGCTCAACAGTTCCACCGCCGCGCAAAACTCGAGCAGTTGGACCTTCTGGTTGATCACTTCGTCCTTGAGGACGCGCATGATCTCAAGTCCCGTATAGTCGGAACAGGTCAGCAACCTTGGCTTGGAACTGCCGCCGCCTTTTTTCACGTGCAAGTTGCCGTCGGCCTGACGATCGAACAACACACCCAGCTCGATCAGCCACTTTGCGATCGACGGCCCGTCCTCGACCATCACCTTGAGCAGGGCATGGTCGTTCTGCATGTGACCGCCCTTGAGCGTGTCGATGAAATGGGTGACGGGCGAATCTTCCGGCGCGACCGAAATCTGCATGCCGCCTTGCGCCATCACGCTGTTCGAATCACCCAGACGCAGCTTCGTGGCCAAAATGACCTTCGCTCCGGCCCCATGGGCATGTAACGCGGCCGCGCATCCGGCTCCCCCTCCGCCGATGACCAACACATCGGTGCTGTAGTGCGGCGTCAGGTCGATGTCCTCTTGAATGGGGCTATCGCCCTCCAGTAAGGACGCCAGCTCGACGACGGTCTTTTCATCGGCGTTCGGACCGAAGCGGATGGGGCGGTAGGCACTGGCCCGATAATCGGGGTGATATTTATGGATCAGCTGATCGCGATCTTCGGGAGAAAACTTGGGGATGGTTTGCTTGCGACGGGCATCCCGAGTCTTGTGCACGATTTGTTGGAGTGCGTGAATATCCATCCGGGGCGCCTCAGGAGCGGAGTTATTTCACCGTCGCACAGTGATCGGCCAGTTGCTTCTCGTTCATCTTCAGGATCCTGTTCCACTCGTCGTTGAACCGGCCGTCCTGAATTTCCTTGATGCGCGTATCCAGCCCGACCGGCTTCTCGGTGAAGTGGGCCCCCTGCGCCCGGCTGACATAGA
>CAZPYP010000057.1:12062-15093 GCA_964590845.1 uncultured Nitrospira sp.
TCCAGCCCGACCGGCTTCTCGGTGAAGTGGGCCCCCTGCGCCCGGCTGACATAGAGCGCCACAAGATTCGGTGCGATGTCGGCGATGCAGACCGGCGTGCACATCCCGCACATGACGCAGTCCATGAACATCTCGGAGACGCTCTTGAAATCCCCGAAGACCGCCTTCCACACGCCTTCCCGCACGTCGATCTTCTGCGGGCAGGCCTCCGTGCAGGCATTGCAGTTCCGACAGAGCGGTGCCTCAGGGTAGAGGTTGAACAGGTCCTGCTTGGGATCCTGCAGCTTCTGGATATCGTAGATCGCCTTGCGCGCGGGAAACGGCGGCATCATGGTAAACGACATACCGTCCTGCACGGCCATTTGGCAGGCCAAGCAGGTACGGACTTTTGGATCGTCCTTCGTCCGGTAATACGTGGCGCAGGCGCCGCAAAATCCTCCGAGACAGCCGACTCCGCGGACCACTTCCTGGCCGGCATACCACATGGCTTTGATGACGGTGATCCCCTCCGGCACCTCGTACTTCTTGCCGGCGATCTCGATCGTCACCATCCGAGGTTTCAGCACCTCGGGCTGGTCGATCACGTTCTGGTTGTCTGTGGTTTCAGTCGCCATAAAACTCGCTGCAGGCTAGAGGCACGAGGCCAGGGCAAGAGGTTCAGAATATTTCCCCTTGCCTCTAGCCCCTCGCCTCACAACCTTCCTACGCAATCGCGTCGATGATCTTGTTCAACGTCGCGCTTGGGCGCATCGCCTTCGAGGCCTTGGCATCGTCGGGATGATAGTACCCGCCGACGTCCTGCGGCTTGCCCTGCGCGGCCAACAACTCGCCGTCGATCGTCTTCTCATTGTCGCCCAGGTCTTTTGCGATCTTCTGGAACTTTTCTGCGATTTTCTTGTCCGCTGTTTGCGCGGCCAGGGCCTGCGCCCAATAGAGCGCGAGGTAGAAATGGCTGCCGCGGTTGTCGATCTCGCCGACCTTGCGGGCCGGCGACTTGTTGCTCTCCAGGAACTTCGCATTGGCTTGATCCAGCGTGTCCGCCAAGATCTTGGCCACCGGATTGTTCCCGACTTTCGCCAGATGCTCCAACGAGGCCGCCAAGGCCAAGAACTCGCCGAGCGAATCCCAGCGCAGGTAGCCCTCTTCCTCGAACTGCTGCACGTGCTTCGGAGCCGATCCTCCCGCGCCGGTCTCGAACAGCCCGCCTCCGTTGAGGAGAGGAACGATCGAGAGCATCTTGGCGCTGGTGCCGATCTCAAGAATCGGGAAGAGGTCGGTCAAATAGTCTCGGAGCACGTTGCCGGTGCAGGAAATCGTATCCTTCCCGTCTTTCATCCGCTCGATCGAGAAGCGGCAGGCTTCGGCCGGCGACATGATCTTGATCTCAAGACCGTTCGTGTCGTGCTTCGGCAAATAAGCGTTCACTTTCTTGATCAACTCCGCGTCGTGCGCGCGTGTCTTGTCCAACCAGAACACCGCCGGCGCGCCGGTGGCTCTTGCACGAGTCACGGCCAGCTTGACCCAATCCTGAATCGGCGCATCCTTGACCTGGCAAGCGCGCCAGATATCGCCCTCTTCGACTTTGTGCTCATGCAACGCCTTGCCCGCCGCATCCACGATACGAATCGTGCCGTTGCCCGGCGCCTTGAAGGTCTTGTCGTGCGAGCCGTATTCTTCCGCCGCCTGCGCCATCAAGCCGACGTTCGGAATCGTGCCCATCGTGCGAGGATCGAACTGGCCTTTTTGTTTACAGAACTCGACGACTTCGTGATAGACCGGCGCGTAGCTGGCGTCGGGAATCACGCACTTCACATCGGCCAGCTTGCCATCAGGCCCCCACATCTTGCCCGAGTCACGGATGACCGGCGGCATGGAGGCGTCGATGATGATGTCGCTCGGCACATGCAGGTTGGTGATGCCCTTGTCGCTGTTGACCATCGCCATCGGCGGCCGCTTCTGATAAACGGCTTTGATGTCGTCTTCGATCGCCTTCCGCTCATTCTCTGGGAGCGTCTTGATCTTCGCGTACACGTCGCCGAGGCCATTGTCCGGATCGACGCCGAGTTTCTTGAACGTCGCACCATGCTTCTCGAATACGTCCTTGTAGAACACCGTCACGGCGTGGCCGAAGATCTTCGGGTCCGAGACCTTCATCATCGTGGCCTTCATGTGGAGCGACCATAGGATGCCCTTGGCCTTCGCATCCTCGATCTGCTCCTCCAAGAACTTGCGCAGCGCCTTGACACTCATGAACGTGGCGTCGAGCACTTCGCCGGCCTGGAGTGAAACTTTCTCCTTTAGGACAGTCGTCTTGCCGTCCGCACCGACAAACTCGATCTTCGCGGTCGTCGCCGCGGGAATCGTCATCGATTTTTCGTTCGACCGGAAGTCGCCGCCCTTCATGTGGGAGACGTGGGTTTTGGAGTCGGACGACCAGGCACTCATCTTATGAGGGTGCTTGCGGGCATAGGCCTTCACCGAGAGCGGCGCGCGGCGGTCCGAGTTGCCTTCGCGCAACACGGGGTTGACCGCGCTGCCCTTCACTTTGTCGTAACGGGCCTTGATATCCTTTTCCTTGTCGTCCTTGGGGTTTTCAGGATAATCCGGCAACTTGTAGCCTTGCTTCTGCAGTTCCTTGATCGTTGCCACCAGCTGTGGGATCGAGGCGCTGATGTTCGGCAGCTTGATGATGTTGGCTTCCGGTGTCTTGGCCATTTCGCCCAGCTCGGCCAAGGCGTCCGGCTGCTTCTGCGCCGGCGTCAGGTATTCCGGGAACACCGCGATCACGCGGCCTGCAAGGGAAATGTCGCGGAGTTCCACCGTCACACCGGCCGCCTTTGAGAAGGCATTGATGATCGGGAGGAATGAATAGGTCGCCAGCATCGGCGCTTCGTCGGTCTTCGTGTAGATAATTTTGTCTGCTTTCGCCATGGTTGTTCCCTCTTGTAATAGTCAGGTTTAGTTCAGCGCGTTCAACGCCGAACCGGCCTTGAACCAGGTAATCTGTTGTGCCGTCATGCTGTGGTTCGCT
>CAZPYP010000058.1:0-15076 GCA_964590845.1 uncultured Nitrospira sp.
GCGGGAAGGCGGCAAGACCGTCGGCTCCGGCGTCGTCACCGAAATTCTGGCGTAACTGTGTTTGATGGCCGCCGACAGGCGGCTGCGGGAGAGCTGAGATGCGTGAAATTATTGACATGTCCTGTACGCTCTGCAAGCAGCGGAACTATTCGACCAACAAGAACAAGAAAAACGATCCTGATCGGTTGGAGCGAAACAAGTTCTGCAAGTTCTGCCGGAAGCACACGCCTCATAAGGAAGTGAAGTAGGTCGAGTGACGGCCCTGTGGCCGGTCTCGACAGGCGTCGTAGGGGCATAGTGTTAATGGCAGCACGTCGGTCTCCAAAACCGAAAGTCTGGGTTCAAATCCTAGTGCCCCTGCCACCCCAAGCTCGCTCGTACCGGGCGCCCTGTGGTGGTTCTTGGCGCCCGGATAGGCGCCTTGGAGAGTTGGTTGTTGGCGTGACGGCTTGCTCGACCCGGAGCGCTCTTGATGGGCGCGACAGGAGAGCTCCTGCAGGTTCGGCCTTCGGAGTGTGAGAGAGTAGGGACGGAGGATCTGATGTTCAAGCGCATGACCGACTCGATTCGATTGTTCATCACGGAAGTGCGGGGGGAAATGAAGAAGGTTTCCTTTCCGACCCGTGCGGAAACCATCGGTTCGACGACTGTCGTTATTGTCTTCTGCATCCTGATGTCACTGTATCTGTCGGTGATCGATTCATTTCTTGTCTGGCTGGTTGCCAAGATCATCTGATTCGGTGAGCGGCCAACTGAGCGGAACGAGGGAGCGTCTGGCGTGGCTGAGATCTGTAGACCTAAGGGTGGTGCATGACGAAGAACTGGTACGTCATTCATACGTACGCGGGGTTTGAGGGGCGCGTGAAGACCAGCTTGCTGGAGCGCGCGAACCAGATGGGGCTCGTCGAGAAGCTTGGGCAGGTGCTCGTGCCGACGGAGGACGTGATTGAAATCAAGGACGGCAAGCGACGGACCTCCCGGCGAAAGTTTTTCCCCGGCTACGTCCTCGTTGAGTTGGAAACGCCGTTGGGCGATGAAACGCTGCAGATGATCAAGGAGACCCCCAAGGTCACCGGGTTTGTGGGCGGCGGGGCGATGCCGATGCCGCTGACCGACGATGAAGTTGAGTCGCTGCTCAAGCAGGTCGACGCGGGCCAGTCCGGGCCGCGCGAGCAGGTCAAGTTCATCAAGGGTGACAACGTTCGGATCGTCGACGGCCCGTTCCTCGGGTTTAACGGCTTGGTGGACGAGGTTGATCAGGACCACAGCCGGCTGAAGCTCATGGTGAGTATCTTCGGTCGGTCGACTCCGGTCGAATTAGGGTTCCTGCAAGTCGAGCGAATTTAGGAGTTGGGTCAGAGATAGACAGCGGACGGATACATACGACGTTTTGAGGAGAATGCCATGGCCAAGGAAGTTTCAGCGCAGATTAAGTTGCAGATTCCGGCGGGGAAAGCCAATCCGGCTCCTCCCGTGGGCCCCTCGCTCGGTCAGCACGGGGTCAACATCATGGAGTTCTGCAAGCAGTTCAACGCCAAGACCCAGAAGGAAGGCGACAGCATCATCCCTGTCGTCATCACGGTCTATAAAGATCGAACCTTTACCTTCATCATGAAGACGCCGCCGGCATCGGACCTGTTGAAGAAGGCCGCCGGTATCATCAAGGGGTCAGGTGTGCCCCAGAAGGATAAAGTCGGCAAGATCACCAGGAAGCAATTGAACGAAATCGCCGCAAAAAAGATGGCCGACCTGAACGCGGCCGATTTGGAAGGGGCCGTCAAGATCATCGAAGGAACCGCCCGCAGCATGGGTGTTGTTATTCAAGGGTAACATCGAGGGAGAGAAGGAGTCGTAGGTATGGGAAAGAAAATGAAGGCGGCCCTGGAGAAAGTTGAGCCGCGCGTATACCAATTACGCGAGGCGGTCGATGCCGTGAAGAAGGCGGCGTATGCGAAGTTCGACGAATCGGTGGATCTGGCGCTCCGCCTGGGGATCGATCCCAAGCGGTCCGATCAAATGGTTCGCGGGACGACATCGCTCCCCCACGGCACCGGCAAGAAGGTCCGTGTCCTGGTGTTTGCCAAGGGTGAGAAAGAGCAGGAGGCCCGTCAGGCCGGCGCGGATTATGTCGGGTCCGACGATCTGATGGAGAAGATCAAGGGCGGGTGGATGGATTTCGATTGCGCGATTTCCACGCCGGACCTGATGGCGGCGGTCGGTAAGCTCGGCAAGCAGCTCGGGCCCCGCGGACTGATGCCGAATCCGAAGACCGGCACGGTCACCTTCGAAGTGGGGAAGGCCGTCGCCGACATTCGCAAGGGGCGGGTGGAGTTCAAGGTCGAAAAGGCGGGTATCGTGCAGGTGCCGGTCGGAAAAGTGTCGTTCGATCTCAATAAGCTGTACGAGAATGCCTCGGCGATCATCGAGTCCGTCATCAAGGCCAAGCCGGCCTCATGCAAGGGCCGTTATCTCAAGAGTGCCACGATTTCCAGTACGATGGGTCCCGGCGTGAAGTTGGACACCGTCGCATTGACCAAGCAGTGGAGCTAGGACCGCGCGAATATTCCTAGGACCGTGGAGAGAAAGGGTCACGTATGAAGAAGGAAGAGAAAGCCACCGCAGTTGCAGACCTGACCGAGAAATTCGGTCGAGCGCGACTGGCCATCTTGACGGAATGTGTCGGCCTTCCGGTGAATCAGGTGACGGAATTGCGCAAGCAACTCCGGGGCGCGAAGGCGGAATACAGGATCGTCAAGAACACGCTCGCGGCTCGTGCGGCCGAGGGGACGATCCTGGCCGGTCTGAAGTCGCATCTCAAGGGGCCTACCGGGGTTGTTATCGGCTACGACGATCCGGTGTTGCCGACGAAGGTGCTCCGGGATTTCATCGGCGCGGAGAAGCGCGAGGAGAAGATCCGGATTACGGTCGGGGTGCTGGAAGGCAAAATCGTGCAGCCGGCGGAGTTGGCGGCTGTCGCGAAGCTGCCGAAGAAAGAAGTGCTCATTGCCATGCTGCTCTCGGCCATGCAAGGGCCGATACGCGGTGTGGTCTATACGCTCAGTGCAGTCTTGTCGAAATTTGTGAGAGTCATTGCAGCCATTGAGGACAAACGGAAAGGGGAGGGAGACATGTCAGCAACAACTACAAAATTGTCACAGGAAGAATTGATCAAGGCCATCGAGGGCATGAGCGTCCTCGATTTGGCGGAACTCGTGAAGGGACTGGAAACCCGCTTTGGCGTGACTGCGGCCGCTCCGGTCGCTGTGGCCGCGGCTCCAGCCGCCGGCGGTGGCGCGGCAGCCGCAGCCGAGGAAAAGACGGCGTTCGACGTCATCCTCGCGTCTGCTCCGGCCGACAAGAAGATTCAGATCATCAAGGTGGTGCGCGAGTTGACCAGCCTCGGGCTGAAGGAAGCGAAAGATCTCGTGGAAGGCGCGCCGAAGCCGGTGAAGACCGGCGTGGCCAAGGAAGAAGCCGACACGATGAAGAAGAAGCTCGAAGAAAGCGGCGCCAAGATCGAAGTGAAGTAAGTCCCGGCGTCCGGATGTATGTGGGCGCCGCGGTGATCGCGGCGCCCATCCCCAACTATTGCGCGTGGAGGAGTGGGAATGCCCGAAACGACTCTCCAAGAGTTCGTCGAACGGAAAGATTTTTCTCGCATTCGAACCAACATCGATATTCCTGATCTCATTGAGATCCAGAAGCGCTCCTACGAAGAATTCCTGCAAATGGAAGTCGAGCCGGAGCGGCGCAAGGATCATGGGTTGCAGGCGGCGTTGGCGAGCGTATTTCCGATCCCCGACTATAACAATACGGCGATGCTCGAATTTTCGAGCTACACCTTGGGTACGCCAAAATATGACGAGCGGGAATGTCTTGAGCAGGGCATGACCTTTGCGGTGCCGCTGAAGCTGCGCGTTCGTCTGGTGGTGTTCGACAAGGAGGACAAGGGGCCTCGGAAGAAAGTGCTCGACGTCCGCGAGCAGGAAGTCTACGTCGGTGAATTACCGCTGATGACCGAGCGCGGGACCTTCATCGTGAATGGCACCGAGCGGGTGGTCGTCAGTCAGCTGCATCGTTCGCCGGGGGCCTCCTTTACGCACGACAAAGGACGGACCCATGCGAGCGGCAAGGTGCTGTACTCCGCGCGCATTATTCCCTACCGCGGCTCCTGGCTCGATTTTGAGTTCGATGCGCGCGACATTCTTTACGTCCGTATCGATCGCCGCCGGAAGATGCCGACGACCATTTTGTTGAAGGCATTCGGCTTTTCAAGCGACGACTTGCTGAAGATGTACTACCCAGTCGAGGAAATCAGGGTGTCGAAGGGCAAGATGTTCCGCAAGCTGGATGCGGAGATCCATCACGGCCTTCGCTGCTCAGCGGAGGTCACGGACAAGGGCGGGAAGGAACCGCTCGTGCGGGAAGGCGCCAGGCTGACCAAGGGGTTGATCGCCAAACTGAAGGCTGCCGGGGTGAAGGAAATCCCGCTCCTCCCGACGGAGCTCGTGGGCCGCGCCCTTCTCACGGAATTGGTCGATTCCAAGAAGAACAAGCTGGCGGAGAAGAATCAGCGGCTGACCGCTGAAATCGTGGAACAGATCGTCGAGAGCGACGTTGAAGAGTTCAAGGTCATCTATCTGGACATGGCAACTGCGACGCCGGTGATCCTGGATACCCTGGAAATGGAGAAGATCGGTTCGAAGGAAGAAGCGATGGTGGAAATCTATCGTCGCCTTCGTCCTGGTGAGACCCCGTCCGTTGATACGGCGCGGGCCCTCTTCGACAACCTGTTCTTGAATTCCAAGCGGTACGACCTTTCTCCGGTGGGTCGCCTCAAGCTCAATAAGAAACTTGGATTGGACCTGCCGCTCGAACAGCGTACGCTCACCGCGCAGGACATTGTTGAAGTGATCCGGTACCTCGTCAATCTCAAGATGGGCAAGGGGGAGATCGACGACATTGACCATTTGGGCAATCGTCGCGTGCGATCGGTCGGTGAGCTCCTTGAGAATCAGTTCCGGTTGGGATTGGTCAGGATGGAACGGAGCATCAAGGAGCGCATGAATCTCCTCGATATGGAAACCGTTCTGCCTCACGATCTGATCAACGCGAAGCCCGTTGTGGCGGCGGTGAAGGAGTTCTTCAGCAGCAGCCAGCTGTCCCAATTCATGGACCAGACGAACCCGCTGGCTGAGATCACGCACAAGCGACGCCTGTCGGCCCTTGGTCCGGGCGGCTTGACAAGGGAACGGGCCGGATTCGAAGTTCGCGACGTGCACCCGTCCCACTATAGTCGTATTTGTCCGATCGAAACGCCGGAAGGTCCGAACATCGGGTTGATTACCTCGCTCGCGACCTACGCCCGGATCAATCAGTTCGGATTTATCGAAGCGCCGTATCGGAAAGTCGTGAAAGGGCGCGTCACGGATGAGATCGAATTTCTTTCCGCCATCGAGGGCGATAAATACATCATCGCCCAGGCCAACTCCAAAGTGGACGGGGCAGGCCGGCTGGTTTCTGAGACCGTCTCGTGTCGGCATGGCGGCGACTTCGTCATGGCCACGCCGGACAAGATCGAATACATGGACGTGTCCCCGAAGCAGGTGGTCAGCGTGGCGACGGCCCTGGTGCCGTTCCTGGAGCATGACGACGCCAACCGCGCTCTCATGGGGTCCAACATGCAGCGGCAGGCGGTTCCCCTGGTGACGTCCGAGTCGCCCTTGGTCGGCACCGGGATGGAAGCGGTTGTGGCGCGCGATTCGGGTTACGTCATTCAAGCCCGTCGGGCCGGCGTCGTCGAAAGCGTCGATGCCACTCGCATCGTGGTGCGTGCCGATTCGAAGGATGGAAAGAGGGGAAAAGATTCCGGGTTGGACGTCTACGATCTGATCAAGTTCCAGCGGTCGAATCAAAATACCTGCATCACCCAGACCCCGGTGGTTCGGATCGGTCAACCAGTGAAGAAGGGGCAAGTCCTCGGCGACGGGCCGGCGATCGACCATGGCGAGCTTGCCCTGGGAAAGAACGTGCTCGTGGCCTTTATGCCATGGGGCGGATACAACTTCGAAGACGCCATACTCCTCAGCGAAAAGCTGGTGCGCGAAGACGCGTTCACATCGATCCATATCGAAGAGTTCGAGGTGGAAGCGCGCGACACAAAGCTCGGCAAAGAAGACGTCACTCGCGATATTCCGAACGTCGGAGAAGAAGCGCTCCGGAATCTCGATGAGAGCGGCATCATCCGCATCGGCGCCGAGGTAAAGCCCGGAGACATTTTGGTCGGCAAGGTGACGCCCAAGGGCGAAACCCAGCTCACGCCGGAAGAAAAATTGCTGCGGGCGATCTTCGGTGAGAAGGCCGGCGACGTGAAGGATACCTCGTTGACCGTGCCTCCTGGAGTCGAAGGCATCGTGGTCGACGTCAAGATCTTCTCGCGCAAAGGCCTCGATAAGGATGAGCGGTCGAAGAGCATCGAGACCGATGATCAGATGAAGCTGCAGCGTGATCACCACGAAGAGCTGCGGATCATCGAGGAAGAAAAGACGAAGAAGATCCGGAAGCTCCTGCTCGGCAAGGTGGTCGGCCGCGATCTGATGGATCCGGACACGGGCGACGTGATCTTGAAGAAGAAGGGCAAGCTGACGGCGGAGATTCTCAAGCGGCTGCCCGATGACACGGTCCGCCACATCATTCTCAGCGATCCGGATGAACAGAAAGAACTGGAAGACGTCGAGCGACGCGCGAAGGAGCAGATCGAAATTCTCCAGACGCTCTATGACGAGAAAGTCGGTCGCTTGAAGCGGGGCGACGAATTGCCCCCCGGCGTGATCAAGTTGGTCAAGGTCTACATCGCCATGAAGCGCAAGATTCAGGTCGGCGATAAAATGGCCGGTCGCCACGGCAATAAAGGCGTGGTCTCCCGGGTGTTGCCGGAAGAGGACATGCCGTACTTGCCGGATGGGACGCCGGTCGAGATCGTGCTGAATCCGCTGGGCGTGCCGTCCCGTATGAACGTGGGCCAGATTTTGGAAACCCACCTCGGCTGGGCGGCCAAAGCCCTGGGGATCAAGGTGGCCAGCCCGGTGTTCGACGGCGCCTCGGAGAAGGAAATCAAGGATCTGCTCAAGAAGGCGAAATTGCCGCCGAGCGGGCAGAGCCAGCTGGTCGATGGCAAGACGGGTGAGCCCTTCGGCAGCCCGGTCACCGTCGGCTATATGTATGTGCTCAAGCTCCACCACCTGGTGGATGACAAGATCCATGCACGGTCCATCGGTCCGTATTCGCTTGTGACACAGCAACCGCTGGGCGGGAAGGCTCAATTCGGCGGCCAGCGCCTGGGAGAAATGGAAGTCTGGGCGTTGCAGGCCTACGGTGCGGCCTCGACGCTGCAGGAGTTCCTCACGGTCAAGTCCGATGACGTGCCGGGCCGGTCGCGCATGTATGAAGCAATCGTGAAAGGCGAACCCTTCCTGGAACCGGGGTTGCCCGAGTCGTTTAACGTCTTGGTCAAAGAGCTGCAGAGCTTGGGGCTCGACGTTGAGTTGGTCAAGACGCAAGACTAACCACTTGTGTGCCGGTTGAAAGCCGGTATCAGAGGAGGTCACTACCTTGGAAGGCGTATATACATTGTTTGAAAAACCGCGGGATTCGGTGTCGTTCGATTCGATGCGCATCCGCATTGCGTCGCCCGAGAAAATCCGGTCCTGGTCGTATGGCGAAGTGAAGAAGCCGGAGACGATCAACTATCGGTCGTTCAAACCGGAAAAAGACGGATTGTTCTGCGCGAAGATTTTCGGTCCGATCAAGGACTGGGAGTGTAATTGCGGCAAATATAAGCGCATGAAGCACCGCGGCATCGTCTGCGACAAGTGCGGCGTCGAAGTGATTCAGTCGAAAGTGCGGCGCGAGCGCATGGGGCATATCGAATTGGCCGCTCCGGTCGCGCACATCTGGTTCCTAAAGGGGGTGCCCAGTCGCATAGGGACCTTGCTCGACATGAGCCTCAAGCAGTTGGAGAAGATCCTCTACTTCGAGAGCTACGTCTGCGTGGATCCGGGTTCCACGGATCTGTCTGAAAAGGAGTTGGTGCCCGAGGATAAACTGCGCACCCTCCTGTCCGAGTTCGGTTCCAGCGGATTTAAGGTGGGAATCGGCGCAGAGGCCATCCGTGACTTGCTGCGGAAGATCGATATCAATTCCTTGTGGGATGAATTGCAGGTAAAGGCGAAGGCGTCGACCTCGGCCGCCATGAAGAAGAAATATGCCAAGCGGCTCAAAGTATTGGAGGCGTTTCGCAAATCCGGAAACAAGCCGGAATGGATGATCATGGATGTGATCCCGGTGCTTCCGCCGGAATTGCGTCCTCTGGTTCCCCTTGATGGCGGCCGCTTTGCGACTTCCGACTTGAACGATCTCTATCGGCGCGTCATCAACCGGAATAACCGGTTGAAGCGGTTGATGGAATTGAAGGCGCCGGGGGTCATCATTCGGAACGAGATGCGGATGCTCCAAGAGGCAGTCGACGCGCTCTTTGACAACGGCCGGCGAGGCCGTGCGATCCGTGGACCCAACAAGCGTCCGCTCAAGTCCCTGAGCGACATGCTGAAGGGGAAACAGGGGCGGTTCCGTCAAAATCTCCTCGGGAAACGCGTGGATTACTCCGGCCGTACGGTCATCGTCGTCGGTCCAGAGTTGCGTCTGCATCAGTGCGGGTTGCCCAAGAAGATGGCGCTGGAACTATTCAAGCCGTTTATCTTTCACAAGCTGGAAGAGCGGGGAGCGGCCACGACGATCAAGAGCGCCAAGCGCCTGGTTGAGAAAGAACGGCCTGAGGTGTGGGATGTGCTCGATGAAGTGATTCGCGAGCATCCGGTGTTGCTGAATCGCGCCCCGACGCTTCACCGACTTGGTATTCAAGCGTTTGATCCGGTGCTGGTCGAAGGGAAGGCGATCCGGTTGCATCCGCTCGTGTGCGCCGCATTCAACGCGGACTTCGACGGAGACCAGATGGCGGTCCACGTGCCGTTGTCCGTCGAGGCGCAAGTCGAGGCGCGGGTGTTGATGATGTCCATCAATAACATTCTGTCGCCCGCCAACGGCAAGCCGATCGCCGTCCCGTCGCAAGACATGGTGCTCGGCTGCTATTGGCTCACGAAGGAGCGGCTGGGTGCGAGAGGTGAGGGAAAGATCTTCGGTTCGCCGGAGGAAGTGCGAATCGCGTTTGATGCGCGCGAAGTGGAAGAGCATGCGCGGATCAAGGTGCGCCTGGCCGGAGCATTGGTGCAAACCACGGTCGGTCGCGTGTTGCTATCAGAAATCCTTCCCGCGGGCATGCCGTTCGCCAACGCGAACAAACTCATGACCAAGAAGGAAATGACGAAGCTGATCGATTCGGTCTATCGGCAGACCGGCCATCGCGACACCGTCGAGTTCCTCGACAAGATCAAGGACATCGGGTTTACCTACGCGACGCGGGCGGGTGTGTCGATCTGCATCGACAACATGCACATCCCGACCAAGAAGGAAGACTTCATCGGGAAAGCGCAGCGCGAAGTCAACGAAATCGAGAAGCAGTACTCCGAGGGTCTCATCACAAACGGCGAGCGGTATAACAAGGTCATCGACATCTGGGCCCATGTGACCGAGCAGGTCGCCAATGAGATGATGAAGGAACTCGGTGCCGGCGGAGATCCGGGCAAGGCGGAATCTTTCAATCCGATCTTCATGATGGCCGACTCCGGTGCGCGCGGCAGCTCGCAGCAGATCCGGCAGTTGGGCGGCATGCGCGGCCTGATGGCCAAACCATCCGGCGAAATCATCGAAACCCCGATCACGGCCAACTTCCGCGAAGGGTTGACGGTGTTGCAGTACTTCATTTCGACCCACGGTGCGCGCAAAGGTCTTGCCGACACTGCGTTGAAAACGGCGAACTCCGGCTATCTGACCCGGCGGCTCGTCGACATTGCGCAGGACGTGATCATCAACGAGCTCGATTGCGGAACGCACGATGGCATCATCGTCAGCGCGCTCGTGGAAGGCGGAGAAATCATTCAGCCGCTGGAAGAGCGTGTCTTGGGGCGTTTGGCGGCAGAGGACATTCGCGATCCGGTCACCGGCGAAATCATCGTGTCGAGGAATGAGGAAATCAATGAAGAGCTGACCAAGTCGATCGTGGAGGCCGGAGTCGATCGGGTGAAGATCCGGTCCGTGCTGACCTGCCAATCACTGCGCGGCGTCTGCCAAGCGTGTTACGGGCGAGACCTGGCGCGCGGCCGTTTGGTTGAAAAGGGTGAGCCTGTCGGAGTCATCGCCGCGCAGTCCATCGGCGAACCAGGTACGCAGTTGACGATGCGGACCTTCCACATCGGCGGTACGGCCAGCAAGGTTGTCGAACAGACCGTGCTCGAGGCTAAGCATGCCGGACGGATCCGGTTCATGAGTTTCGATGCCAAGAAGAACGCCGATCTGCACAACGGCGGGATCGCGGTGCGGAATAAAGAAGGTGAATGGGTTGTCATGAATCGCAATGCGAAGATTGCGATCGTCGATGACAGCGGCCGTGAACGTGAAAAGTACCCGGTCGTCTACGGCGCGAAAATCAAGATCAAGGACGGCGACCCGGTTGCCCTGGGGCAGAAGTTGGTCGAGTGGGATCCGTACTCGCTGACCATCCTGACCGAGGTGGGCGGGAAGGTGGCCTACGGTGACATCGTGGAAGGCGTCACCATGAAGGAAGAGTTTGACGAGGTCACCGGTCTCTCGCGCAAAGTCATCATCGAACACACCGGCCAAACACTCCGCCCGCGCGTGTCGATTAAGGACGAGAGCGGCAAGACAGCCAAGGTTCCCGGCGGTTCCAACACCGTTGCGCGGTACCTGTTGCCGGTCGGAGCCCACATCTTCGTCGAGAAGGGCTCCTTGGTGCATCCCGGCGACGTGTTGGCCAAGATTCCTCGCGAAACGACGAAGACCAAGGACATCACCGGAGGTCTCCCGCGTGTTGCAGAATTGTTCGAGGCGCGGAAACCGAAGGAGCAGGCCGTCATCAGTGAGATCGACGGAGAAGTGTCCTACGGCGGTTTCGTGAAGGGTCAGCGCAAGGTTCTCGTCGACAACAAGATGGGCGACGTGAAGGAATACTTTATTCCGAAGGGCAAGCACGTCAACGTGCACGAGGGTGACTGGGTGCGGGCCGGCGAACCGTTGATGGATGGATCGGCCAATCCCCACGACATTCTCGATGTGCTTGGTCCCAACGAACTGCAGAAATACCTGGTGGATGAAGTGCAGGACGTCTATCGCTTGCAGGGTGTCTCGATCAACGACAAACACATCGAGATCATTGTGCGGCAAATGCTGCGCAAAGTCCGGATCGAAGATCCGGGCGACACGCAGTTCCTGCCCGGCAGTCAGGTGAGCAAGAGCGTGTTCGAGAAGGAAAACGAACGGGTGCTCGAAAAGGATGGAAAGCCTGCGTTGGGCAAGCCCGTCCTGCTCGGCATCACGAAGGCGGCCTTGACGACCGATAGCTTTATCTCGGCGGCGTCCTTCCAGGAAACCACCAGAGTGCTCACCGAAGCTGCCATCAATGGACGCGAAGATAATTTGTTGGGCCTGAAGGAAAACGTTATTGTGGGACGCTTGATCCCGGCCGGGTCCGGATTTGAAGAGTATCGAGACACGTTTGTCATTAGTGAAAAGCCAGAGGTGGCAGCGGTAGGATCCGCTCCAGCAGCGGCTGCGGTCACTTCGGATGTGGTTCCATCGGCCGCCGGCGACGCGTCACGGTCGTAAAGATTAGCGTGGGAAACGCGCCTCACTTGACAGCGGGCAGGCGCATCATTATAATCCGACGGCTTTGCTCTTGAGGGCAGGGCTTAGTGCGCTCTAGGAGAAGGTTCGAACACGATGCCGACAATCAATCAGCTTGTACGAAAAGGCCGAAACCTCGTTAAGTCAAAGACGAAGAGTCCGGCTCTGAAATCCTGCCCGCAGAAACGCGGAGTCTGTCTTCGTGTCTACACGACGACGCCGAAGAAGCCGAACTCGGCCTTGCGAAAAGTCGCGCGTGTGCGTCTGACGAATGGTATGGAGGTCACGACTTACATTCCCGGCGTCGGGCACAATCTGCAGGAGCACTCCATCGTCCTTGTTCGCGGCGGTCGCGTGAAGGACCTTCCCGGTGTCCGCTACCACTTGGTGCGCGGTGCCCTGGATGCAGTGGGAGTTGCCGATCGGAAGCAGAGTCGTTCGAAGTACGGAGCCAAGCGTCCAAAGTAGTGTGGCGTCGCCGCACATTAAACAGGAAGAATAGTTCACATGCCACGAAGTAGATTTTTAGATCAGCGCGAAGTGCTTCCCGATGTGCGGTATCGCGACAAGCTCGTCGGGAAGTTTATCAACACGCTCATGAGTGATGGGAAGAAGAGTACCGCTGAGCGGATTTGCTACGGGGCTTTCGATGTCATTCAGGAGAAAACCGGGGGCGACCCGCTGAAAGTCTTTAAGGCGGCGATTGATAATGTGAAGCCGATCGTTGAGGTGAAGTCTCGTCGCGTGGGAGGGGCCTCGTACCAGGTTCCGGTCGAAATCAGGCCCGCGCGCCGGGTGTCGTTGGCGCTTCGTTGGCTGTCGGAGTATTCGCGCACTCGCGGCGGAAAGAGCATGCGGGAGAAGTTGGCCGCCGAGTTGCTCGACGCATCGAATAATACAGGGGCTTCGGTGAAGAAGCGGGAAGACGTGCATCGGATGGCGGAAGCGAACAAAGCGTTCGCCCATTATCGCTGGTAACGTCGTTCTGTGCTGCAGTTGAGCCGTGCTGCGATCCGCAGACGCGGGTGCCCCTGAATCGCAGCAGTGTAATTCGGCTTGACGTGCAGCACGTGTGTTTTTAGAGGAATCAAGTGGCTCGTCAAACATCACTAGAGCATACGAGAAACATCGGCATCATGGCCCACATTGATGCCGGAAAAACGACGACGACCGAGCGTATTCTCTTTTATACGGGGATGACGCACAAGATCGGGGAAGTCCATGAAGGTGCTGCGACCATGGACTGGATGGAGCAGGAGCGCGAGCGCGGGATTACCATTACCGCGGCGGCGACAACCTGTTTCTGGCGCGATCACCGCATCAATATTATCGATACGCCCGGTCACGTCGACTTTACGATCGAGGTCGAGCGCTCGCTTCGCGTATTAGATGGTGCTGTGGCTGCATTTGATTCCGTCCAGGGTGTGGAGCCGCAGTCGGAAACGGTGTGGCGGCAAGCGGATAAGTACAATGTGCCGCGCATTGCCTTCATGAATAAAATGGATCGGATCGGGGCTGATTTTTACGCCAGCGTTCAGTCGATCATTGATCGACTGGGGGCGAATCCGGTTCCGATCCAGATTCCGATCGGTCGGGAAGGTGAATATCGCGGGACCGTCGATCTGGTGAAGATGAAGGGATTCTTCTACGACGATGAGACTTTGGGCGCGAAGTATAAGATTGACGATATCCCTGCGAACCTCCTGGATCAGGCCAAGGAATATCGCGAAAAGATGATCGATAAGGTCGCGGAGTTTGACGACCAGGTGATGGAAAAGTATTTGAACGGTCACTCGCTCTCCGAGGAGGAGGTCAGGCGGGCCATCCGTGCGGGAACCATCGCCATGAAGATTACGCCGGTCCTCTGCGGCTCGGCTTTTAAGAACAAGGGTGTGCAGCAGTTGCTGGATGCGGTCATCGATTATCTGCCGTCCCCTCTCGATATTCCACCGGTCAAGGGCATCGATCCCAACACTGGGAAGGAAGTTGAGCGAAAGCCTGACGACAACGATCCGTTTTCGGCCCTTGCCTTCAAGATGATGACTGATCCTTTTGCGGGTCAGCTGGTGTTCTTTCGCGTCTACTCCGGCACGCTGAAGACGGGATCTCCGGTTCTGAACGTGACGAAGGGCACGAAGGATCGCATCGGGCGGTTGCTTAAGATGCACGCGAATAAACGGGAAGAAATTGATGTGGCGTACGCCGGAGACATTTGTGCCGCCGTCGGTCTGAAGGGCGCCACAACAGGAGATACGCTGTGTGAGGAAAAGCAGCCGGTCCTGCTGGAGGTGATGAAATTCCCCGAACCAGTTATCGCCATGGCGATTGAGCCGAAGACGAAGCAGGACCAGGAGAAGATGGGGTTCGCGCTCCAGAAACTCGCGCAGGAAGATCCCTCGTTCAGAGTTCGCACAGACGAGGAAACGACGCAGACAATTATTGCCGGCATGGGCGAGTTGCACCTTGAGATTATCGTTGATCGCATGCTCCGTGAGTTCAAGGTCGAAGCCAACGTCGGTAAGCCCGAGGTCGCCTTCCGTGAAACGATCCGCAGAAAAGCCGAAGCCGAGTCGAAGTATGTCAAGCAGACGGGTGGTCGCGGTCAGTACGGCCATGTCGTTCTGACGGTTGAACCGTCCGAGCCCGGCAAGGGTTTTGAGTTCGTCAATAAGATCGTCGGCGGAGTGATTCCGAAGGAGTTTATTCCGGCCGTCGAGAAGGGCGTCAGGGAGCGCTTGGATGCAGGTGTCATTGCCGGGTATCCGCTGCGCGATATTCGCGTGACGCTTACGTATGGTTCCTATCACGATGTCGACTCGAACGAAATGGCATTCAAGATCGCCGGGTCAATGGCTTTTGCCGATGCCTGTAAGAAGGCAGATCCTGTGTTGCTTGAGCCGATCATGAAAGTGGAAGTCCTGGTTCCCCAAGAGTTCATGGGCGATGTGATCGGAAACTTGAATGGGCGTCGCGGGAAAGTGCAGGGCATGAAGGTTCGGGCCGGTGCGCAGGCTATCGAGGCGTCCGTGCCGCTCAGTGAAATGTTTGGGTACGCCACCGACCTTCGGTCGCGCACGCAGGGGCGCGCAACGTACAGCATGGAATTTGATCGATATGACCAGGTCCCCAGGCAGATCGCCGAAGGGATCATCGCCAAGTATCGTGGGGAATAACGTTAGCTTCTTGTTGGTGTAGAGGGAGGGAGTTGGTATGGCGAAGGCGAAATTTGAGCGGAAGAAGCCGCATGTGAACATTGGGACGA
>CAZPYP010000059.1:0-3713 GCA_964590845.1 uncultured Nitrospira sp.
TGCCGGGGGTGCGGCCATGAGTCACCTGGCGGGCAGGGGGATTCTGTCGGCGCTTCTCGTCCTGCTGTTTCATGTTGCGGTATGGGCCGAGCCAGTCCCGATCACGATTACCAGTCTCGATCCGCGTTTCGATCAGCTTGTGCCGAAGAATGCGCAGGTCGAAAAAATCGCCGATGGGTTCACCTGGGTCGAAGGGCCGGTTTGGCACAAACAGGGCGGCTATCTGCTCTTTTCCGACATTCCGGCCAACCGCGTCTATCAATGGAAACCGGGGAAGGGCACAAGCGTCTATCTCAAAAACAGTGGCTATAGCGGCTCGACTCCGTTCGCCGGCAAGGAGCCAGGCTCAAATGGACTGACGTTTAGTGCCGACGGACAACTGTACCTCTGCCGCCATGGGGATCGTCAAATCGGCCGTTTGGAAGCGGACGGCCGTATCACGCCGGTCGCCGCTCGCTTCGATGGTCACCTGATCAACAGCCCCAACGACCTCGTCTTCAAATCCAACGGCGATCTCTATTTCACCGATCCGCCGTTCGGACTTCCTGGCGTCTTCGACGACTCCGGCAAGGCTCCGGTGCAAGGGGTCTATCGCCTCTCTCACGATGGAGCGCTCACGCTGCTCATCAATGACATCAAGGCTCCGAACGGGATTGCCTTTTCGCCGGATGAGAAGACCCTCTACGTGTCCGATGTCGATCCGAAGCGTGCGGCCTGGCTGGCCTACGATGTGAAAGCCGACGGCACTGTCGCTGACGGCCGTGTGTTCTTTGACGCGATGCGTTGGAGAAAAGATCCGTTCTTTGGGCCGGACGGATTCAAGGTCGACCGGCAAGGGAATCTCTTCGGTGCCCGACCGGGTGGGATCAGCGTGATCGCGCCGGACGGCACGCTCCTGGGCACGATCGAGACCGGGCAACCGATGTCCAACGTCGCATGGGGAGAAGACGGGCAGACCCTGTTCATGACCGGTGGTTCATCGGTCTATCGTCTTCGCGTGACTACAGGCGCGGACCGCTACTAGCCTCCTGTAAGACTTTCCGCCGCCGGTCGACTCTCGTTCAGTATCGCTTCAACCCAAGGAGTCATATGGCCTCACATCGTCGGATTCCTTCCGCTCCACCGCCGCCGATCCCGGCAGAACAGCAGCGTCTTGACGAAGACGCGCAGCGCCGGCGCCACTGGAAACGCTGGGGACCCTATTTGAGCGAGCGCGCCTGGGGCACGGTGCGTGAGGACTACAGCCCGTATGGAACAGCCTGGGACGCGTTCCCCCATGATCAGGCCCGGTCGCGTGCCTATCGCTGGAACGAGGACGGCCTCGCCGGCATTTGCGATCGCCATCAGATCATCTGCTTTGCCCTGGCCTTGTGGAACGGGCGAGACCCGATCTTGAAAGAACGAGTCTTCGGACTCACCGGCAACGAAGGCAATCACGGGGAGGATGTGAAGGAGTACTATTTCTACCTCGATTCGACGCCGACGCATTCCTACATGAAATATCTGTACAAGTACCCGCAGGCAGCGTTCCCCTATACCAGGCTGGTCGAGGAGAATCGCCGCCGAGGGCGCCATGATCCGGAGTTCGAACTGATCGACAGCGGTGTCTTCGACGAGAACCGGTATTTCGACGTGTGCGTCGAGTATGCCAAAACGACGCCGGAAGATCTGTGCATCCGTATTCAGGTCGTGAATCACGGGCCGGAGGAGGCTCAACTCACGCTGCTTCCGACCATCTGGTTTCGCAACACCTGGTCCTGGGGCACGGACATCCGGCGTCCTCGTTTCAGGCAAGGGGAGTCGATCGACCACATGAGGGTCATCGAGACGCAGCACGAACACTATGGCCTGCGCCGGTTGCTCTGCGAAGGCGAGCCCCCCCTGCTCTTTACAGAAAATGACACCAACAGCCGCCGTCTCTATGGCGATCAAACAGGCCCCCGGTACGCGAAGGACAGCTTTCACGACTATGTCGTGCAGGGTGAGAAGGAGGCGGTGAATCCAGATCGTCTGGGCACCAAAGCTGCGGCTCAGTATGTGCTCACGCTCGCGCCCGGTGAGACACAGACCGTCCGCTTGCGATTGACCGATGATGGCCGGAGCCCGGGGTTCGCGGAGCAGGACTTCGAGGCCGTCTTTGCGGCGCGCATTCGTGAAGCGAACGAGTTCTACGACGGCCTTGCCCCGGCCCATCTGTCGGAAGACGCGCGCCGCATACAACGGCAGGCCTTTGCCGGACTGCTTTGGAGCAAACAGTTCTATCACTACGATGTGAATCGATGGCTCAAGGGCGATCCGGCAGGGCAGTCCCCCCCGCGTGAACGTCACCACGGCCGGAACTCGGATTGGACGCATCTCTATAACGCCGATGTCATCTCGATGCCGGATAAGTGGGAGTATCCCTGGTATGCCGCCTGGGATCTCGCGTTTCATTGCATCCCGCTCGCGCTGGTGGACCCGACGTTCGCCAAGGAGCAGCTCGTCCTCATGCTGCGCGAATGGTATATGCACCCCAACGGTCAGATTCCGGCCTATGAATGGGCATTCGGCGACGTGAATCCCCCGGTCCATGCCTGGGCGGCCTGGCGCATTTATAAGATCGACAAGAAGCGGAACGGCGTCGGCGATCGGCGGTTTTTGGAACGCGTTTTTCACAAACTGCTGTTGAATTTTACCTGGTGGGTGAATCGCAAAGACGCCGAGGGCAAGAACATCTTTCAAGGCGGGTTTCTCGGCCTCGATAACATCGGGGTTTTCGACCGGAGCGCGCCGCTGCCGACCGGCGGCCACATCGAACAATCGGATGCGACCAGCTGGATGGGTATGTACTGCCTGAATATGCTGGCGATCGCGCTCGAACTGGCCCGCGACAACCGCGCCTACGAAGACGTCGCCAGCAAGTTCTTCGAGCATTTCGTCTACATCTGCCGCGCGATGAACAACATCGGCGGCGAGAAAATCGAGCTCTGGGACCGCGAAGACGGGTTCTTCTACGACGTCCTGCACCTGCCGAACGGCGAGAAGCAACACATGAAGGTCCGTTCGATGGTGGGGCTGATCCCGCTCTTTGCCGTGGAGACCCTCGACTCGGATCTGATCGACAGTCTGCCTCGCTTCAAGCACCGCATGCAGTGGTTCATCGAAAACAAGCCGGATTTTTCACAGCACCTCGAAACACAATCCTATGATGGAGGCGTCCGGCGTTTTCTCTCACTCGTGAATCGCGATCGGCTGCGGTCCGTCCTGCGCTACATGCTGGATGAGTCCGAGTTTCTCTCGCCCTACGGCATCCGCGCCCTCTCGCGCTACCACAAGGACCATCCCTACATTCTGAACGTCATGGGCCACGAACATCGCGTGGACTACGAGCCGGCGGAATCCAGCACCGGTCTCTTCGGTGGGAACAGCAATTGGCGAGGGCCCATCTGGTTTCCCGTCAACTACTTACTGATCGAATCGTTGCAGAAGTTTCACTACTTCCTCGGCGATCAATATAAAGTCGAGTATCCGACCGGTTCCGGCCAGCGGGCCACACTCTGGCAGGTGGCCGGCGAGATTTCACGACGCCTCACACATATCTTCTTAAAAGACGAACAGGGACGCCGACCGGTATTCGGCGGCACCGACACTTTTCAGACCGATGCTCACTGGCAGGACGCCGTTCCATTCCACGAATATTTCCACGGGGACAATGGCGCCGGTATCGGCGCGAG
>CAZPYP010000059.1:3813-12592 GCA_964590845.1 uncultured Nitrospira sp.
TTCTGATGCTGAAAGCTGACTGCTGAGAGCTGACCGCCAGGAGCCGTGTATGAAGGTCAGTGTTCAAGACTGTCAAAACCTCGATCGCGCATTGAGTCTGGAGTGGCTTGAGACGAACGGCCGCGGCGGCTTTGCATCGGGCACCATCGCCGGCGCCAACACCCGCCGGTATCACGCGCTGTTGATCACTGCCCGCAAACCGCCGGCTGAACGGTTCGTGTTGGTGAATCACCTCGAAGAATGGTTGGACGTCCCCGGCGAGACGATTCCGCTCACCACGAATCTCTATCCCGGCGCGGTCCATCCAACCGGCTACCAGCACTGTACGGGATTTGCTGCCGACCCCTGGCCTACCTGGACCTACGACTACAAAGGCCTTACCGTGCAGCGCGAAATTCTGGCGGTCCGAGGCCGTGATCTCGTGATCGTGCGATGGAGACTGATCGGCAAGAAGAACCAACAGGCGACGATCCGTGTGAAGCCGAAGCTCAGCGGACGCGATTACCATTCCACCCACCATGAAAACATGGGGCTCGATCGCAGCCACGAGGAAGGCGAAGGGACGGTGGCGTGGCATCCCTATCACGACCTTCCCGCCGTGCGGGCCTTCCATTCCGGGGGGTATCGCCATGAACCGGCGTGGTACCGACAGATACGACTTCCCGTCGAGCAGCAACGAGGACTCGACCACACCGAGGACTGGTGGTCTCCCGGCGAGTTCACCTTCACGCTTACATCCGGAGCAGCCCAGACCCTCGCCTTTACGAGTGAGCCGATCACCCGTCTCGATGTCGCCGAGACCATCAAACAAGAGCGACAGCGCCGTGAACGACTTGCCGAGGCAGCCCCACCCGCTGATCCTCTGGCCGGCGCGCTCTGGCTGGCTGCAGAAGCATATCTCTCCGAGCGCGGCGATCAGCAAACGGTGATCGCCGGTTATCCCTGGTTCACCGATTGGGGCCGCGACACGTTCATCTCCTTGTCTGGACTCTGCTTGGTGACCGGCCGATGGGACGTCGCTTGGCAGGTGATCGCCTCCTTCGCAGCGCATGTGTCACAGGGCATGGTTCCGAACCGCTTCCCCGATGCCGGCGAGCAGCCGGAATACAACACGATCGATGCCTCGCTCTGGTTTGTCCACGCGGTGGATCGTTATTTGGCCGCCTCACAAGATGAGGCCCGGGTGCGCGAAACTGCTTGGCCGGCCATCCAGCAGATTCTCGACGGCTACCGCCAGGGCACACGCTACGGCATCAAGATGGATGGGGACGGCCTCATCACCGGCGGAGTCCCCGGCGCGCAGCTCACCTGGATGGATGCGAAGGTCGGCGATTGGGTGGTCACCCCACGCCACGGCAAGCCGGTGGAAATTCAAGCCCTCTGGATTCGCGCCTTGGAAGTCGGCGAAATGCTCGGGAAGAAATTCGGCGACAACGCCTACGTCGATCGCTGTCGAGGCGATCGCGAACGCGCAATCGCTTCGTTCCGCGCTCGCTTCTGGAACGACGCAGGCGGCTATCTCTACGATGTGATCGATGGACCGGAAGGAAACGACGTCTCGTTCCGGCCGAATCAAATTTACGCCATCTCCCTCGTCGTTGGACTCGTCCCGCGCGACCGGGCGCAGCAGATCTTACGGCTGGTCAAGGAAGAACTGCTGACGCCGGTGGGACTTCGGACCCTGTCGCCGAACGACAGCCGCTATCGTCCACGTTATGAAGGAGGCGTGCTCGAGCGGGACGGAGCCTACCATCAAGGAACGGTCTGGCCCTTCCTGCTCGGTCCCTTCGTGACGGCCTGGATCAAAGCGTTCGGGAATACCGCCAAGTCACGAAACGAGGCGAGGAGCTTCTTGAACGGGCTGGAGGACCATCTCAGCGAGGCTTGCGTGGGTCAGGTCTCAGAGATTTTCGATGCCGAAGCGCCGCACCAACCGCGCGGGTGTTATGCCCAGGCCTGGTCGGTTGCAGAGCCCTTGCGCGCATTGATCGAAGATCTCAAGGTCCAGGTAGAGCGGAAGAACCTTCCGATAAAACGCGTGGTTGTGCGCCAGCGTAAGGAAACCGCTCCTCGACCGACACAGGGTAAGAAAGGAAAAAATCTCAGGCCGGCTCCTGGCAATGATGCCAGGCTGAATCCCTAAAGCGATGCGTATGATCACGACATTTCTCGCCCGTCTCACGCCCCCCTGCAAAGAGGTCGCAGCGCTGGTGTCCGAGTCTCTGGACCGGCCGCTTCCCTGGTCGACCAGGCTCAAACTCCATCTTCACTATTGGATCTGCGACGCCTGCGCGCGGTATCGCGATCAAATGCTGTTGATCCGCCGTACAATCGGGCGCGACGCGCAGTCGGATAGCTGCGCCGAACACCAGGCGCCTTCCGCTGCCACGAAACATCGATTGGCCGAAGCCTTCCGCGCCAAGCCGCGCTGACCTCCCGTCCCCGATACGGTTCACGTAATATTCCAGGCCCTACCGCGACTCATCGACATGAGACAGGCGTGGATGCTGCTCATAGTCTTGATTGAGCTGAGCGGATGCCAGAGCGCGTCGCCTTGGCGGCAGTCCGAGGTTTCGGCTTGGGACCTGTACCGGCAATGTCTCACTGCCGAGGAGCCGGCCGTCTTGCTCAAACTGATGGTACCGCTTGACGAGCACCATCATGCACCGATCGAACCTCCGAAGTGGATGAAGCCTTGGAGTCCGCATGTCCAACGGCAACCGAGACGCGCCTCCGTGGATCCTGAGGCGGTGCGGATGGTGTGTACGATGCGCGCCGCCTCCATGCTGGCTGAACGCAATCAGTTGGCTGAAGCAAAAGAGCTGTATCTCTCGCTGCTCTCCAAGCAGCATGATGCCGAATTGATCTACTACCGAGTGCAGGCCGAGGATGCGCTCGCCGCGTTGTCGCCGACTGATTCTCCTGTCGTTGCTCTCCGCACGACCTCCCACGCACAGGGACTAGCCTGGCCTCGCTGATTGTAAGAATCGCCGTTGTCTTTCGACCTAGGTCCAAGAAGCGAGGTGGCCCATGAAAGCGAAAATCTTTTGGACAATCCAACATCTAAAACGCAGCGCGCGCGACCTCCGCTTCACCGCCAAGTGCTGGTGGCTTTCCCAGCACGTCGACTTTCTCGAATGGCGCTGGCGGGTCGATGGACAGCTCTTCCAGCCCCAGTTGGCGGCCTCATCGATTCAGATGGATTCCAGGGAGCGATATGCCGCGCAGTCGGCGTAACGAGCGGCGTGACGATAGGGTGGATGATAGGTTCATCGCAATGGAGGGCACCATGTATTGTCCTAGCTGCCGAAGCACCATGATCAGCACCAGCAGTCAGGAGTATCAGGACGAACGAGGCGCGATGACCGTGACGAGGTGGCGCTGTCGTCCCTGTCACGAGACGGCCGAGGAAATCTGGCTAAGTGCCGGGTATCGAGGGCCAAGCGCGACCCGCATCAGATACGCGGTCGCCGAAGAGCGGCGTAAGATGCCGGCTCGGTCCTACGGTGGGAGCAAGAGGACAGCCCATGTCTACGCGGGTTCTTGCTGACGCGCTCCGTGCGCATTGGCCTGAGTATCTGATGGAGGCGGCGGGGCTTGGGCTGTTCATGCTGTCCGCCGCCGTCGTCACGACGGCCTTGGAATATCCTCACTCATCGCTTCACGACGTGGGCGATCCGGCGTTCCGACGGATGCTCATCGGCCTCGGCATGGGAGTGACGGCCGTCGGCATCATTTATTCGCCTTGGGGCAAACAATCAGGTGCGCATTTGAATCCGGCCGTGACGTTGACATTTTACCGGCTCGGCAAAATCGAAGCGGCCGACGCCGCCTTTTACGTCTTGGCACAGGCGCTGGGTGGTCTCTTGGGTCTCTTGGCTGGGGCGGCAATTCTCGGCATGGCCATCCAACATCCGGCCGTCAACTACGTCGTCACCACACCAGGACCATCGGGATCGGTCACCGCCTTCATCGCCGAATCAGTCATCTCATTCGGGCTCATGCTGGCTGTGCTGGCCACGTCGAATCATCGATGGCTGACGGCCTACACCGGTCTGATCGCGGGCGGGCTTGTGGCCCTCTTCATCGCGGTGGAAGCGCCGCTGTCCGGCATGAGCATGAATCCCGCGAGGACTTTCGCGTCGGCCGTGCCCTCTCAGCACTGGACCGCCTTCTGGATCTATCTGACAGCACCGCTGCTCGGTATGCTGGCTGCGGCCGAACTGTATGTGCGGTGGAAGGGATTCCACCGGGTGTATTGCGCGAAATTCCATCATCACAACCACAAACGCTGTATCTTTCGCTGTGGCTACAGCGAACTGTTGCGGTCCTTAGAGCGGGAACAGGGGCGGACGGATCAGCAGGGGACGGGGCGGCCCGTCCCCCGAGGGACAGAAGTAGTTTAGCGGCGATTCTCCTGGTCTCGACGGCAACTGGCTTCTGCCAGCGCGCGTTGACCGGCGGTGGCATCTTTAGGCACGCGTGCCATACAGGCTTCGAGGGTATCCCCGTGGGTTCCTGAGGCGGCTCGGTCCTGACTTTTCGCCGAGGCTGTCCCCACAATACCGGCTCTGACGGTTTCGTCGCGTTTGCAGCTTTCTTCCGCGACCTGCCTGGTTCCGGCGGATGCCGAGGAGGAGATTCTGGCCAAACAGGCTTGCAGCGAATCGTTCTGAACGACGGCGGTTCCCCCCGATGCTTTAGATGGCGTCCCTCCGCCGGAGGACTCCATCGTACCGTCGCTGGCACAACCTCCCACCGTGATGACGAGGACCAAGGCCAAACCCGCTTCCTGGATCAATCGACTCCGCATGGCACCTCCAGTATTGAAAATGGATAATACCCGGCCTGCGCGATCCTATCCGGTTCGGCGATGGAGAACAAGTCGAAGCTGCCGAAAAATCGAGATCGGACTCGTCATACCGGTAGGGGAAAGGCCGGATTCCGGAACGGGGTCCTGAATCCGGCCGATCGGTTCGTCGACCAGCGCAAAGGCTTACTTCGGAGCGGCGTTGACCTTGGTTCCTTCTTTGACCGGTGGTTCAATCTTGATGTTGGGCCCCTGGACCTTCGGCAAGATGCCGGCGCCGGGTTTCTCCAGCAGCCGTTGATCATGTTCGTTGATCGACAGGCTTTGCTTGACATGCCCATCGTCGAAGGACGCGGCCTTGGATAACGAGGCTTCGCCGACGGCATTGGTTTGGCCAGGATCGTTGGCCAAGGGTTGGCCCTTCACCGGATCGACGGCTTTGCCCATGGGATAACCAGGGTGCTTCGGCAACATGTCCGGATTCGCGCCGGCCACAGACCATGTGCATAGCACCAGCGCGCATGTGGCGACGAGGATGATCGAGGTCTTCATGGTGCAACCTCCTTGGTGAGAAGGGGGGAAGAAACGACAACGCCCTCGTGGCGCAAGTCCGGCGAGGGCGGTTGAGAGAGACAGCGGGCTGTCGACGAACGACTCGAAGGCTACCCCGGCTTCATGGCGGCCTCCCAGGATACCTTTTAGGATCGCTTCCGGTCGACGGTGAGTCAAGGGGGCCCTAAGGGCCAGCAGGCAAGGCGTACCGGTCGATACACACCTCCCACGCTTTTCCCAAATCCTATCTTTACTTCTTTTCACACAAGGGATACCCTTCACGGCGTCAGTCTTCTCGTCTTCCGTGGCTCGTATTTCCGGCTGCGGAGCCAGGCCGGCCGAATTGACTGCAGCAACCTCACCACGTTTCAGAAGGAGAATTCGTCATGCCACACATCCTTGTCGTCCTGATCGCGCTCGCGACTGTCTCGATCTGGTGCCCTGCCGACGCGGCCCAACTTATGAGCCGCCCGCAGGCCGAATACTCGGCGGACGAAACGGTGCAGAACGAGGAAGGCACGATCCAACAGAAGGTCTACGTCACGCCGACCAAGGAGCGCAAGGAAACGCTGACGGGTGCCGGCGAGGGAGCGGTCATGATTTTTCGGTACGACACCAAGCTCATGTGGATTTTGATGTCGTCGGAGCACATGTACATGGAACAGGCGCTGGGCGGGCCCCGTCAGCAGGGTCAGGGTCCCGACACGTCTCAATGGACCTATGAAGACACCGTGGTCGGCGAGGAGACGCTGAACGGCGTCAGGGTGACGAAGTACAAAACTATCGCGACGAGCACGGACGGCAAGAAATTCGGAGGGTTTTCGTGGCGGACCCGAGAGGGCATCAACGTCAAGCAAGACCTCCTCTATAAGGAGGGCAACGACAAGAAGCGTATGCTGACGGAACTCAGCAATCTCAAGGTCGGCAGGCAGGAACCAAAACTGTTCGAGATCCCGGAGGGGTTCACGAAGCTCGACATGGGTGGCATGATGGGGATGATGGGCGGCCGCGAAGGCATGGGACAGCGCGGCATGCCGACGACTCCCAGACCTCAGACCGGACGGCCGCAGCGGATGCCGGTTCCGGACGAGCCTCCGGCTCCTGAGGCGCCGCCCGCTCGGGAAGAGCCGTCCGACATGGAGAAGGCCGGCAATTTCATGAAGGGTTTGTTCGGCCGGTAGGGCGCGGCATGGCCGATCTTCTGCGAGGCAAACGGCTGGCTGTCGCCATTCTCGTGGTAGCGCTGACCGCATTGCCTCGTGCCGTTCTTGCAGAGGACGGTGGGCAGGCCGGCGAGGATCGTCCTGTCATCAAGGCCTCCGCCCTGTACCTGGTCGAACTGCAGTCCGGTCGGATCCTGCTGGAGAAGAATCCGACCAGCCGGCTCCCTCCCGCCAGTCTCACCAAGATCATGACCGCGCTGATCGCACTGGAATCCGCGCCGCTGCAAGAGGTCGTGAAGATCCATCGCCGCGCCATCGTGCATCATTCCGCCTACAAGTTCCGGCCGGGCGAGCTATTTCTCCTGCGCGATCTGCTGACCGCCATGCTGGTCGCGAGCGCGAACGACGCCTGCGAGGCGGTGGCCTGGCACGTCGGTGGCGATGACCGGCGGTTCGTCGCGATGATGAATGAGCGGGCCCGAGCGTTGGGATTGAGGGATACCCATTTCGCCAATCCATGCGGTTTCGATGCGCCCGGACACTATTCGACGGCGGCGGATCTCGCCAAGTTGACCGAGCAGGCGCTTCAACAGCCGTTTTTCTCCATGATGGTCCGGACGCTGGTCCGAGAGATCAGCACGGTGGACGGGACGAGGCAGATGTCCCTTCATAGCACGAACGAGTTGCTGGTTGATCCGGATGTCAACGGGGTGAAGACGGGCTACACGAGTAAAGCCGGGCGCTGTCTCATCGCCAGCATGTTCAAGGATGGACAACGCTTGTTACTCGTCGCCTTGAACATGATGGATCAATGGGAACAGGCGTCACGTCTGTTGCGCTACGGGCAGACGGTGTTGCAAGGGACGAGCGGTTGAAGAAAGGGGGGACGGTCGCCTTTCCGACGGGCGACGGCTCTCGTCAGAAAAAATGAGGCAGGCACCAGTGACGCCGGAGCCTGTTCCTACTGCCGCCCGACGTGATGAAGATAAGCATCGCGGAGGTTTTGCTGGGCCAGAATGAAATTGGGATCGAGCTTGGCCGCCGTGCGAAATTCCTCGATGGCACGGTCCCAGTCGTCCCGAAGCGCATAGGCGTAGCCGAGGTTATTGTGCGGTCTGGCTTTGTTGGGGGATTTCGCGACCGCGTCGGACCAAAGCAGGAGCCGATCTTGATAAAGCAGATTCCGCTGGTACGTGAACATGCAGAGAACGGCGATCACGGCCGTGGCAAGCACGGCCGAGCCGACCCGAATGAAAGCCGGGCGGTGGACGATCGTCAGAATCCAGTGAATGAGGTGGGAACTAAGCGCAACGATTACGAGCAAAAGTCCAATTACAGGCAGGTACAGGTTGCGCTCACTCAATAGGTCGTTTCGGGGGATCACACTGGTAGGCAGCAGCTGTATGAAGAACCAGCCCAGGCCGATCGCAATCAATGGAGAGCGCCGCCATGTCGCGAGCGCGGTGACGGACATCCCCGTCAGCAGGAACAGGTCGACCGGCAGCGGCCATTCAGTGATGGAATGGAACTCCGGCAGATCATGATCAAAGTTCTGATTCCAGGGAGCGACGAACAGCAGCATGGCAAACACGGTGGTATGCACTTCGCTCAGGAGATGGTCCGTGAATGGGCGAATACCGGCACTGAATTGCGCGAGCGCGTGATAACGCGGGTGGTGCCAAGCCCATCCCGCAGCGAGAAGCAGGACGACCCAGAATGGTAGATGTCGGGCGAGGATGACGGTGCGGAGAGAGCGACCGGTCATCTTGCGGATGACCACATCCCACAGCAAGAGAATGACCGGAAACGTAACGGCAGTTTCCTTGGAGCCGATCGACAGGAGGAAGCACGCGAGGGCAGCTGCGAGGTAGAGCCGGCGATGCATTGAAGTCACCGGCTGTTCCGACGACTTGACATAGAGGAGCAAGGACGAAAGATACAAGAACACCATCAGCCCCGATGCGCGTCCGGAGATGTAGGTGACGGTTTCGGTCGCGATGGGATGGATCAGAAATAGTAACGCGGTCCAGAACGGGACAGGAGAGCGTTCATCCGTCACGGCGCTGGTGAGGATCCGATAGATGAGGAGCCCCGAACCAAGGTGTAGCAACAGATTCAGCAGATGGTAGCCGGCGGGATCGGTTCCATAGAGCGAGCGGTCCAGCAGAAACGTCGCGTACAGGACAGGCCGGACCGTGTGATCGAGGTGCCCGACGAAGGTCTGCCGGCTTTCGAGGTGAGGATTCTCAAGGAT
>CAZPYP010000059.1:12692-15003 GCA_964590845.1 uncultured Nitrospira sp.
ATTGATTACAAGACAATCAATGACGAACTCACATCGCTTCCTGCGAAGTGCAAGGTCAAAGAATCGGACAGCATCGTACGACTTCCCAAGTACAGAGAGCAAATCAAAGCAAATAAGGAAGAGGATGATCGGTCGCATGGACGTCTCGAAAAGAGCGCGAATTGGTATAACCAGGCTCCCGCTTACGACCCAAATGGCATGTCTACCCGTTGGGGACCTGCCACGAATTAAGTCGAGATTCAGCGACTCAGGAGGACCACCTATGAGACAACGTCATTTCTTCGCACCCGCCTTTGGCATGGGCTTCATGGCACTCTGGCTCACTGCTCTTTCAGGACCTGCGTGGGCAGGGCCCTCCAAGGACGAGACCGTGGACAAGTTTCTTCACGATTGCGCCGCCAAGCCTGTGAAGGATGCGACTTGTGAAAAGCTCAGGAATGAGTTCGTCGAGATTCTCAAGGAAGATTTGCGGAGGCTCGGCTCAACAACGAGGCGTACCTACCTGCCTGTCATTGTCCGGATGCTTGAGAGCCACGAAGTCGAATTGCGGATCGCCGCCGCGGATGCGATCGGCATGATCGGGCCTCAGGACAGCGATGTCGACAAGCTTGCGCCCTTCACCAATGATCCGGTGCCGGACGTGAGGCATGCCGTATCCAGCATGCTTAACCAAGGGAAAGGAAGCGCCCTGGCGTTGCTGAAGCAGCGTGCTATGCCCATGCGCACAGGACGAACCCCGGAGAAGCCGTCTGATGCTGAGAAATTTTCAATGCCGGTTGCGCCGGACAGCGTCTATCTCTTCGATACCAGCGATGCCACGAGGGGCCGTCTCTCCTATGTCGTGCGCAAGGGTGACGCCGCGGCATTTTTTAAGGGCAAGGCCAAGAAAGGTCCATATAAATGGGACCAATTCAAGGAGCTGTATCGCTATCAGCTCAAGGACGAAGAAGAAGCGATGGATGAGGTCCAACGGGAAGCAGGAAAGCAGCTCCAGAGCGAAAAGGCCCCGGATCCGACCAACATGGAAGCGTACATGGCATACCTGCAAAAAATGCAATCGGTGTCGATGCAAGGCAGTATGGGCAGGATCTACTTTGACTCGTACCAGCCGAATCTCTACGGGACGCCCACTGTTTATGTTTTAGAGGAACGGCAGATTGGCCAGCGTAGCTACCCCACTCGCTACATCGTGGCTTATCAAGAGCTGGCTTATAAACGGCAGGGATACCGGCTTGTCTGGACCACGGTGCCGGATAGCGCGATCAAGGCAGTTCAGGCCACCTCGCTCGCGCAGGAGCAGGAAGAACTGGCCAATAAGGCCGAGAGAGAGGCGCTGAAGAAAAAGGCCGCGGAGCTTGAGGCGCTGACAAGGAAGAAGGACGCGGCGGAAAAGAAGCAGTTCAAGAAGGGGCAGGAAGATCTGGAAAAGGCGCTCGGTTTCTGAACCGAGTCGATTTGATGAGGAATGGCATGATCAAGACGTTCAAGGGTGCGTTCATGGTAACGGCCGCGCTCGCGCTGCTGACGCCGGTAGTGTCCCACAGTTTGGCCGACCGCGACACGAAGGAGGTCGCCGATTACGTGCTGACCGACGCGGCGTTGGCCAAGTATAAGCAGGCTGTACGGAAGCTGGAGCCGTTGGCGGAACAGATGCCGCACGATTGCGATGCTGAGGAAGGAACGAAGTCGCTCAATGACCTGGCGGCGCGCCTGGACGGAGTCCCGGCGGTGAAGTCGGCGCTCAAAGCAGCCGGGTTGACGTCGCGCGAGTACCTCCTGTTCTCCTTCTCGCTCTTCCAGAACGGCATGGCGTCTTGGGCGCTTGCGCAACCGGGAGGCAAGTTGCCGCCCGGGATGAAGATGGCCAACGTCACTTTCTATCGCTCGCATGAAGCCGAACTGACGAAACTCGGTGAACTGAGCAAACAGGCGGATTGCGATAATAGGTGACCGTGCTGACGGATAGGCGAGATGCAAGGCCGACGGTGATCCCATATCTGGTGCGGTTGTATGCATTGTCCCTCCTGACCTTCGTATCAAGCCCTGCCCTTGCGCAACAGCATTTGATCGTGGCAGAGGAAAGCACCAGCGCGGTGGCCTTCCGGTCTCAAGTCGGCAGGGTGGTCACGTTCATCTGTTCCGCCAACACCCGCACGAACCGAGAAATCTGGGGCTACGATGTTTATCTGGTTGATTCGCCCATCTGTGCCGCCGCGGCTCACGCCGGGGTGTTCACACCTGGGGTATCCAGCCAGGTCACCATCGTGATGGGACCTGGGGCCCAGTCGTTCGAAGGCATAGGGCGAAACGG
>CAZPYP010000060.1:0-3486 GCA_964590845.1 uncultured Nitrospira sp.
ACAAAGATCGGCGACACATAACTAATTAGCCAGGGCGACACGAGATCCAATCCTACTCCCGCAAACGACAACCAGGTCATCCAGACCTTGATCGCCTGGCTCGCATTCGTGAGATAGAGCACATGGACCAGGATCATGAAGACAACCGGCATCGTGAACAGGTGGAAGTGCGTCACTTCTGCAAGTTCACGGAATGACATCGGCTCGCCGAACGTGGCGTCTGATCCCCGGTAGTGTTCGGCAATGCCCTGCGGCGACAAACTCGTCATGCTATGGGCCCAATAGAACGAAAACAGAAATCCCGCCAGCATCAGGAGCAGAAATTGCGTATACAGGAGTCGGATGTGTCGGTCGGAATCACGAAGTTTAAATCGCTGGTTAAAGTTTCGCATGGGGGGACGCGGGGTCCTCTGATCGTCAGTTGCCGAAAATTGTATTGAAAAATCCCTTGTCTTTGCGCACGGCCACGGTGTCGCTGCCGAGGCCTTGCGGCTTCAAGTAAAACTCATCGATGAGCACGAGCACGCGCTTGACGCCGGCGCTCATGGAGCGGACCGACATGGTCGCGCCGCTGATGTTGATGATGTCCTTGTTGATGCGGATGGGGTCGGATACCGTCTTGCCGTCATATTGGGCATTGAATCGCTTCTTGCCAACCTCGCTGCCCTTGGCGTCACGAAAGACCAACAGTTCGACGTCCGTGCAGGCGCCGGTCGGGTCCACACCGACCATGTAGGTCATATGTTTGTACTTGCCGATCGTGTTGTGGATCATCGCGTACCCGTCGAGTTTGTCCCCGGTTTGGCCGATGTAGAGCTCGAACTCTTCCTCGGGAAACTTCCAGCCGATCCGCTGCTCGATCTGTTCTTTCTGAGTCGCGGTTAAGCGAATCATCTCCTTGCGAATCTGCTTGGATTTCGGCAGCACCGTCTTGACCGCTTCTTCCTCCGTCATGAACTCCTCGTACTTGAAGTCGTCCTCCTTCAAGTAGCGACGGAGTTCGTTGTCCCAAATCCTCTCTGCGGCCCAAACCGGGGTTGAGGACAGGACGATCAAGACAGCGGCGACGCTCCACAGGTGTTTCATGTCGACGAACATCCTCGTTCTTTCAGTTTGGCGTCCAGTCTCTGCTGAACATCGGTCATGACTTCTTTCGAGGGATCGGTATCGGCCCATCCGAACATCCGGGAGCCCCCACGGAAGACCCAGCGTTGGCGCTCTTCGATGAAATTTACGTTGACCACGTCCTGCATCTGCTTGACCGACATCATGATGCGCGAGCGGTCCTTGCTGTCGGGAATCTCGCGTTGAAAGGCTCCATACGTTCGCCCTTGTATCGGAATTTCCAACCAGGCGGTCTCGATTTTACCCTTGTCTTTTTCCTGCACCTTGATCGACCGGTCCTTCACGCTTTCGACCGCGGCCTCCCAGACATCGTCGTAACGACACACGACGTAGCGCTCTTGCAGCCCCGTCAGGGTGGAGCAGCCGACGAGGAGCAGGGGGCTCAGGACCCAAAGTAATCTTATATGTGAGAGCGCCATCATCATTGGGGGAAGTCCGCGCCACCGACAAGCCGGCGGCGCGGAGCGTCCGTTAGAAATACGTGGCTGCCATAAAGAGGAAGCCATTGCCGTCGATACGGACGCCGTTCGTCGTGATCGGCGCTCCGTTGCCCGGCGAGTTGATGAAATTCGACACGCTGGTATTTCTCTGCGTGTTGAATTGATAGTCGAACTTGAACACCGTGTCCTCAATAGGCCGGAAATTCAGTCCCAGGGTGAGCCGTTGCAAGTCCCGTTGGTTGCTCAGTTGCCCGGTCGCCAACCTGGTCTTTTCGCCGGTGTCGGTGTTGACCGTTTCCCACCGGATCACGGCGGTGAAGGTAGAGGCGTCCGTGAAGTGGTTGGGCGCCACCTTCTTCAGCCAATCAGGCATGAAGTGGTAGTTGCCTTGGACGTAGTAGCCATGCATGCCGTCGGGGCCCTGCGTGGTAAGGGTCGTTCCCTGGTTGCCTTCGATCCTCGTCCATGCGGCTTCGCCGATCACCTCGAACGGCCCTCGCTGTAACGTCCAGTCGATGGCGTAGATGCCGATATGGTTGTCCCGATTGTTCGGATTGGACGTGGCCGACGAGCTGTTGCTGTAGGTGCCGTAGTAGCCCGATCCGGCGATTTCAACGCCGAGGAAGGGGCTGAACGCCACGCGGCCGACAACGGCTTTGTTGTCGTTGAGATCGCGAGAGACGCTGCCGCGGCAGGGGCGAGTGCCGGTCAGGTCGGTGATCGTGCTCCCTTGGCCGTTACAGCCCATGCCGTTGATGGCATACAATTCGTAGTCGAGTTTTGACAAGGAGCTGGGATAGAGGGTGCCGTAGATACCCGCTCCCGACTCGAACCAAGTGCTCGGGATCACGAGCCGGGACACCATCGGACGATCCACTAAGTCGTTCAACGGCGAATCGTGCAGCAAGTTGAACTTGCCGACCGGTACCAGCAGGATGCCGGCTCGAAGGTTGAGGGCCTCGGTGATTAGGTAGTCGAGCTGCGCAAACTCGAGTTGCATCGATCCCCGGGCGGTGGAGTTACCGTTGGGATCGTTGGCGCCTGGGGAGTTGGGGCCGCCGCGCTCGATTTCGATTTCGGTTGCGAACTTGATGTGGTCGGTGATGTCGGCGTAAATGAACGGAACCATCCGTTCCTGATTGAAGGTATTCCGGCTCGGATTGTCGAGGGAGGGACCGGTCATCGCGTTGAACTTGATGTCCGCATAACCGCCGATGGTGGCCTTCGGTGCTGCCAAGAAGGGCTTGGCATAGATCAATTTCCCCGAACCGGTGGAGCCGAACGAAAGTGGGACATTCTCTTCGCCTTTTCGTTCGACTTTGATTTCGGTGATGGGGCCGGTCGGAATCGGGTATTGTTGGGCGCCTGGCTGGCCTTCTTTCCTTTCCATTACCCGCTCCGCTTGGCCTTCGCGACGCTCATGTTCCTGCATCTTCTTGTTGACCGCTTCATCGACGAGTTTTTTGATGTCCTCCGGGGTCATATCAACGGCCAAAGCCGGCGCAGCCGACAGGCCAGCAATGACGAGAGCCCCGAGGATCGACCGCATCCTCATAATGCAACCTCCAGGACGAATAAGTGGTGATGGTCTGACTCGGGACTCGATGGTCTCTGGCCGCATACATTCAATGATTGACGACGCCTTGCAGATTCTGAAGACACCCCTCCTTTCATGACGATTGACCTGCGGAAAGATCCGTCCATCCTTCGATGGCCGCGAACGGGATGACAACGATACGTTTGCAACGTTTGCACTTCAGTTCCAGGCCTTGCCCGCGCACCTTGGCGATCAGCTGGCCGCATTCACAGCGTGTTTCGTGCGCTTCGATGCTCGGACGACTTGGCGTGGCAACCATGGTGTGGCGCGTCTCTGTTGAAATTGAGAACAATTATTAAAATCGTCTGAAGTGTAGTGCAAGGG
>CAZPYP010000060.1:3586-13212 GCA_964590845.1 uncultured Nitrospira sp.
GCCGTCGAAGCCGGGTTCCTAGAGATCAAGAGGCTCGAGCGGTTGTTGAGTACATGGATACCGACCAGCGAACTCTCTCTGGTCAACGTCTCCGCCGGGAAACAGCCGGTGGTCGTCAGTCCGGAGACACTCACACTCGTGCGTCTGTCTTTGCAAATCGGCGAGATGACCGATGGCGCCTTTAACATCGCCCTTGGTCCGGCGGTCGAGGCGTGGAATGTCTCGGCCGACCCACACCTTCCAGCGGCCGCCGAGTTGGAAACGCTGAAGGCCTCCGTCGACCTCCGAGCGATCCACGCGGACGTCTGGGCGCGCACGATCTACCTGGAGCGACCGGAAATGCGCATCGACGTGGGAGGCATCGGGAAAGGATACGCAGCGGATCAAGCCGTTGCCGTAATGAAAAAGGCTGGAGCCCAGGCTGGGGTCGTCGCGCTGTCCGGTGATATCAAGGCGTTTGGACATCTCCCTAATGACCGCGGCTTTCCAGTGGGCATACGACATCCTCGACGTGAAGACGCGGTGCTGGCTTGGATCGATCTGCATGATGAAGCGATTTCAACCGCCGGAGACTACGAACGGTTTTTTGAAAAGGACGGTATTCGCTATCACCACATCCTCGATCCCTCGACACTTCAGCCGGCTCGCGGCTGCCAGAGTGTCACCGTCATCGCCAAGGACGGCGTGTGGGCCGATGGGTTGGACACGGGGATATTCGTCATGGGGCCGGAGAAGGGAATGGCGCTCATCGAACATTTGGACGATATCGAGGCGATCATCGTAGACGCGGAGGGGCGAGTCCACCTCTCGTCCGGGTTGCGAGGCCGGATCAGATTCACGGAAAACTCGGAAAGGAACTGATTATTATGAGGATCCTCCTTACGTCGACGGTCGTCGCGATCGGCTTGGCCTTCGGCGCTTGTTCGGAGATGGAAACGCATTACTTCAAGGATCGCGTCAATCTCGCCACAATGGAACGAGTAGCCAAGCGGTATGGATTGCCTCATAAGGCTGAACGGCTGGACGGTAACAAGACGGAATGGATCTACTTCGACCGCGGCAGCGGCACCAGCGGATATAGCGGATATGCCAGGTCGAGTTATTGTCGAATATACCGGCTGACATTCGATCAGCAAGAGATTCTTCGCGAGTGGAAGCAGGAGGACTGCCAAGCGTAGACAAGGGCCTAAGATGACGCGAGCGAATAGCTGATCGGGATGCGGATCGTCAGCGCTGGTTTCCCTAATGGACGAGGCAGCGAAAGCGGTCCGGCGCGGCGCATCGCGTCGAGTGCCGCCTGATCCAGGCTCGCTGAGCCGGAACTTTTGGCGATTTCCACGTCGGTCACTGATCCATCTTCCCGAATCACCACTTTCACCACGACTTTCCCCTGCACCTGTTCCAATCTCGCCTGCGGCGGATACCGCTTCACCTCGTTGACGCGCTGAAGCAGGAGGTCCATAAGCCAGCCTAAATCTTGCCGAGGAGATGCGAGACCACCTGAGGGAGGTACGCTCGCAACCTGCTGTGACGGTGACGGTGTCGACGCTGTGCTTGAGTCGGCATTGTCGCCAGAGATGGCTGGAGAGGTCTGAGGTATTGGGGCCGGTGTCGGGTCTGCTAGTGGTTCCCGAGGCTCTGACCGATGCGTGGATTCAGTGGCTGTGGAGGGGAGTGCTTCCGACGGCAACGCGGCGATTGATGGTGCTGGTGGTGCGATGGCAGGAAGCGGTGTGATGCCGGCCTGACCGCTTGGTTCCATGGCAGGAGAAGGCGGAGAGGCGGTCGGTTGGACTGCCGCAGGCACCTGTTCAGCCGTGGATAGCGCATCGGCTGCGTCGGCCGGTGACGGGGATTCGAAATGGGAAGTCGTGGCCTTCGAAGAAAGGGTGGGAATAGGGTTGGGCATGGGAGATGGCGGCATGTCGGCGGCTGGTCGATTCGGCTCGATCATCGCGACGTCCCAACGAAACTGCTTGGATTCTGGGGAGAGTCGCAAGTGCTGCAGGAAGGTGACAGAAGCCAGAAGGATGGCGAAGTGAAGGGAAAGAGAAGCAGCCCAGCCGACCCATGTGATCCCACCGCCGCTCCTGCGCCTCGGGGCAGAGGGCTGGGTCACAGGCGAATCACTTCGAGACTGACCTGGTGAAATCCGAGCCCTCGGACTTCGTCCACGAGCGCAACGAACCGCTCGAGCAACGTCACTTTGTCGGCACGTACCACGACGGCGGACTCGTGCGGAAGCCCGGCCAGCGCTCCTGGCAGACCTCCCTCCGGGACCGCGCGGTCGTTCATGAACAGCTGGCCTTCCGCGGTCAGCGTGATGACGATCGGCACGTCTTTCCGGTCGCCGGCTTCCTTCGCCTTGGCGAGATTGACCGGAATGTGGCCGGAACTGATGAAGGTGGCTGTGGTCAGGACGATGACCAGGAGCACGAGCATGACGTCGACCAACGGGATGACGTTGATCTGGTCGATCTCACGATCCATGCAGCACCTTGTACTGCGAGACGATTTCCGACACGCGGCGGCGGAGCACGTTGTTCATGACGACGCAGGGAATGGCCACGAGCAAGCCGACCGCCGTCGCTTTGAGGGCGAGACTCAGCCCGATCATGATGGTATTGACCGCCATGGTGCCGGAGGTGCCCATCGTATGGAACGTGAGCATGATGCCCAAGACCGTCCCGAGAAGGCCGATGTACGGGGCGTTCGCGGCCACGGTGCCGATGACGACCAGGCGTTTGGTCAGCGTCATCTCCAAGGTTTGGAGCGAGGCGAACGCCGCCAGGTCGATGCGGCGATAGAACAGCCAGCGTTCGACGGCGACGGCGACCGACCAGACGCTCAGCGCCAGTAACAGGCCGATAACTCCATAGTCGACTGCGTCCTTCAACGCGTCCATGCGCGACTCCTTCGACTCAAGCAGTGAGGCACCGTGCCCGGGCGGGGTAGGCTCAGCTGATGGCCCCATGCTGCCAGAAGACGAAAAGAGCTGTCAACGTCCGCGACAGCCTGAGCTTACTGAGACTTGAAGAGCACCGTGTGGGAGGCGAGCACGCGGAGTTCGACGGACGTGCCTTCTTGGTAAACGCTGGTCGACCCCTGACTACTGTGGACGATCTGTCCGGACGGGAGGCTCACAGCGTACAAATTCTCCGAACCGCGGAACTGTCTGGACAGTACACGCGACGAGGCGTGTTTGGCCGGCACCAGATGAATATCATCCGGCCTGATCATCACGACCACCGCCGACCCGTCTTCACACTCGAGCGTGTTGGGAAACTCGCCGAGTTCCGTATGCACCATGCCGTTCGACACCGTTCCGGGAATGAAGTCGGCCTGGCCGACGAAGTCGGCGACAAAAGGGCTCTGAGGCATGTGGTAAATCGTTTCGGGCGTGTCGAACTGCTCCAGGCGCCCCTGGTTGAGCACCGCGATACGGTCGGCCATGGCAAAGGCTTCATCGTGGTCGTGAGTGACTAGGATGCTGGTGGTTTTCGTGCGCTTCAGTAAGTCGTGCAATTCCTGGCGCATGCGGCCGGCCATGTCCGGATCCAAGTTACTGAACGGTTCGTCCAGCAGGAGGACCACGGGGTTCTGCACAAGAGCTCGGGCCAACGCGACACGTTGTTGCTGGCCGCCGGACAGTTCGTGTGGATACCGGCGATCGAAACCTTCGAGGCCCACCACCCGCAGCATCTCCTGCACTCTCGCTTTCCGCTCGCTACGGCTCAGGTGCCGAAGTCCAAAGGCGATGTTGTCGCGGACGCGCAGGTGTGGAAACAAGGCGTATTCCTGAAACACCATGCCGACGCGCCGTGCTTCTGTCGGCGTCATATGTGTCGAGGAAGATACCAGTCGGCCTGATAGGAAGATTTGGCCGGTTTGCACCGGTTCGAATCCGGCGATCGCACGTAGAATCGTGGTTTTGCCGCACCCGGATGGTCCAAGGAGACAGAGGATGTCTCCCTCCCGTGCCGTCAAAGAAATATCGCGGACGGCCGGCCGGCCAGGGTCGTATGCACAAGAAATTCCGCGTAACTCCAACACCGACGAGGTCGACGTGAATAGATCCGGTTGCGGTGACGATGCGATTGCCGTCGTGAGTTCGGTCGGAGGAGTTTTCATAGCTCAGGCTCGCTCGGCGGTTCCACGCCAATCCTTCGTGACCAAGAGCACCAACGTCGGGAGGCTCAGCAGCACGATCAACAGGGCGGACGGCGCGGCCAGTTGATAGTACTCTTCGCTAGCCTCCATCCAGATCCGGATCGCCAACGTATCGAAGCCGACCGGTCGCAGCAGCAACGTCGCCGGCAATTCCTTCATCGTTTGCAGGAACATGAGCACCCAGGCGACGATGAAACCGTTGCGCACCAGCGGCATCGTGACCTTGTGCCAGGTTTGCCGGACGGTCAGCCCGAGTGTGCGGGCCACTTCTTCCAGGTTGGGCGTAATCTGTTGAAGCGCCGGTTCCAACGATTGGAGTCCCGCCGGGAGGAAGTGAATCACATAGGCGACGATCAGCACCACCACCGAGCCGTAGATGAAGGGGGTGAGGTTGAGGCAGAGCACGAGCACAGCTAAGGCGGCGACAGGGCCGGGGAGCACATAGCCGGCGTAGGCGGCCTGCAGGCAACCGAGGTTCAGCCACGTCGGCCGCCGGCTTGCCAGATAGGCCAGCGGCAGACCGACAAAAACTCCGACGGTCGCCGCGCAGCCGGCCAAGAAGGCGCTGTTCAGGAAGAAGCCGTAGAAGCGGCTGTCGACGGTGGCTTGGGCTTCCGGAGAGAGACTCCAACTGATCAGGAGATAGGCGGGCACGGCGAACGATGCGCCCACGATCAAAGCCAAGTAGGCGGTCACGACACCGGTGCCGAGCCAACCGAATCGATGGCGGGGTGGTATCCGATAACGCCCGGACGTTTGGTAGAAGCGGCTTCGGTGACGAAACCAACGTTCCGTGACCAAGAACACCAGGGCTAAACCGACGAGCACCAGGCTGAGTATACTTGCGGCCGCGTTGTCCGACCGTCCCGTCATCTGCTGGTACACGGCGTAGGTCAACGTCTGGTATCTCAGCAGCGACACTGCCCCGAAGTCCGACACGACGTACAAGATCACCAACGCCAACCCCGCGGCGATCGAGGGCCGCATCAGCGGCAGGGTCACTCGCCAGAGTGTGGCCAATCGGGAGATCCCGCTGGCTCTCGACACTTCCTCGAACGACAGATTCATGCTGAGCAGGGCGCTCCGGCTCAAGAGATAGACGAACGGGAACGTGTCCAGTGTCATGACAAGGGTGGCGCCGAAATAACTGTGGGGAGAGGGAATTCTGGCTTGGGGCCCCGCCGCCAACTGCCAGAGGTATTCGACCGGGCCGCCGAAGCCCAGCAGATAGGAATAGACATAGGCCAGCACATAGGTCGGCATGGCCAGCGGGAGGACCAGCGCGCCTTCCCAGATTCGCCGCCCAGGAAAGTCCACGCGAGCCACCAGCCAGGCCGTGGAAACGCCGAGGATCAGCGTCAAGAAGGCGACGCTGGCAGCCAGCCACACCGTATTGGAGACGAGTTCGGGGATTCTGGTGTTCCAGAGGCGGCTCCACACGGCCGGATCGGCGAACAGGGCTTGAGACAAGACATAGCCGAGCGGCAAGACGATTAAGCCGGCGCTGGCGAGCGCGATCAATTGCAGCGGGGCGGTCAGCTGTTGGCGAAGGGCGGTCATGGGCTCCTGCGGTTACCGGAGGCCCACTTGCTCGATCAGGGTCAGTGTGGGTTCTCGCAGCTCGGCGAGTTTGGTCAGGGGGACTTGCGCCGCTCGAAAGTTTTTCCGTTCCACGAGGGCCGCATCGGCTTTCACGTCCGGGTGGAGCGGATATTCCTTGTCCAAGTCGGCAAACAGCTTCTGCCCGGCTTGCGCCACCAAAAATTCGATCAGCAATTTGGCGCTGTCGAGATGTTTGGTGGACTTGAGAATGCCGATTCCGGCCACGTTCATAATCGCGCCCATCCCGCCCTCCTGCTGGTCGGGCATGAACACGGCGATGGGGGCGGTCGGTTGGGCCGCCAGATGCCGGTAGACGTAGTAGTGGTTGACGATGCCGACGGCTACTTGGCCTTTGGCGACGGCATCCACGATCTGTGAGCTCTTCTGGTACACCTGCGAACCGGCATTGTCGCGTAAACCGGTGAGGAACTTTTTCGTCGCGTCATCGCCGTGCGTCGCGCGGATGACCGAGACTCCGGCCTGCAGGTATTCGCTGCCGGAGTTGGGTATGGCGATTTTGTCCTTCCATTTCGAATCGGCCAGGTTAAGCAGCGATTTCAGCTCCTCCGGCTTGACCAGGGCCTTGTTGTAGACGATGATCCAGAAGCGTCCCGACAATCCGACCCAGGCATTGTCCGGCGCCCGAAACTGCGAGGGGATGGCTCGCTCCACCTCGCGCATATTGAGAGGGCGCAGCAATCCCGCGATTCTGGCTTGTTCCAGGCTGCCCGCATCGTTCGTAATCAGCACGTCGGCGCTGGTGCGATCGCCCTCCGCCTTAAGGCGGTTCACAAGTTCTGTGGTGCCGGAGGACAACAACTCCACCTTGATTCCGGTCTTGGCGGTAAAGTCGTCGAGCACCGGTTTAATCAGCCGTTCGGCTCGGCCTGAATAAATCGTCAGTTGGTCGGGTGGAGCGGCGACAGCGACGAGAGGGAGCAGCGCCAGAAGGGCGAAGGCGCTCATCAGTAAACTTCGGACCGCCGAAGCGCTCAAGATCTGGATAGGCATAAGACGGCCGCCTCTAATTGAAATTGATAAGCTGTCTCAAAATTGTACCAAAAAAACACGATGGGGTCAATGACGGCAGCGGGAGCAGAGGCCGTAGAGCTCGAGCCGGTGGGTTTGGATCGTAAAGCCGTTTCGTGTCGCCACTTCTTCCTGCAGCTTCTCGATTTCACAGTTCTCGAATTCGACGATTTTCCCACAGCCGGTACAAATCAGGTGGTCGTGATGTCCCTTGTGCGAAATGTTGTCGTACTGCGTCTGCGATCCGAAGTGGCGGGCCTGAGCCAAGCCCGCGTCGCAAAACAGATTCAACGTGCGGTAGATCGTGGCCAATCCCAGATGGGGATCGGCTTTCGCCAGTTGGTGGTACATGGCTTCGGCGGTGATGTGCTCCTGTTTCAGAAAGGCGCTGAGGATCAGCTCGCGCTGACGGGTGAACTTCAGTTGATGCTTGGCCAGATGGTCTTTGAGCGCATCCATTTCCTTCGCAAACTTGCCGGCCGCCATGACTGCTCCTTTGAACAAGACGCCATTAGAAACGAAAGCGATCGGTTCGGTCAAGGGGCGGCGTTGACGGGTTGGACTGCCGCTGTCTATAGTGCACGCCTTGCCGACCGTCCGTCGTCGGCCGCCGAGGAGGTATGCGAACACCGGCTCAGATTACCGTCGATCGCGCGCTGCTGCTCTATGTTTTGCTCGCGGCGGAACCGCATGGTCTGCTGAGCGACGTCAAGCTGCAGCAACTGTGTTTCCTCTGCGAGCTTCAGTTGTTCGGAAAGGGGTTGAAGGGATTCCATTTCGAGTTCGTGCGGTTCGCCTATGGCGCGTTCAGCAAGGATCTCGACAACGATCTGACCTCCCTGCGCCGGAAAGAACGAGTCGAAAACTTCAGCCCGTCCGATCAAGCCAGGGACGAAGTGTTCCCGCTCATCGAGAAGGGCATCGCGGGAGTCGAGCCCAACGAAAAAGTCGTCGAGATCATCAAAGCCGTGATTGCCACCTATGCGCCGCAGGATAGCGGGGCCATTACCAACTCGGTGGAAGCCGTCGAACTCAGCACGCCGCAAGACCCCGCCTTCAAAATCCCCATCCGCGACATCGTGTTCCACACCACGCTCCTCGTGCCTTCGAGGATCGAAGTGCAAGGCGAGTTTACGTTTACTCCCGCCCTGCAGAGCAAGATCAATCTGGCTATGGGGTATCGGGACGGTCTACGTTAGCACGTCGGGAACTGAACGACCGGGCCCGCAGCACGCTCGGAGGCCGGGCTACAGTCGGTACAACTCTCCGTACTTCCGCTCGACATAGTGGAGGAACGGTTCAGGGCTGATGCTGGTTCCCGTCACGCGCTGGGCCAGCCGGTCGGGCGTGAACATGCGGCCCCAGCGGTGGATCTTTTGCCCGAGCCAGCGCCGAAGGACCATCAACTGCCCCGCCGCGATCTCGTCTTCCAGATGCGGAATTTCCTGCCGAGCCTGCTCATAAAACTGCACGGAGTACAGATTCCCCAACGTATAGGTCGGGAAGTACCCGAAGGCGCCGAACGACCAATGCACGTCTTGCAACACGCCTTCCGTATGGGTTTGCGGCGTAATGCCGAGATAGTCCTGCATCCTACGATTCCAGATGTCCGGCAAGTCCTCCGGCTTGGTTCGCCCTTCGATCAGATCTTGCTCGATTTCGAACCGCAACATGATGTGAAGGTTGTAGGTCAGCTCATCCGCCTCGACGCGAATCAGCGACGGTTTCACGCGATTGATGGCGGCGTAGAAATGCTCCGCGTCCACCGAGCGAAGCTGATGGTGAAACGTCTGCTGCAGGATCGGGTAAAAGAAGCGCCAGAAGGCTCGGGAACGTCCGACGCAGTTTTCCCACATCCGCGACTGGCTTTCATGGATGCCCAGTGAGACGGATTCTCCCAGGGGGGTGCCGTAGTACTGCGGGTCCAAACCCTGGTCGTACAAGCCGTGGCCGCCCTCGTGGATACAGCTGAACAGGCAGGATGCCAAATCGTGTTCATGGACCCGTGTGGTCACGCGCACGTCGGTCGGGTGGAAGGACGTGGTGAACGGGTGCGAGGACAAGTCCAGCCGGCCCCGCTCGAAGTCGTACCCCATCGCGATCAGCACGAGCCGGCCGAATTCCAGCTGGCGAGCGGTGTCGTATGAATGGAACAGGATGCCGTCGTCGATCTGCGACGGACTGTTCTGGATACGTTTCAAGAGCGGAACGAGGCGCGCTTTGAGTTGACCGAAGAGAGGACGGAGGCCCGCGATAGTTGATCCTGGTTCATAGACGTCGAGCAATGCGTCGTAGGGCGACTCCTTGTAGCCGAGATAGTCCGCCTCTTCCCGTTTCAACCCGACAATGGTTCGCAGGTTCGGTAAGAAGTCGGCGAATGCGTTGTCTTCTTTCGCTTCGGCCCAGACCTGTTGTGCCAGAGAGCATTCGCGGCTGAGTTTGATGACGAAATCGGAGGGAAGTTTCTTCGCTCGGCTGTAGTCGCGCCACACCTCGCGGAGCAGCGCCTGCGATGATTCGTCCCATAATTCCCCGTCGTCGTCGAGGGGATGCCCGGTCTCCAAGTCGACCCCCCGGCCGAGTAGTTGCTGCAGCTCCGATGAAACGAGGCGTTTGTGCGCGAGGCCCTGAAGCGTGGCGATCTGTTCGGCGCGGGCCACGCCGCCCCCCGCGGGCATGTGGGTTTCCTGATCCCAGGACAGGACGGATGCGGCGCTGTTGATGCGCTGAATTTCGAGCAGTTCGCCGCGTAGAGACTCCAGCGCCTTCAGCGTTTTCAATGGGCCGACCTCCTTACGGAAATGTTATGATCCCGGGGATCATGC
>CAZPYP010000060.1:13312-14930 GCA_964590845.1 uncultured Nitrospira sp.
CAAAAGCTGGCCCTCAGCGGCTTTTCTGCCGTCGAAGCATCCGTCCTGCGGGACATCGGCGGACTGCTGATCCTCGTGGGCACCTGGTGGTGGCAAGAAGGGACGATCGCGAAGTTGACCGCCGCGGACGTTCGGACACTGTGCTGGCTCGGCCTCGGCGTGCTCGGAAACCACCTGTTGATCCTCATCGGACTCAAGTACGTGAGCGGCGCCGTGGCCGGCGTCATCATCGGCTCGTCTCCGGTGGTGACGGTGCTGCTCTCAGCCCTGTTGATTCAAGACGTGCCGATGCGGGCGGTGATGGCCGGAGGCCTGTTGTCCTTTGTCGGCGTCGGGCTCGTGTCTGTGGCGGGGTTTCAGCAAGCCGGCGAACAGCCGCTCGTCGGCGGTCTCCTCGTGTTTCTCGGGGTCGCCAGTTGGGCGCTCTACAGCATCGGGAGCCGTCGTATCATGGAGCGGCTCTCGCCGTTGACGGTGAATTGGACGACGTTGCTCGTGGCGACGGTGTTGCAAATGCCGCTGTTGGCGACCGACCGAAAGATGCTGGAGGCGGGAGTCGCGTCTGTCTCCGTAAGCGATTGGCTGGCGTTGATGTATTTGATCCTATTTGCCACGGCCGTGGCGCAACAGGCCTGGCTGTTCGGTGTCAAAGGCATCGGCCCCTCGCGTGCGTCGGTGGTCGGCAATCTCACGCCGGTCGCAGCCGTGGCCTTGTCCGCGCTCATCCTCAAGGAGTCGGTGGGAATCGTTGAGGTCGTCGGCATTGCGCTGATCCTTGCGGGCGTCTGGCTGGTCGGACGGCAGACAAGCCGAACAGAATAGCGCCTGCGGCGTTGTTCCTTATCCACAGCCCGCTTAATCCCTGCATATTCTTTCAGTGAGTCAGATTGACACAGGCTGTAGGGGGAAACCATACACATCTAATTGAAAACACCTATGCGTAGTTTTTCTTAACTTCCTTATCGGTAACGGAATTCTCATTCCGCCTTCAAGGGTATATTCCTTGCGTCTCCCTCCTGTCGCTCCGGGATAGTTCGTATCGGCGGGCTGACATGCCGCTTGCATGCATGTGAGTGGGCAGCCGACGCGGGATGCAATGCACGATTGGACGGGAGAGGCGACATGAAGGTCAAAGGAATTCTCTTGGAGAACGAGCAGGGAGACGAATTTCTCGTGACGCTTCGCGACGACACGACCGCGGGACGTCCGGCCTTCGTCGTCGAGCGGCGTGAACGAGGCATCTGGGTGTCCGCCAAACTGCCTGCCCGTCAATCCGTCGCCATTACCGCCATGGGGCTGATGGGGTTAAGCGCCGTCGCCGAACGGTGTGGGCTTAAATTGACCGGTGTGCCGCTAGGGCGTGAAGAACCGTTCGACGCGTTCTCCGATCTGTCACAATAATTTGCGGGATTCCTCTCCCTCGCTCTTTTCGCGCCTGTTGCAGTATGATGGCCTCCCCTGGAGGCCTCATGCTCGAGCAGCGGATCGAAGAAGTCACCAAAGCCAACCAAAAGTTTTACGACGCGTTTCAATCCCTCGACATCGGCAAGATGGACGAGGTCTGGGCGCATCTCGAATACGTCACCTGTGTCCATCCCGGCTGGACGCTCCGGTCGGA
>CAZPYP010000061.1:0-4675 GCA_964590845.1 uncultured Nitrospira sp.
TTCGGTCACCACGACCGGCACCTCAAGCTGATCGAAGACGACCTCGGCGTGCGCCTCTCGGCGCGCGGCGAAGAACTTACCCTCGACGGCGCTCCGGACGCCACTCGATACGCAGAACGAGTCCTCACGGAACTGGCAGGTCTGGCCAACGAGGGCATGCTGCTGCAGCCTGACGACATCACACACGCCTTGAGCGCCCTCAAACAAAGTCCCGAGACGCCACTCAAAGAACTCTTGTCCAGTGCGACCACCATCGTCACTAAGAAACGCTTCGTCGCGCCGAAAACCCCGACACAGAAGACGTATATCGAGGCCATCGAAAACCACGACATCGTGATCGGGATTGGCCCGGCCGGGACCGGGAAGACCTATCTGGCCATGGCCATGGCGGTCAGCGCTCTGCTGAAGCGGGAGGTGAGCCGCATCATCCTGGCTCGGCCAGCAGTCGAAGCCGGTGAGAAACTCGGCTTCCTTCCGGGCGACATGTTTGCCAAGGTGAACCCCTATCTTCGTCCTTTGTACGACGCGCTGTTCGATATGATGGATATGGAGCGGGCGACCAGGGCGATCGAGCGGGGCGACATCGAGATCGCGCCCCTGGCCTTCATGCGCGGCAGAACCCTGAACGATTCGTTCGTGATTTTGGACGAAGCGCAGAACGCGACGGCCGAGCAAATGAAAATGTTTCTGACGCGCCTCGGTTTCAACTCCAAAGCGGTCGTCACCGGCGATATCACACAGGTCGATCTTCCCCCCGAGAAGCTGTCCGGTCTCATCGAAGTGCGCGAGATCCTCAAGCACGTCGAGGGCATCCGTTTCGTCTATTTCAACGAGCAGGATGTGGTCCGTCACAAACTGGTTCAGGACATCATCAAGGCCTATGATCAGCACCAGGCCATAAATCAGCCATCAGGACAGTCGTCCGGCTCGTCGACTCGCCGATCCGCTCCGTCTCTCCAGTCTCGCACCATAAGTCCTTCCACCTCGCTGCAACCAAAAGACAGTCAGGGCCAGCCCCATTAATGCCGGTATACATCCGGAATCAGGTTCGGGCGATGCGGCTTGATGTGTCGCGGTTGACGAAGCTCGCGCAACGCATATTGGGTGAAGTAGGAGAACCTTCTTCAGAATTGGGCCTGACGATCGTGGGCGATCGGTTGATGAGACGACTCAATCGGGAATATCGAAAGAAGGATCGGACCACCGACGTGCTGGCGTTTGCGATGCGGGAAGCCTCGGGACCTCAACCACATGACGCGGTGCCCTTGGGAGATGTCGTGATTTCTGCGCCAACCGCCCTGAGGCAGGCACGCGAGAAAGGCCATAGCTTGGATCGCGAGGTTACAATCCTGTTGGTCCATGGCATCCTCCATCTCTGCGGATACGATCATGAACGAAGTGAATCGGAGGCTCGTCGCATGCTGCGGCAGGAACGGACGATTTTGAGCCGTGTGGGAACGGTATCGGGGTTGCCCCGCGTCTCAAGGCGAGTCGGCGGCCTGCGCTCAACCAAACCGCGAGAAAGGCGGGCGGTCTGATGGGATGGCTTCAACGACTCAGCGATGGGTTGACGAAGACCCGCTCGGTGGTGCGCGGTTCGTTGGACCGGCTCCTAGGCCGCGCCGCCGATCCGGCGCTCCTGGAAGAATTCGAGACCGCTCTGATTACTGCCGACCTCGGAGCCTCCGTCACCACCCGCGTGATAGAGCGGCTGAAAGAATCGCTGCAGGGCACCGATGCCTCACAAGCCATTCGCGTCAGAGACGGACTGAAAGAAACCCTGTTGTCCGTCCTCAAGCCGGCATCCGGGCTCTCTCTCGATGGCTTGATCGCCAAAGGATCCAAACCCTTCGTCATCCTGGTGGTGGGCGTCAACGGCGTGGGCAAGACCACCACCATCGCCAAAATCGCCCAACGAATCGTGCAGGGTGGTAAAAAGCCTTTGCTGGTCGCGGCCGATACCTTTCGCGCCGCCGCGATCGATCAACTTCAAGTGTGGGCCGACCGAATCGGCGTCGGAGTGATTCGTCATCGACATGGGGCCGATCCGGCTGCCGTGGCCTTCGACGGCATGGCGGCGGCCAAGGCCCGTCAGGCCGATGTCGTTCTGATCGATACAGCCGGCCGGCTCCATACCAAGTCCAATTTGATGGATGAGCTCAAGAAGATCGCCAAAGTCGTCGGACAAGAATTGCCCGGGGCACCTCACGAAGTCCTGCTCGTGCTGGATGCCACGCTGGGCCAGAATGCGCTGGCTCAAGCCCGGCAGTTCCATCAGGCGGTCAAGGTGACCGGCTTGGCCCTGACGAAACTGGACGGCACTGCCCGGGGAGGAATCGTGGTAGCGATTGCCGATGAACTCAAGCTGCCGGTTCGCCTGATCGGAGTGGGAGAAGCGGTTGACGACCTGCAGGATTTTCGTGCCGACGCGTTCGTCGATGCCCTCCTCGGTGCCACCGAGTAACAGTGCCGGATCCCGTCATTTGCTTCTCAACCTTCCGGTCCTGTGTTAGGCTCGCCAGAGATCGGACAAGCACGAATCATCAGTGATTTCATAAGGATGGATGATGGTCAAGATTCTGGTCATCGACGATGACCGCATGAACTGCGACCTCTTGCAGGCGGTGTTCACGCGCCACGGGTACGAAGTGCACACGGCCACCAGCGGGTTCGAAGGCCTGACGCTGTTCCGCAAGCACAGCCCGCGCGTCACCATCCTCGATCTTCGCATGCCCGAAATGGATGGACTGACTGTGCTGAAAGAGATCCGCGCCATGGATCCCCAGGCCCCGGTCATCATCCTCGGCGGCGGTGCGACCGAGGTGCAGGAGAATCAGGCGCGGGCGCTTCGGGTCACCGATTTCATCAGAAAGGGGCTCTCGCTCGACGTGCTCGTCGAAGGGGTGAATCGGGTCGTGCAGTCACCGGTCAAGGCGTCGGGAGAACAGCGAGCCGTGGCGTTCCCGGGCCCCGGCGTCGACATGGGCGAGACGGTGTTGGTGGTCGACGACGAACAACTCGTGCGCGACCTGCTCGTCCAGTTCCTCGGCCTTCGGGGCTATCGGGCGCTCGGTGTGAAAGACGGAGCCGACGCTCTGGCCATGATTGAGCAAGCTCCGCCTGATTTGGTGCTCTTGGATCTGTTCCTGCCCGGCATGAACGGTGTCGAGGTGCTCCGGCGGCTTCGCGAGCGGGAGTACGCCGGCGCGGTGATCATCATCACCGGGAGCCACGACGAAGAAGTGCTCGAAGAAGCCTGGGCGCTCCATCCGCAGGAAGTGCTCACCAAACCGGTCGATTTGGAGAAGATGCTCGCCATCATCCAGCTTGTGCTCGTCTGTCGTGAATGTTAATAGTTCCGGATGCTCATCCGGACCGGCGCCCTGCTGATTTCCTCTGTCGTCCTATCCGTCTCTCTCATCTTCGTGCCGGTTGGTTCAACCGCTCGCTCAGCTGAGCGGCATTCGGGCATCACCATCGTCCATCACAATCTCACCGTACAGATCGATCCGGCTGGTCATGGTCTCATTGCGGAAGATCGGCTCCAGCTCGATGTCGGGGACCGGCAAGTCGTCCAACTGTCACTGGCGTCGGGGCTGATCGTCGATCGCGTGACGCTGGGCGACGATACGACGCACGAACTTCCGTTCGAAGTGCTGCACGCGCAAGACGGCCGCTCCGCTCAGGTGATCACGATCCCGGCCGCCGCGGTGTCGATCGGCACGATGCGTCTGGCGCTGGCCTATCATGGGATCATCAACGATCCTCCCCGAGAACCCCGGCACCTGCGCTTCGTCACCCCCAGCGAAACAGCCGGACATATCGGATCCGAAGGCATCTACCTCAGCAGTGAAACGCAATGGTATCCAGACATAGCAAAGTCGCTCAGCACGTTCGACCTGCAAGTCGCCTTGCCGGAGAGTTGGACCCCCGTCACGCAAGCCAAGCCTCGCACCATCCGGCCTTGCCCAGTCGAGCGCTGCCGTCAAACCGGCTTTGTAGTCACGGAGTGGACAAGCACGCTGCCCAGCGAGGCGCTCACGCTCGTTGCGAACCGCTTTACGGTCAAAACCCGCGACTGGACCGCCGACACAGGACAGCGCATTCAACTGGCTACGTATCTGTTCCCCGATGACGCCGCTCTCGCGGATGAATATCTCGACGCCACAGCGCGGTATCTCGACGCCTACATCCCGCTGCTGGGGCCTTACCCATTCGAGACCTTCGCCGTCGTCGAGAACTTCTTCTCCAGCGGGCTGGGTATGCCGTCGTTCACCTTGCTGGGCAGTGGAATCATCAAGCGACATTATGTCCAGCCCTATGCCCTCGGCCATGAAATCGTTCATTCTTGGATCGGCAATTCCGTGTATAACCGCGTGGACCGCGGTAATTGGGTGGAAGGGCTCACCACGTATCTCGCCAACTATTACTGGTACGAAATCCTCAAGGATTCCACGCAGGCTCGGGATCAACGGCAGCTGCTCGTGCGCGGATACAACCTGCACGTCCCTCCGGGTCGGGATTATCCGCTCGGGCAGTTTACGCAGAAGCAGGACGAGCGAGACAATGCCATCGGGTATCAGAAAGCCGCGATGGTCTTTCACCTGCTGCGTCAGGAAGTGGGCGAGGCCGCCTTCTGGTCGGGATTGAAACGGCTGGTAACCCAGTACAGCGG
>CAZPYP010000061.1:4775-7068 GCA_964590845.1 uncultured Nitrospira sp.
TCAAGATCGATCTACCGGCCAAGCCCCTGCGCGTCTCACTCGATCCTGACTCCATGCTGCTGCGGCGGATTCCCCGTCGGGACCTGCCGCCGGTCTTGAACCACTATGTGACGGATCCGGGCCGGTCCGTGATCGCCGCCGTACCGGCAGACCCGTCAGAGCGGCATCCCTTCCGGGATGTGACGAGTCGGATCGAAGCACAGGATGCAGGGAAGCCGGTATCCGAACGTACGACCATCATGTCGCTGGCCGAAGGCGGCCTGTTGCCGAAGCAAGGATCGGTGCTACTATTGGGACATCCCGGCACCCGCCGTCGCATCGCCGAATTGTTGCAGCCCCACTGTGGAGACCGGCTCTCCCTGAGCGACCACGGGGTCACGGTCGGCGGAACGGTGTACGAAGGGACCGGAACGGCAGTGCTGGTCAGCTGCCGGCGTGGGGATCAGCCGGACAGCGTGCTGACGTTGCTCTATGCCGTGACGCCACGAGCTGCGTCGTCGGTGGCTCGGTTGCTGTTTTTCTACGGATGGAACAGTTATGTGGTCTTTCAGGACGGCGCCGTGGCAGCCCGTGGAGAATGGGCTTCTTCGGCGGACCGGATGGAGGTCTCGATCGATGCGGAGCCAGTCGTGCGGTAGCCGTTTTGTCGCCGTCGGAGCGCTGATCATTCTGCTGGCTCCCGGCTCGGGAAGCGCGGAGCCGTCCGCCAAACACGCGAGCCCGGCGTCGTCGGCCGAGCGGCATCTCACGAACGTGCGGCAGCTGACGTTCGGCCGGCAGAACGCCGAGGCCTACTTTTCGTTCAACGGCACCAAGCTGATCTTCCAATCCACGAACAACTGGATGAAAGACACGTTCGCGGCGGCGCTGAAGCCATCCGACATACCGCTCGGCTGCTACCAGATGTACGTCATGGATCTCGAAAGCGACACGGTGAGGCTGGTCAGCACAGGGGCCGGGGCGACGACCTGCGGATACTTTTTCCCGGGTGACCGCCGCGTGCTCTATTCCTCGACCCATGCAGCCGGACCCAATTGCCCGCCGAAGCCTCCGCGCGAAGGCGCCTACCGCTGGGCCTTGGACGAGTACGATCTCTATGCCGTCCGCATCGATGGGCAGGAGATGCAGCGGCTCACAAACACCCCGGGCTATGATGCCGAAGCCACCGTCTCGCCGGACGGGAAGACGATCGTCTGGACCTCCGTTCGTGACGGTGACTTGGATCTCTATGCCATGAATCTCGACGGCACGAGACCGCGGCGATTGACCGAAGAGGTCGGGTACGACGGCGGAGCCTTCTTCTCGCCTGACAGCAAGCGCATCGTGTACCGCGCGTCCCATCCGACCGACCCGGCCGAGGTGACCAAGTACCAGGAGTTGCTGAAACAGCGTCTGGTGGAACCGGGCCAGCTCGAAATTTTCGTCATGAACGCGGACGGCAGCGGCAAGCGGCCGGTAACGTCGAACGGCGCCTCCAACTTCTCACCGTTTTTCCATCCGGACGGCAAGCGGATCATCTTTTCCTCCAATGTGGAAACCAGGGGAGAGGGTGCCCGCCCGAGTTTCCATCTCTACCTGATCGGCGACGACGGCGCCGGCCTCGAGCGGCTCACGTTCGACGGACAGTTCAACAGCTTCCCGATGTTTTCACCGGACGGCAAACGGCTGGTCTGGGTCTCGGACCGGAATGCGAAAAGCCCGGGAGAGTTCAACCTGTTCCTTGCCGATTGGGTGCCATGACTCCATCCGGCGAGGGGCGAGCGTCGAACGCCGATGGGTCACTGCAACAACGTAGTGTTCCCAAACCCTTTGCCGCGAATCTCCTGCCTCTCGCCTGTTGCTGCGGCGCCCTGCTCCTTTCCTTTCTCGGCCTGTTCGAGTGGGATGTCCCGCTGACCCGCTTCGTCCGGTCCCTCAACGAGGTACAGATCGATCATCTCTCGAATCCATGGCTCGCCCGGCTCAGTGACGGCGGTGATCGGATCGGACGAGGCGAATCACTCGTGATCATCAGTCTCCTCGTGTTAGCCGTCGGATATGGCGTGAAGGACGCCACGTGGAAAGCCGCCGGTTGGCAAAGCCTCGTGGCCCACGGCATCGCCGCCATCGTCAGTAATCTCGCCAAACATCTGGTCGGGAGACCCAGACCGAAGTTCATGCATGCCGGGAACCTTGAACTGTCCCCGGCCGGAGGGACGGGCTGGGATTCTTTCCCCTCTGGACATGCGACCGCCTCGTTCGCTGTCGCCGCGGTCTTCGCCGCGCGCTTTCCGAAACTGCGCTGGATCATGTT
>CAZPYP010000061.1:7168-9535 GCA_964590845.1 uncultured Nitrospira sp.
CGGGGTGGCGATGGTGTTGGCCGGAGCCACGGCACGATTGACGTCAGTGGCCAAACCCACCGCATCCGCGTGGTGGGTCAAGCCGTTCGCCGGGGCCGTGATTGCCTGGGGATTCGGCCTGATGAGCGGTTCGGGCCTGACTCTCGCCGCAGTCGGATGCGCCAGTACAGCGCTCTGGCTCCACTCCAGCGAGCAAGAACGCGCCACGACTCTGAGGCCGATGCGGGAAATCATCGTGATCGCCATGGTGTTAGTCGGACTGGCGATGGCAATCGAGTTGCGGGGGGCTTGGTCTGTCCGGTAGCGATCAGTGGCCGGGCAACCGAGTGGTCGGAGGCGCCGCTGCTCCCTCCGGGATCGTCACCATGCTCTGGTTCGAGAGCAACTGATAGCCGAATCGGGTCAGAATCGGCTGAAAGGACTGGGCTTCGGCTGGGAGCGAGGTTTTGAAGGTTTCGGGGAGCAGGATCATGACGCGTCCCGGCTGCGCCAACTGGCTTTTCAGGAGATCCAGGTCGTTTCCGCCGATGAAGATGACCTTTCGTTTGGCGTAGAAGGCCAGAGAGGGTCTGGTCGAGCCGAACGCGATCAGGCGGTCTTTCGGATCGAGATTCAGTCCCGCCGCATAGGCCAGTTCCTGAGACGGGGAGATGAAATAGCGATTAAACCCCGGCGCGATCAGTTGCAGCACGATCAAGACGAGTAGCGCCACCGACGCCCCTGCCGCCCAGAACGCGCCGGCCCGCCGCTGTTCGTTCAGCCCGAGATAGCCCACCAGCGCCATGCCGATCAAGAGCAGGATCGACGCCAGATAGGGGCCGTTGCCCCAGCTCATCTGGGTCGCCAGCGGAAATTCTTTCACCAGTTTCCCGGCGAACGAAGGGTAGACCGAAGGCAGGGCCGCGAACCCGATGGCCAGCAGGTAACCCAAGGCCATCGTCGTATGGATCGCGGCGCGGCTGCCTTTCAAGGCCGGTTCCTGTAAACCTCGTGACCAATAGCCGGCGGTGAGAATGGCGGCAGCGGGAAACAGCGGTCCGATGTAATGGGGCAACCGGGTCGAGGACAGCGTAAAGAAGACCATCACCGCCATCACCCAGGCCGCGGCAAACCATTCGAGCCTCGCCGTCTCGTCGAGAGAAGCGTCCAGGTGCGTCCTCCACCAGGTGCGCCATTCACGAACGGTGCGCATCCAGGCGAACAGCAACCAGCCGCTCCAAGGGAAGAAGCCCAGCAGGAGCACCGGGATGTAGAACAAGATCGTAAAGCTGTGCCCTTCCATCGGCGCGAAGAAACGCCCGACGGTGTTCGCTTGGGCCGAGGCCGCGTAGTCCGATCCATGGATCTGCCACATCGCCGCGTACCACGGCAGGGCGACGGCCACGAACAACAGCGTGCCGGGCAGCGGTGATCCTTCGCGCAAGAACCGGCCCCACTGTTTCGTCATCGTGAGGAAGGCCGCGACCGTCACGAGCGGCACGAGAAATCCCACCGGCCCCTTCGCCAGCGTGGCGACTGCCATCCCCACATAGAACAGCCAGCGCCACCAGCGCTCGTGCGAGGCGCCGTGGAAGCCCAGCCAGAAACTGAACAGCGAGAAGGTCGTCCAGAAGATCAGCACCGCATCCGTCAAAGCCATCCGGCTCAGTCCGATGATTTCGATGTTCAGGAGCAGCATGAGGGAGCCGAAGAGCGCGGTTGCGGCTCCACAGAAACGGGCCATGAAGAGATACTGCAAGAGGATGAGCAAGGTGCCGAAGAGTGCGGATGGGAACCGGGCGGAAAACTCGTTGACGCCGAACGCCTGGTAAGACAGGCTCATCAGCCAATAGACCAACGCCGGCTTGGCATACCGCGGCTCATAGTTGAACGTCGGACTGATCCAATCGCCGGACTCCAACATTTCCCGTCCGGCTTCCGCATTCCGGCCTTCGTCGCGGTCGGTCAGCCCCATCGATCCCAGGCCGACGAAGAGGAACAACAGGGCGAGCATCAGCAGGATGCCGAGGTGGAGCAGATGTGTCGCAGTCGGGGCTTCGGTTCGAGGCATGGAGCGATGGTCCGGAGTCAGGATGATTTGACCGTAGGCGCGGGGGCTCCCGCCTCCTGCTGGGACTTTTGACGATAGATCAGCATGAGATTGCGGACGTACACGATCGCGCCGATCCCTTGTCCGGCGATGAAGACCGGATCGCGACGATAGATCGCATAGGCCAGCGTGATCAGCCCGCCGATGAGACTCATGTACCAGAAGGCAATCGGCACTTGGCTTTCGGCCTTCCGCTCCGAGGCGATCCATTGGATGACCCAGCGGCCGAAGAAGAGGCCTTGTCCGAGAAATCCGATTACAAGCCAAAGGGTTTCGGT
>CAZPYP010000061.1:9635-13457 GCA_964590845.1 uncultured Nitrospira sp.
CAACACCCGATGCTGCATCCAGCGCACGGCGATGAGGTCGTAGAGGCCCTTGAAGAGACGATTCCCGACGCCGTACTTGGAATATCCGTGAATCCGCGGATTGTGCCGGACCGGCACTTCCGTCACGGTGAATCCGTGCATGAGCGCCAGCGCGGGAAAGAAGCGGTGCATGCCGGTGAACAGCTGAAGCCGTTCGACCACGGGCCGGCGAAAAATCTTCAAGGAGCAGCCGGTGTCGTGCACCCGGTCGCCGGTGACGGCGCTGCGGACCGCGTTGGCGATGCGCGAGGAAATCTTTCGCGTGAGGCTGTCGTGGCGATTGGTGCGCCATCCGCAGACGAGATCGAACTCTTTCGTGTACGGTAACAGGGTTGCAATGTCGGCCGGGTCGTTCTGGAGATCCCCGTCCATCGTGGCGACCAGCGCACCCGTCGACCGCTTGAATCCCGCATCGAAACCGGCCGATTGGCCGTAATTGCGGTCGAAGTGCAGTGCCGTCACACAGGCATGTTCGCGGGCCAGACGGTCCATGAGTTCGCCGCTCCCGTCCGTGCTGCCGTCGTCGACATAAATAATCTCGTAGGGGGCGGACGTCGATTCTTCCCGCTCCTGTAACACCTTTAAGAGCTGATCGGTCAGCGGGGACAGGTTATCGCGCTCGTCCTTGATGGGGACGACGACGGAAATCCATGGACGGGATGAGGCAGTCATGAGGAGCGGGCGACGGTGGCGACAATCACCGCGGCATTCTACAGAATGGGTCGGAGAGCGTCAAACGTGGGCGCTTACGAATCGAGCGTCACGCGGCGATCGACGTAGGCCGAGAAGGTGGGATCGTTGGACACGAACACGACGGACCAGGGTTCGTCCTTCGAACAGAGGCGCCGGAGAATCACCTCGCGCACGGCCGGCGCCATGCTGTGCAGGGTGCCGTCGACGACCAGCACATAGGGCCGGGTCACGAGCGCGCGAGCCAGCAGCAGGCGCAAAATCTGGCTGGTGGTGAATTGGTTGGCGTGACCCGTCACCATCGTGCTCAAGCCGTCCGGCATCTTGTCGATATCTTCGTCCAACTCGACGAATTGCAGCACCCATTGAATGTCTTCGTAGGAGATCGATGGCCGCCCCAATGTGAGGTTGTCTTCGATGGTCCCTTCGAGCAACGTGGGATGCGAATCCAGCATGAGGCTGCGGCAACTGTCGATCGATTCCAGCGCGACCTCGGCGAGATTGACGTCGTTGTAGCGAATGACTCCGGCCGACGGCGGCAGCAAGCCGGCCAGGACCTTGGCGAGCGCGGTCTTCTGCATGTTCGTCTGGCAGAGCACAACCACCTTCTCTCCCGCGGCGACATCCAGATTGAACGCGTGGAACAGCGCCGATCCTCCCGGATAGCCGAACGCCAGGTTCCGAACCTCGACCTTGATGCCAGCCAAGCCGAAGTGCGTGGTCGGCACCACGGTCTTTGATCCGGAGAGGTCCTGAGGCAGCGTGAAAAAGGCGTTGAGTTCGCGGAACGAGACGAAGGCGAAGAACATGTGGACCATGCGGCGCGCCAACGTGTCCATGTGGAGCAACAGTTGGCCGGCCAGCAATTCCGCTGCGGCGAACTGTCCCACGGTGAGTTGGCCGGCCGAGACGAGCAGGCCGGCGGTGGCGATCATGCCGGCATGCCCGACCACCTGCCAGAGCGCGGCGGCCTTGTATTGCCGTCCGGTCAATAGGTCCGAGCGCCGCTGCCGGACCCGGACATACGCCTTCGTCAGCTCGTCGGTTTTCCTGATCAGGTAGGGGCTGTGCCCCGCCGCTCGCAAGTGCGGGAGGTTTGCCGCGATGTTCTGCATCCAATGATAGATATCGTAGTTGAGCCGCGACATTTCCAGTGTGATCAGGAAGCCGCCGCGCCCGAAGACGGTGAGCAGGAAGATAAAGCCGGTCACCAGGATCAGGTTGTACCCCAGGAAGTAGGGGTGAAAGAACATGAGCAGCGACATGCCGATCGACCCGACAACCGCGACGTTGAAGAGGTCCGACACCATCGCCACCAGCGCCCGCGTCATGAGGTCCGCCTCCGCGAACCGGTTGGCATGTTGCGGGAGGAACGATTCCTCGCGGAGTCGCGGCAAGGTTTCCGTGAAGGCGATCGCGATTCTGGTGTAGATCCGTTGCTGAAGCGTCTCGACGGCCCGAGCCTGCAGGATACGGAAGGCGGCGGCTCCGGTGAGAGCGCAGCCCACCACCACCGCCAGCGTGAAGATCATGACCGGCTGCACGGCGAACGAAAACGTGCTGACCAGTTCCTGCACCGCGATCGGGACGCAGAGCATAAACATGCCGATCGCCGCCGCATAGGAGGCGATGATGGCCAGCATCTTGCGCTCCAATTGGATGAGCAGGCCCAGTTGAGTGAGGATGTCCTCGACGATCTGGCGGAGCTGGTATTGGGTAAAGGCAGCAGGTGAGTTGGTTGAAGCCATGGCCTGTTCCCAACGCTCCGCCACGGGAAACCGATCGGAGCGGTTGGTCGGGGCGCAGCTCCTACCGGGGTGTGGCAGGAGTTATCAGCCCGGCGGCGTCCGGGCGGTTCCGGTGAACCCCATCACCGCATGGATTGTCTGGTACCGGTTATATACTCGTTGCCGTCCGCCGTCAACGAACGGGCCGATGGCCGGTCACTTCTCCGCGATCGTAAACCGCATCGTGCCCATCAGCGTCATGTCGTTGACCTGCTCGCCGGCATGGATCTCGACTCGGTATCGACCCGGCTTCCACCCCTCGGCCGGCGGGACAAGCTTGAGGTATCCTGACTCGTCCTCCAGCGCGATGTACATGGCGTCCTGCCCGACCAGGGTCTTGGAATCCAGCCCCGGCACCGTCTCCGGGTAACAGAGGCCGAACACCTGGAACGCCTGATAGTGCTGGTGCAGTTGGAAGACGATGAAGATGCCCGGCGCAGTGGACTGAAATCGATCGGTCGGCTTGATCGGGACGATCTCATGGGTCCGCCGAAATCCCAACTCCTCCTCGAATCCTTCCGCGGTCGTGATCGTCCTGAACATACCTTGCGGAGGGGCATCGAAGTCATAGGGCGTGGCATCTTCGACGCGGTTCTGGAATTCCGGTATCGAGGGGTTCTTCGACAGGGGAAAGTCCGCCGCCAGAGCGGGAACAACGCCCACCCAGACCACCCCGAGCAGGACGAACAGCCGATCGAGCCGGACTGGCTTCAACCCATCCATCATGGTCGCACTCGTACACCGGACCGGGACATGAGTCAAGGGAGCGGGCTCAGCCGTTCATGGCCGGCAGCCTAAGTCTCCGGCCCGTTGCGGCGGTTTTCAACCATCTGGTAGAATCCGCAACCTTCGGCTGCGTCAGGCGAAAGGCTAGAGCTTGGAGGCAATGGGCCGGAAAGGATTCAAGGACTTGTTAGTCTGGCAACAGGCGGAGGGCCTAGCTGTACAAGTGTACAGAATTTCTAGCGCGTCTGACCTGAGGAAGGACTTTGGACTGCGTGACCAGATGCGGCGTAGTGCGGTCAGCATAGCGTGCAATCTTGCAGAGGGAGATGAACGGGGCTCGGATCGCGATGCTGTTAGGTTCTTCTATATGGCAAAGGGGTCAGTCGCAGAATTGCGTACGCAAGTTCAGATCGCACGGGATGTCGGTCTTTTGGACCATCTTCTGTACGAGAAAGTGGAGAGCTCTTGCGTTCGAATCGGGAAGATGATCGGGGCGCTCATCAAAGTGAGGAGTCAAGTCATATCCCATCCCATAGCCTCTAACCGCTCGCCGATAACCCGGATATAAAACCATGTTACA
>CAZPYP010000061.1:13557-14855 GCA_964590845.1 uncultured Nitrospira sp.
GAACTCGGTCCGGGCAACGGGAACCTGGCTGCCTGCTTCCTCAGTGAAGTGAAACGGCTCGATCGAGACGAGGCCCTCTATCCGAGACTGCGGTATATCCTCGTCGACTGGGAACAGGCGGTGCTCGACGCCGCGCTGGCGGCTCCCGGCCTGCAGGCCCATCGAGACCGCATCGAGACCCGTTGCACGACGGTCGACCAGCTCAGCGGGATCGCGGATGGAACGGTCGACCGGATCTTCTGCAACGAACTGTGGAACGATCTGCCGACCAAGTTGATGTCCCGCCAGGGCGCTGAAATCGAAGAGGAGTTTCTGCGGCCGAACCTCAGCGAAGCCCTTCATGCCAAGATTGAGGATTGGGCGGGATTCGTCCGGGCGTTCGAGGCTAGGGATGCCGAGAAGCTGTCGCAGTTCCCTCCGTTCTTCGATGACCTCGTGTGGGAGCGGGAATATCGCGCAGTCGAGTGGAAGGATGTGCCGTATCGCAAGACCGTCACGGAGTTCTTGCGCCGGATCGACGAGCGGGTCGTCGTCCCGGTCAACGTCGGCGCGTTCGCCCTGCTCAAGGAGGCGAAGCGGGTACTGGCGCCGGATGCCATCGGCTTCAGCAGCTTCGACGCCGGAACCTCCGACTTGACGGTGCTCAACGATCCGGACAAGCCCTGTTCGGGCCAGTTCGGGGGGCAGCAGAGCTTCATGGTGAACTTTGCGCTCATCGAGGCGGTGGCCAAACAGGTAGGGTTCAAGCAGATTGCCATTGAGAGCCAACGGGAGTTCGTGGGGCGAAGCTTGGGGACGAACGTCCTGACGGTGATGGATCTGTTGGCGACGCATCCGCAGGCCGGATCCAAGATGGAGCCATGGGAGCAGGATCGGCTGCTGCTGAAAACGATCGCTGCCCTGAATCAGACCTACCAAAGCCCGTACGAGCGCAAATTGGATTTCACGATCGGGCATGAGATGCCGGCGGAAGAGCGAGAGACGCTGTCGGCGCTCGCCCGTTCGTTGAAGCCCTCCGGCGTGCCGGACTCGGTGGCCTATGTGACCGAAGAAGAATTGACCCTCTCCTCGAACGCGCTCGAGGAGGTCGGCTACGATGCGCAGTCGTTCCTCATTGCGTTGACCGCCCCGCCCAGCCCTGTGGATTACTACCATATGGCCGTCCGGCCCTAGAGATCTCCACAGTGGAGTTTCTCGGCTCCGCTTGCCGCTCCCCAGAAATTAGACTTGACTAATCTCGTTTACTGCTATAGCCTCTCCCCCGTTTGTGGAAGGACCCCCACCTTTCGTCGGACATG
>CAZPYP010000062.1:0-14643 GCA_964590845.1 uncultured Nitrospira sp.
CTCCGACATCCGTCCCCATGTCGAGGATCGCTTGCGTGCCGGCATCCGGCGGTGTCGCCAGCTGCGGCTGATAGATCTCGAGATAGAGGCGTTTGTGGCATTGCCGGCCTGAAAGAAACTTCGACTTGGACAGGCGAGGTGGCATCGAAGCAGGAACGTGCTTCTTTTCATCCGGTTCCGTCATCACGGCAGACCCTAATCGACCCGACCGTGTTTTGTCCAGGCCGCTCGAAGACCGTTCTGCTAGGATGGCCGCATGCCGAACGGCGTGGCGCAAATCAGAAAATCGGTGCTGACCCTGGCCCTGCCAGTCACCGTCAGCAGTCTTTTGCAGCGGACGGAGGGCATCGTGGCCGTCTTTCTCGTCGGCGGGCTGGGGGCGATCCCGATCGCCGCGGTGGGATTGGGCCAGTTGCTGGCCTTCATCGCCACGACGCTCGTGTCCGGGCTGTCCGTCGGTACCAACGTGATCGTAGCCCAGTTGTGGGGCGCGAAACGACAACGGGACGCCGGCGAAGCGGCGCGACACTTCCTCGGCCTATCGCTCATCGTCTCGCTCGGCCTGATGGCGAGCGGCATGCTGCTGAACCGCTATGTCATGCAACTCTTGGGAGCCGAAGGGAACGTCATCGAGTTGGCGCTTCCCTATTCCACGCTCATTTTCCTCGTGATCCCCTTCACAGTCCTGCTTCAAGTCTTGTCGTCTATCCTGCAGGGCACGGGCGACACCAAAACCCCGATGTACGCCATGATCGTCGTGAACCTCCTGCACATAGCCGTCGCGTACCCGTTGATCTACGGACGATGGGGATTGCCGGCTCTCGGCGTGAAAGGAGCGGCCGTCGCCGTCGGCCTCGCCGAAGCCGTCGGCACCGGATATCTGTTCATGCGGTGCGTTCCGCTCCTGCACCGGTCGGAGCACCTGCGGTTCGACTATGTGAACACCATCTGGCAGGTCGGAGCGCCGGTATCCGGCGAGCGCATCATGCAGCAGGCCGGCATCCTGGTCTACACGAAGATCGTGCTGTTATACGGCACGGTCTCCTACGCCGCGCACCAAGTCGGGCTTTCGATCGAGTCCTTGTCGTTTCTGCCCGGGTACGGCTTTGCCATCGCCGCAGCAACGATGGTGGGGCAGAGCATCGGCGCGGGAAAATATCAGCGGGCGAAACTCGAAAACCTAGAAGCGAACCGTCTGGCGGCGATCATCATGTCGGTGATGGGATTCGTCTTTTTCTTTTTCCCCTATGGGCTCTTGCGGGCCTTTACCAACGACCACGCCGTCGTCGAACTGGGAACGGTCTTCTTGAAGATCGTCGCCCTCCTGCAGATTCCGCTCGCTCTGACCATGGTGTTGGCCGGTTCGCTGCGGGGAGCGGGCGACACGCACTTCATCATGGTCGCAACCACGATCGGCATGTGGGCCGTCCGTGTGCCGATCGCGTTCATCACCGGCGTCTGGCTCCACCTGGGCGTGCACGCGGTCTGGCTGGCGATGATCGCGGACTGGACGTTGCGAATGGCGCTGATGCTCTGGCGCTACCGCTCGGAGCGCTGGAAAGCCATCCAGGTGATTCGTTAGCGCAGTGCCGGCCCAGGCTCGGAGGTACAGTCGGCAGGACGCTCCGACGGCCTGCTGTCTTTGCCCGTACCCACCCGCACTTCGATGCGCCCGACGCCCTTCACATTGGCGCAGAGATCACCGAGACCTGGCGTGATGAGGCGAAACGGCCCGCCCTTCGTCTCGGGCAACGGCGCTCCGTCGAGCTCATAGAGCAACAGTCCGTAGTCCTTCGCCTGCTGGAGAGTGAGTGTCGCGGCATACGCGCCATCGGTCGAATGAAACGTCACATGGTCGGCTTGAATGTCCAGCGCCGGGACATCCAACAATCCCCTGATCTTGATCGCTCGCCCCTTCATATTCGGCATCACGATGCCGACGTCGTCGATTTGGTGCTCCTCAGGAAGTTGTCGAATGGCCTCCCGATCGAGGGAGACCGGCTGTACGACCGCCCCCTCGATCCGGACGATGCCGGGGCCGGCCTTTTCCTTTTCCGTAACGGTCTTAATCATCGCGGTGAGCGCTTCGTTGACCGGAGTCGGTATGCCGAATTCGCGGCCCCTCTCGACGACAAAGCCGTTGAGATTTCGTATTTCCGTTTGCCGCCCGGCTTTCCAGTCGTCGTACATTGAGGTATGAATGTCGCGGATCTCCTGCGTGGCCTTCACGACACGCTCAGCCATGTCGGCGGGCAACGGCACTTTCATGGCGGCGGAGACAGCCGTAATCTCCCCGACGATCTGGCGAATCACGCCCATCATCTCCGGATGATCGAGAGCTTTGGACACTTTGTCGTCGATGAGGACCGTCAGCGGGTTGAACACGCAGTTCCAGCACATCTTCTCCCATTTGCTCCGTCGAATATCCTTGGAGAGATGGCAGGGAATGCCGGCGGCCGCGAAGACATCGCGAATCTGCAGAAGTCGACGGCTCTCGTGGCCCATCAGTTCGCCGATGGCCACCGTGCCTTTCTTATAGTGATCGATCACCCCCGGCGCAGCGATTTTTGAGTAGATGTAGGCGACACCTCCGACGACACAATCCCGATCGAGCTTGGCGATCAATCGGTCCTCGGTATCGATCCCGTTCTGCAACGTCAGAACCACCGTGTCCTGGGTCAGCGCCGGTTCGATTTGGCTCATCACCTCGTCGAGATCATAGGCTTTCACCGCCAGAATGATTAGGTCCGGCTTCGGGAGGCGGCGGATGTCACTCGCGGCCTGCGGATGCACAGTGAAGGTCCCGCCCGAACTGCGAACCGTGAGGCCATGCTGTTGTACCGCGGCGAGGGTTTTCGGTCGCAAGAGAAACGAGACATTGGAGAGTTGCTTGGCAAGATGAGCTCCGAAGAATCCGCCGACCGACCCCGCTCCGACGATCAGGATGTTGTTCATGCTTGCCTCGGTTGGTTGCGTCAAAATCGTGCGTACTATAGCATGCGACCGCTGCAGGGCGCAGCGCTTCCCCGGTGAGGCAATCTGTCATGGGCGGTTCCGACCTCGGACTCGTCAAAGAAAAGATCGCGGCGTCGCAATCGCTGACCATTTTGACCGGCGCCGGCATCTCGGCCGACAGCGGCGTGCCGACATTTCGGGGAGCGGACGGCTTGTGGAGGAATTTCCGCGCCGAAGACCTGGCGACGCCCGAAGCCTTCGAACGCGACCCGCGGCTGGTTTGGGAATGGTACAACTGGCGGCGAGAACTGATCGCCACGAAGCGACCGAATGCGGCGCACCATGCCCTCGTCGAACTGGAAGATCGCGTCCGTGACTTTTGGTTAATCACGCAGAACGTTGACGGGCTGCACACGTCGGCCGGCTCACGGAAACTCTCGGAGATTCATGGGAACATTTGGAAGGTTCGGTGCACCGAATGCGGACTGGTCGAGGACAACCGGGACCTGCCGATCGCCCTGCCTCCCACCTGCCGAAGCTGCGGGTCGCTGGCCCGCCCTCACATCGTCTGGTTCGGAGAGTCGCTGTCGGCAACGGATCTGACCCGCTGCGCGGCGGCCCTCCGCGCTTGTGACGTGCTGCTGGTGATCGGGACGAGCGGCATCGTCTATCCGGCAGCCGGCTTTGCCGCCATGGCCAAGGAGACGGGAGCCTTCGTGGCGGAAATCAACGTAGAAGCGACACCTCAATCCCAGTTGGCCGACGTGAAGCTGCAAGGGAGGGCCAAAGAACTGGTGCCCCTACTGCTGTAGGCGAGCCATCAACGGCATCACGTCGTCCAGCGTTCGGATGGTGGGGACTGACGGCTGCTCTGCATGGAGGCCCTTCCGGTCCAATAGCACCGCATGCAGCCCGGCCTTTCGAGCCCCCTCCACGTCGTCGCGCAGGCTGTCCCCGACATGCAGGGCCTCTTCCGGATCGGCCGCATGTTTCTCCAGTGCCAGGTGAAAAATCTTGGGCGAGGGTTTAGCCGCCTGGGCCAAACTTGAAATGGTCACCGTATCGAACGAGTCCGCCAGCCCCAATCCCCGCATGACGGCAAATAGGCGGGAGTCGAAGTTGGACACGACCCCCAGCTCCACACCTGCCTCTCGCAAACGGGCGAGCGCGGGCACCGTGTCGGGAAAAAGTCGCCAGGAAGCGGCGTCTTCGAAAAGGCCGAAGACCCGCTCGAAGAAGTCGTCGAACCGCTCGAACATGCCGACTCGGTAAAACACGTTGTGCACCACGTCGAACCACCAGAGGCGCTCGCTCTGCTTGATCTGCGACGGATCACCCGCCGCGAAGACCGGTGGCGGCGCGTCGCGAAACGCCCTGGCGAACGCCTGCTTGATCGCGGCCAGCGAGTCCGGAGTCCTGGCAAATCCGAACTCCATGGCATGTTGTAAATAAATCTCCGCGACCGATCCGTTGACATGAAACAGGGTATCGGCTGCGTCGAAAAAAACCACCCGAATTGCTTGGCTCATCGTTCGTGCATCCTTGTCCTCCGACGGCAAAATGTCGGCTGGTCCAAAATTATCAGAATACCAGCGGTGATCCCCCGATTTCTTGACAAAGAATACCCTCGCTGCTAGCTTCGATATAGTTCAATAAAATTGGAGGGTTGAGTGGCTTCCACCATCTTCGTCATTGACAGCAGTCCGGCCGTCCGGCGAATGGTCGAGCAGATCTCCACTCCAGAGGGTTACGAGGTCGTGGGCTTTCAAGACGGCCCCACCGCGCTCGAGGCGGCCCGGAAGATCAGTCCCCGTCTCATCATCGCGGACTACCATCTCGACAACATGACATTCTCGGGCTTCTGCAAGGAAGTCCAGAAACACGATACCCTGTCCGACACCTACATCATCTCCCTCGTCGGCGCCGGCGATCGGCTCGACGAGTCGCATCTGCGGTCCCTCGGCGTGAAGGCGTTTCTCAAGAAACCGTTTCAAACCGAAAACCTGCTGGAGCTCATCAAAGATCTCGACCAGGTCGCCGCTCAGTCAAACGGCTCAGCCAAAAAGCGCCGCGTGTGGCCTCCGGTCTCCAGCGCCACGGACTCGGACGACGAGGACTTGGCCGAAGGGTTCGGCGAGGAAGAACAGACCGGCGAAATCGACGTCCCGCCAATTATTCCTTCACTCACACAGAAAGAAACCCCCATGGCACCGAATCCCCTGTCCAAGTCCGCCGCCGATCCCGAGGAAGCGATGAAGGGACTCTTCGGTCAGCTGCTGCAGTCCATGACGGAAAAAGCTGAAAAGAAGCTGGCGGAACTGCTCCCCCAACTGATCGCCAAGGATCTGACTGCTCACCTGTCGAAAGCCGTGGAAGGTGAAGTGCATCAGCAGTTGGGTGCGAGCGTCACGCAGGAACGGTTGGCGGAAACCATCGAGCCGATGCTCGCCAAGGAATTGCCGAAAGTGCTGTCCCGTGAACTCCCGACTCTGGAACCGATCATTCGGCACAGCGTGTTCGAAATCGCCAACCCCTTGATCCAAGAACAGATCGAACGAGTCGTACGCGAACAAGTCGACACCCTCAAACAAGCCGTGCCCGACGCCATCAGAGAACACCTCAAGTCCATCGACCAGCTGGTGCAGGAAGAAGTCAGAAAAGCTGCAGTGGCGCAGACCGAGCGATGCGCCGAGGATATCGTGAGGACGGCGGCACAGGATCAGGTGCAGCAAACCGTCGAACGCATGGTCCCCAAGATCGCCGAGGAACAGGTGACGACGGAGATCAGACGCCTCTCCGCCGCGGCCTGACCCGACGGCTCAACCAATCAGATCAGCCCTTCCGTCCTTTCTTCCCGCGGCGCGCCTTCGCGAGCGCCTTCATCCGCTGCACGTTCTTCCGGTGTTTCTTTCTCGTCTTTCGATCCTTCTCTCGTCCCGTCGCCATAAAGTCTCCCGATAGTGGTGAATGTGATCGCGGATCGACCGTCCGCGCCAGCCTGTATAACACAAGGCCTCTCACCCCTCAAGCAGACGAGTCACGGATCAACTTGCCTTGAGGGGTCATGTCTCGCGTGTTAAGATGCCCTTCATTTTTCTGCGCGTGCGATCATGAGCAGCCCACAACTTGATAAAACGTACGATCCGAAGGCGGTCGAGAGCCGGTGGTACAAGATCTGGACCGACCGCGGGTACTTCCACGCCTCCATTTCCGATCCAGGATCGCCCTACTGCATCGTCATTCCTCCGCCCAACGTGACGGGATCGCTCCACGTCGGCCATGCGCTGAACCACTCCTTGCAAGACATTCTCATCCGGTGGCGGCGCATGCAGGGTCGTAACACGCTCTGGCTTCCCGGCACCGACCATGCGGGGATTGCGACTCAAAACGTGGTCGAAAAACAATTGATGGCTGAGGGCGCGTCGCGTGAATCACTCGGGCGCGACCGGTTCATCGAACGGGTCTGGCAATGGAAGGCCGCCTCCGGCAACACGATCGTCAATCAGCAGAAGCAGCTGGGAGAATCCTGCGACTGGGATCGCCTTCGATTTACGATGGACGAGGGGCTGTCGAAAGCCGTCCTGGAAGTGTTCGTCCGTCTGTATGAAGACGGGCTGATCTATCGGGGCGAGCGGCTGATCAACTGGTGCCCGCGCTGCCTGACGGCGTTGTCCGACATCGAGGTCGAACACGAAGAGGTCAAGGGCAAGCTCTATCACATCCGCTACCACCTCGCGGACGACTCACACACCTCCTTGATCGTCGCGACGACGAGACCGGAAACCTTGCTGGGCGATACGGCGGTGGCCGTGCACCCGGAGGATCCTCGCCATCGTCATCTGATCGGCAAGAGAGTCCGTCTCCCCTTGACGAACCGCGACATTCCGATCGTCGGCGATGCAATCTTGGTCGATCTGGAGTTTGGCACCGGAGCCGTCAAGATCACGCCGGCGCACGACTTCAACGATTTTGAAGCGGGTGAACGCCACGCTCTTCCGCGGCTACCGATCTTCGACCATCAGTCGTTGCTCGATCCGGCCGGCATGCAGAAGTCGGGCGTCGAACCGGACCTCGCCTCGGCGCTGGCGGGGCTCCCTGTCTCGAAAGCCCGACCGAAGATCGAACAGGCACTGAAGGAGCGCGGCCTCCTCGACAAGGTCGAGGACCATAGAATGGCGCTCGGGAAATGCTATCGCTGCAAAACGGTCGTCGAGCCTTATCTGTCGCCGCAATGGTTCGTGAAAATCAAGCCGCTGGCCGAGCCCGCCATCAAGGCCGTCGAAGATGGCCGCATCCGCATTATTCCCGAAGGCTGGACCAACAACTATCTCGGCTGGATGCGGGACATCAAGGATTGGTGCATCTCCCGTCAGATTTGGTGGGGCCACCAGATTCCCGCCTGGTACTGCCTCCGCTGCAATGCCAAACAGATCGTCCGCACGGATGGCCGAACGACGGTTTTACAAGGGGCCTCGCCGATCGTGTCTAAAACGACTCCGACGACCTGTCCGACGTGCGGCGGAAGCGATCTGTATCGCGATCCCGACGTGCTCGACACCTGGTTTTCCTCGGGACTCTGGCCCTTTTCGACGCTGGGCTGGCCCGAGCAAACCCCTGAACTAAAGACCTATTACCCGACCTCGACCCTCGTGACCGGGCTCGACATTCTCTTCTTCTGGGTCGCCCGTATGATCATGCTCGGTCTCAAGTTCATGGGGGACGTGCCCTTTCGCGACGTCTATATCCATGCGCTCGTGCGTGACGCAGAAGGACAGAAGATGAGCAAGTCCAAGGGCAACGTCATCGATCCGCTGCACGTCATGGATCAGTTCGGCACCGACGCCCTGCGATTCACCTTGGCCTCCATGGCCTCGCCGGGCCGCGACATCAAACTCGCCGAGGAGCGCATCGAGGGCTATCGCAACTTCGCCAACAAGATTTGGAACGCGGCCCGCTTCGGCTTGATGTATCTGGAAGGACCGCGAGCGGCCAAACCGGTCGCCGAGCGATCGATGCCAGACCGCTGGATCTTGAGCCGGCTTACGCAGACGATCACGGCCGTGACCGCGGAACTGGAGGCCTATCGGTTCGATCGCGCGGCGAGCGCGCTCTACCATTTTATCTGGCACGAGTACTGCGATTGGTATCTCGAACTGATCAAGCCGGCGTTACAGGATGCCTCCCATCCCGACGGCCCAGCGACGAGACAAACGCTGGTCGAGACATTGGAAACCATGATGCGGCTGCTGCACCCCTTCATGCCGTTCATTACGGAAGAGATTTGGCAGGCGATTCCCCACCAAGGGGACAGCATCGTGGTGCAACGTTTCCCCGTGGAACAGGTCGAGTGGCGGAACACTCAAGCGGAGCAACTCTTCGGCCTGCTCGAACAGACCGTCAGCCTGGTTCGCACCGGACGGGTGCTGCTGAATTATCCGCCTGGCCAGCAAACTCCCTTCTACGTGGCGCACGACGATCAGGGCAAACAACGACAGCTGGGGCAGGTACAGCGATACCTCGCCCACCTCGGTCGAGGAACGGCCGATCTCGCCGCGCCATCGTCCTGGCCCCATACGCAATTGCTCAGGTTGATCACCGAAGGCTTGTCCGTCGGACTCGTTGTGTCCGGTGACGTGGATCTGAAGAAGGCGCTCGACCGCATCGTCAAGCAGCAGGACGAGCAAGCGAAAGAAGTTGCCCGCCTCAACGGCAAGCTGGGTAACCAGGAGTTCGTCTCCAAAGCTCCCCCAGACGTGATCGCCGATCATCAGCAGCGTCTCCAGGGACTGCGCAACGATCAGTCCATGCTCGCCAGCAGCGAACAGCAGTTGCGGGCGATGCTGGGAAGCTAGCCCATGGTCACGCTTCCAGCCGCCGACATCCGGCGTCTCGTCCGGCAAGGCCTTGAAGAAGACGTGGCACAAGGTGACGTCACGACGTCAGCCCTGTTTCCCGACGCGGTTCCCGCTCGCGCCTCAATCGTCGCGCAGCAGCCGCTGATCGTCGCCGGCATGGCAGCGGCCGTACAAACCTTCATCGCCGTCGATCCGACCCTCGCCCTTTCGGTCAAGAAAAAGGACGGCGCACGGGCCAAGAACGGGGACGTACTCATTACCATCCAGGGCGACGGCCGGTCGATCTTGATGGCAGAACGGCTCGCGCTGAATTTCCTGCAGCATCTCTCCGGTATCGCCACGTTGACCGATCGGTTCTGCCAGGCCGTGAAAGGCTATCGAACCGCCATCCTCGACACCAGAAAGACGCTTCCCGGTTGGCGTGCGCTCCAGAAGTGGGCTGTCGCCTTGGGAGGCGGCACCAATCATCGGCGTTCGCTCGGCGATGGCATCCTCATCAAGGACAACCATCTGCTGCTGTTGCGCCGCCCCGATGCCGTGACGGAAGCCTGCCGCCTCGCAGGCCGGCGCGCGCATCGACCGCGCATCATTGAAGTGGAAACACTCAAGGAAGTTGCCCGAGCGCTGGCCGGAGGAGCCGAGATCATTCTGCTCGACAACATGACGCCGGCAATGGTCAAACGTGCCGTGCGTCACATCCAGGAGCGCGCCATCGTCGAAGTCTCCGGCGGCATCACCTTGAAGAACGTCCGCGCCATGGCCGCCGCCGGCCCGCAGCGCATTTCTATCGGCGCCCTGACGCATTCCGCTCCGGCGGCCTCGATAAGCCTGGAGATCGACCGCCGCTCCGCGAGGCCATAACCGGTGCCATCTTCCGACCCCCTGAGCCCCGAGTCGATCCGAAGCACCCTGGCCACACGATCGTTGGGACAACGCATCGAGTGTTATGCGCAACTGGGTTCGACAAACCGAGAAGCCGCTTCGCTGGCGCAAGCCGGCGTGGAACATGGGACGCTCGTCCTCGCCGACACCCAAACCGAAGGGCGTGGACGTCTTTCGCGCCACTGGTTCTCTCCCCCCGGCATCAACCTGTACTGTTCGATCGTCCTCCGCATGCCGATACCGAACGACCGGCTCGCCGATTGGCTCTCATGGCTGCCGTTGATCACCGCCTTGGCCGCCGCGGAAGCCATCGAGTCTGTGGCGGGGATCGCCATCACCGTCAAATGGCCGAACGACCTCCTCATCGGCGAACGAAAAATCGGGGGGATTCTTTGTGAAAGCGGCAGCGGCTCATCGACCGGGCCGTTCCAAATCATCGGGATCGGGTTGAACGTCAATGGACCGCGCAACGAACTGCCGGCAGACCTCGCGGACATCGCCACAACCATCTTTGAGGAAACAAGACAGGAAACCGATCGGAACAGGCTAATCAGTAAGTTATTGCTCGAACTTGAACAATGCCTTGAAGCCTATGCAGCCAGGGGGGCATCAACCATCAGCCTCGCCTACCAGCAGCGCTGCAGCACAATCGGGCGGACCGTGAAAGCCGTCCAGGCGGAAGGCGCTGAATTCGTCGGCCTCGCCGCGTCGATCGGATCGGACGGATCGTTGACCGTCATCCAACGCCCACCACCTTCCGATGGAAGACCACCGGAGGTCCGACAGATTCGCGTCGCCGACATCATTCATTTGAGAACGTAGCCAAACGAGCCGCCTGCCGGATACAATACCGCCATGCTGCTGGTCGTCGATATCGGGAACACCAACGTCGTGTTGGGCTGCTATCAAGGCCCCGCCCTGAAAGCGCACTGGCGCCTGGCGACCGATGCCAAGACGACGTCCGACGAATACGGCATTCTGTTGAGCAATCTGCTGAGAACGGCCGGACTGACCGCAGATCACATCACAGGCGCGATCGTCTCCAGCGTCGTGCCGGCCCTCACCGGGACGTTCGAGACACTCATCGAACAGTATTTCCGCCGGCATCCTATGTTCGTGACCTCGGACACGGATACGGGCCTGATCCTGCGTTATGCCAATCCGAAAGAGATCGGCAGCGACCGTTTGGTCAACGCCGCCGCGGCCTATCACAAGTACCGGCGCGACGTGATCGTCGTCGACTTCGGCACCGCGACCACGTTCTGTGCCGTTACAAAAGAAGCGGAGTACCTCGGCGGCGTCATCGCGCCGGGGCTGGGGATTTCCGCCGAAGCTCTCTTTGCGAAAGCGGCCAAACTGTCGAAAGTCGAGCTCACGAAGCCCAAGTCGGTGATCGGCGCGGATACCGGCAGCAGCATCCAATCAGGACTGCTGTACGGGTACGCGGGACTGGTCGACACGCTGGTCCGACGCATCGAACTCGAACTGGGACGTTCGACCTTCGTGATTGCCACGGGCGGTCTCAGCTCTGTCATCGCACCGGAAACCACCTCGATCCAAAAAGTCGAACCTCTGTTGACGCTGGAAGGGCTCGAGCTGCTGTACCGTAGAGCCACCGGCGGTCGCGCCGACCAGATTTGGGTCTAAATTCCTTCACAAGTAATTAATTTTGTAGGCCCCTGTTGACTTCACCCCCCTTGTGACTATCTCTATGCCCTAACAGGACAGACCCGTGGCCGAAGAAGAACAGAACAGCAATATAATTGAGAACTTAGACGCTGGAATTCCAGGCGATTCATCCGACGACTCAGCAGCCGTTCGGCAAGCGCTGGCGGCCAAAGAAGGTGAAGTCAAAGCCCTGAACGACAAGTATCTCAGGCTGGCTGCCGAGTTCGATAATTATAAGCGCCTGGCACAGCGGGATCAGCGGGATCAGATTCGTTTCGGCAACGAACAGCTACTGAAGGAATTGCTCCCGGTCGTCGACAATCTGGAGCGCGCGATCAAAGCGGCGAAGGACGGCGGATCCGGCGAGAGCCTGGTGCAGGGTGTCGATTTAACGCTCAAGCAGTTGAACCAGGCCTTGGGGAAGTTCGGGGTACAGGCCATCCCGACGGTCGGGCAGCCGTTCGATCCGTCCGGCCATCAGGCCGTCGCTTCCGTGCCGTCTGACCAGGTCCCGGAGCAGCACGTCGTCGAAGAGTTTCAACGGGGATACCGGCTGCATGATCGCATCTTGAGGGCCGCCATGGTCACGGTGTCGACCGGCGGGGCGGCCAACGGGTCGGGCGGTCAGACGGAAGCATCGTAAGCGTATAGCACGGCGAGTCGAAGCCAACTCGTTCCAGAAGGGAGTATTCATCATGGGCAAAGTCATCGGCATCGATTTGGGCACCACGAACTCCTGCGTGGCGATCATGAGCGGCGGAGACCCCGTCGTCATCGCCAACGCCGAAGGCGCCCGCACCACCCCATCCGTCGTCGGCATTACCGACAAGGGCGAGCGCTTGGTGGGCCAGATTGCCAAACGCCAAGCGATCACCAACCCTGAAAACACCATCTTCTCGGTCAAGCGCCTCATGGGCCGCAAGTTCAAGAGCAAAGAAGTCCAAGAAGCCATGAAGCGCCTCCCCTACAAGGTGGTCGAGGCGGACAACGGAGACGCCCACGTCGAAATTCGCGGCAAGCGCTACAGTCCGCCGGAAGTCTCCGCTATGATCCTCCAAAAGATGCGCCAGACGGCGGAAGACTATCTGGGCGAAAAAGTGTCGGAGGCCGTCATCACCGTTCCAGCCTACTTCGACGACAGCCAGCGCCAGGCCACTAAGGACGCGGGCCAGATCGCCGGCTTGAACGTGCTGCGCATCATCAACGAACCGACCGCCGCGTCGCTCGCCTACGGCCTCGATAAAAAGAAGGACGAACGCATCGCCGTGTACGACTTGGGCGGCGGCACCTTCGACGTGTCGGTGCTGGAAATCGGCGAAGGCGTGTTCGAGGTGAAGTCGACCAACGGCGACACCTATTTGGGCGGCGACGACTTCGATCTGCGCGTCATGGACTGGCTGGTCGACGAATTCAAGAAAGACCAGGGCATCGACCTGCGCAAAGACCGCATGGCCTTGCAGCGCCTGAAAGAAGCGGCCGAGCGCGCCAAGATCGAGTTGTCCTCGTCACAGGAGACCGAAATCAATCTTCCGTTCATTACAGCGGACGCCAGCGGCCCCAAGCATATGGTCATCAAGCTGACCCGCGCGAAGCTGGAGCAACTCGTCGACGACCTGATCCAGCGCACGATCGAACCCTGCAAGAAGGCGCTTGCCGACGCAGGAGTCACCGCCAGAGACATTCAGGAAGTCGTGCTCGTGGGCGGCATGACCCGCATGCCCAAAGTGATTCAAGTCGTGAAGGACTTCTTCGGCAAAGAGCCGCATCGCGGCGTGAATCCCGACGAAGTCGTGGCCATCGGCGCCGGCATCCAGGGCGGCGTCCTCAAGGGCGACGTGAAAGACGTGCTTCTGCTCGACGTCACCCCACTGTCGCTCGGCATCGAGACGCTAGGCGGCGTGTTCACCAAGCTCATCGAGCGCAACACGACCGTGCCGACGAAAAAGAGCCAGGTCTTCTCGACGGCGGCGGACAATCAGACAGCGGTCACCATCCGCGTGTTTCAAGGCGAGCGTGAAATGGCCAACGACAACAAGTTGCTGGGCCAGTTCGACCTCGTCGGCATTCCGCCGGCGCCCCGGGGCATGCCGCAAGTCGAGGTGGCCTTCGACATCGATGCCAACGGCATCGTGCACGTGTCGGCCAAAGATTTGGCCACCCAGAAGGAGCAGTCCATCAAGATCACGGCCTCCAGCGGTTTGAGCAAGGAGGAAGTGGAAAAGCTCGTCAAGGACGCACAGTCGCATACCGAAGACGACAAGAAGCGCCGGAAGGCGGCGGAAGCCAAGAATCAGGCCGACAGCCTGATCTATCAGACCGAAAAGAATCTCAAGGAGCACGGCGACAAGATCGACGCGGCCGACAAGACGAAGATCGAGGAAGCCGTCACCGCCTTGAAGAAAGCGATGGAAGGCAACGACCCGGACGCCATCGAATCGGCGACGCAAACGTTGACTACCGCCTCACACAAGCTGGCGGAAGAGATGTATAAGAAAGCCAGCGCATCGGCGACCGCCGAAACCGGGGCAGGCGCCGAAGGGGCCGAGAGCGGCAACGGCGCCAAGACGGACGAAAAGGTCGTCGATGCAGAATTCGAAGAAGTAGACAAAGACAAGAAGTAAGTTAGAATGCGTACGAGATGAAGACCGAGACCCGCCGGAAGCGGGTCTCGGTCTTCGTGCGACTCCACCGGCGATCACCACGTGTCAAAGCGCGATTACTACGAAACCCTCGGCGTCGATCGAAACGTCTCCGACGACGATCTCAAGAAGGCCTATCGTAAGATGGCCCGGCAGCATCACCCCGACCTCCAGATGGGCGAGCGGGAAAAGAAACAGGCCGAGGAGAAGTTCAAAGAGATCAACGAGGCCTACGAACACCTGAGCGACCAAGACAAACGTCGGCGCTACGACATGTTCGGCCACGCCGGGGCGCAGGGCGGCGCCGGCTTCGAGGGGTTCGATTTCGGCCGCGGCCAGGGCTTCGGCGACGTCTTCAACGACATCTTCGAGGATTTCTTCGGCGGTCAACGCGGCGGCAGCCGGCCTGAGCGCGGCAACGATCTCCAGTACAACCTCGAACTGACCTTCGAAGAATCGGTCTACGGGAAGGAAGCGAAACTCAAGATCCCCCGGTGGGAAACCTGCGGCGACTGCAAAGGGACGGGCGCGAAATCCGCCGCCTCGGTGAAGACCTGTCCGAGCTGCAAGGGCGCAGGGCAGATCAGGCTCCAGCAGGGATTCTTCAGCGTCAGCCGGCCCTGTGGGCAATGCGAAGGTGCCGG
>CAZPYP010000063.1:0-7853 GCA_964590845.1 uncultured Nitrospira sp.
CGCCAACTGCAACAGTTGGAGCAGTTCGTCCATGCCGCCAGAGCCTTCCTGCAAGCCGCCCACTGCGCGGAGCGCGCCGCACAAGCATCGGCCGGAGGACCGACACAGCAGCACTTGCAGCATGCCGCAGTCCGCGCCTACTCGCGCGCGAACCATTGTTTCTCGGAAGCCGGCGAACTGGACGAGTCGGAGTCTGCCTATCTCAAGGAGCGAGACGCCCGCGTGGCTTGGTCCCGAATGCAGGGCCAGCACCCCAGCGCACTGCTGGCCTGGAAAGCAGCCAGCAACTACGGTACCAGCTTTGCCCGAATGACCGCGTGGGTCGTGGGCTCCATGGCTGTCTTTTCCCTTCTGTACGAAGCGTTCTTCCAGCTTCATTGGTTGCAGCCGATGAGTAACACGGAACCCGTACCCTGGATTCCTATCTGGTCGGGCTTTTATTACGCCGTCAACGTGACCTCGTCCCTAGCCTTGGTCGAATACCAACCCGCGCATCCCATCTGCCAAGCGGTTGTGATGCTCAACGTCATCGCCGGCTACCTTTTTCTGGGCGTCGGCATCGGCATTGTCGGGCATATGATCAAAACCCGCGGTTGATCCATCCCCTCCCAAAGGATTGTTGAGAAGCACCCAAGCGATCCGGTAGGATCGCCGGCCATTGTGCCCAGATAAGGAGTCCGCCCAATGCCGCTCGATATTTTCGCAGTCATAGTCCTGACCGCCACGATTCAGTCGCTCTTCGGCGTCGGCGTCTTGTTGTTCGGCACGCCGCTGTTGCTCGTGTTGGGCTATGACTTTGTCACTACCCTGACGACGCTCCTCCCTATCTCATTGGCGATCAACTTGGTGCAGGTCGGCAAACATTACGAACACATCGATCGGGCGTTCTATCGGAATATCCTCCTCTTCACCATTCCCCCGGTCATGCTCTGCCTACTGCTCGTGACGAAACTCAAGATCAATATCGGTATCGCCGTGGGTCTGTTCTTGATCGTGGTGGCCCTGAAGAACATTCAGCCCAGGGTCAACGACCTGATCGAATCGCTCGTTCGGTACGAGAAGAGCTACTTCGCGGCGATGGGCATCGTACACGGCCTGACGAATTTGGGAGGATCGCTGCTGACGGCACTCATCCACAGCAAGCATTATGAAAAAGACGTCGCGCGGGTCACGACCGCCGCCTCGTACGGCACCTTCGCGCTGTTTCAAATCTTGACGCTCATCGCGTCGCTGCAACCGGAGCAATTGCCGCCGGCGCGCAATCTGTTGTTGGTGCTGGCAGGGGTCGGCGTGTTTTTTCTGACCGAACAGATGATCTACGCCAAACTCGATGCGGCGCGTTATCGAGCGGTGTTCGCAGGATTTTTGTTTCTCTCCGGCCTGCTGCTGATCGGCAAAGCCGCCTTCGCCAATTAAGCCCCTCGCTGGAGCTGTGTCCGTTCCTCCACCGTCAGTTCCCGCCATTGACCCGGAAGCAGACCGCCGAGTGTGATCGGTCCGATGGCCATCCGTACCAGTCGCAGGGTGGGATACCCCACCGCTGCGGTCATGCGTCGGACTTGACGGTTCATTCCTTCGTACAGCGTAAGCTCCAGCCAGGCCGTCGGGACATGCTTCCGAAAGCGAATGGGCACGGGACGTTCCGCCAGCGGCGGCGCCTCCTCAAGCAACCGCACTTCCGCCGGTCGAGTCCGCTTCCCGCTGAGCATGACTCCACGCCGCAACTGCTGTAATGCTGACTCGTCTGGCAGCCGCTCAACTTGCGCCAGATAGACTTTCGGAAGCTTGTGTGTGGGATCTGTAATGCGATGGGCGAGCGTCCCATCGGACGTCAGGATCATCAGCCCTTCGCTGTCCCGGTCCAGCCGCCCAGCCGCATAGACGCCGGGAAGATCGACGAAGTCGGCCAGCGTGGGCCGGCCTTCCGGATCGGTGAAACAGGGCAACACGCCGAACGGTTTGTTGAAGAGGATCGTCCGATCTGTGGAGATCGCTGTCTTCACTGTATGAAGAAACCGTCAGAAACGATGGACATCCACGAACGCGAGCACCACGCTCGCAGGCTAGACAGCGGCATGACGTTTTTCTTTGCTTTGGAGGGACTCAATACCATGGCATGACCTCGACTGTATGGTTGCAGGAATATCCCTACAGACCATTCCTGCGTGCAACTGCATACGTAGTTTTTTGAACAGGATCATTTCCTATTCGCAACGATCGACTCCTCCGATTTATCACACTTCTCCTGTCCGGTTCTCTGGCGAATGGTTCTTTTGAGCCACGATGTTGGTCGGCACAGCGCTTGCTCACTGACATACCTAGCTGCCTCGCTTCACAGGCGACCGTTGAGAGGTTGAGTCTCGAAGCGATCACCGCATTTCTACCAACAAGGAGGTTCTGTCATGAAGCGCTTCATTCACATGGCCACGTTGGCTGCATTCCTGACGGTTGGCTTCGGCATGCCATTGACCTTCGCCGGCGAACCCACTCCTGCTGAGCAGAAAGACAAGAAGGACATGGCGGGCCCCAAGGCGGATGGTGACCAGAAAGAAAAGAAAGACCAGTCCGGCGGCAAGGCGGACGAAGAAAAGAAAGACGACAAGAAGGGCATGGGCGGCAAGTAAGCGCCTCCGGGGGCAGGGGCTCAGCTCCTGCCCTCATTCATTTTTTGGCCGTCACCGGGTCATCGGAAATCTTCTCCAACCCGAGTACGATATCGGGGATCGACTTCATCGCGCTGAACAAACCGTAGAGCATGACACCGTGGTGCGCCTTGAAGTCGAGCGCCGCCAATTCGTCCTGCAGCGAGTCCCACCCCTCCACCAGCCCCGACGCGAACAACAGCAGGGCAACGGCCAGATTGACGTACGGGTGCTCAACGAACGCTTTCAAATAGTGCATCGTCTCTCCTCCTGACTCTCCTTGTCGAACAACTCCATGAGCGAGCGGTCGCTGGGCGGCTCCTGCCTCGCCGATCATGGACCGGCTGTTTCGACTGTACACTCCCGCCTACATATTCCCTTGCTGCCACATTCCTCCGCCCCAGCCACGCGAAGGGAGGCCGGCACGTGCCTCTCGCAAAGTGCGTGAGATAGGCCACCGTCGGGATTTTTCACCAGCCACTGGAGTCATCCTCGTACCGGCATCGACCTTGCTGATGACTCCGGCATCATACAGGCCACAACGAGGCCATCTAAATCCGAGGAGGATCTGCCGATGACACATCATTCGTGGACGAGTCGCGTTATCTCCATCCTGCAGACATCGTTCGCCGTCGCCATGGTTACCACGTGGGTCGGGTGCGTCTCAACCGAAACCCATACGAAGACCCTGACGGAACTGGAGTCGGCAAAACGCATGTCGGCGCTTCAGGCGCAAGAGCTGGAGACGCTGAGACAGAAGTCGAAGGCCCAAACCGAGCAGATGCAGCAACAGTTAACCGGCCTGCAGCACAACCTCGATCAGGAGGCCGCCCAGCGGAAGACTGCGGAAGAACAGGCGGCGGCCCTGGCAAAAGAACGCGAAGCCTTGTCCGCCCGTTCGACCGAGTTACAGGCCCGCCTTGACGGCCTTGAACGAGAAAAAGGCCAACTGAGCAGCGAACTCAGCGGTGTTCGGGGGCAGATCGCCGATTTGGAGCAGAAGTTTGCCAGTGGGACCGCCTCGGCGCAGGGAGAGATTGCCGCCCTCCAGAAACGCGCAGCCGAGTTGGAAGCGAACTCCGCCAAGCTGGCGAAGGAGCGCGAGCAGTTACGTGTGGAACAGGGCCAGCTTGCGTCAAGTTTGGAACAGGAACGCCAGCGCCTGAAAGCGGAAGAAGCGGAGAAGGCTCGGCTGGCCCAGGAGCGTGCGGCGAAGGAAGAAGAAATCAAACGGCTGACCCGCACCCAGGAAGAACTGTCGAAATCGCTTCAGGATGAAATCGCGAAGGGCAACATCACCATTCAGCAAGTCCGCGACCAGCTCACGATCAACATGGTGGACCGCGTGTTGTTCGATTCGGGTCAGGCCCAAGTCAAACCGGCCGGCTTGAAGGTCCTCAAGCAGGTCAGCGACGTGCTCACGAAGGTGTCGGACAAACAGATAAGGATCGAAGGCCACACCGACAATGTGCCAATCAGCACGAAATTGCAGGACAAGTTCAAATCGAACTGGGAACTGTCGACTGCGCGAGCCACCACCGTGGTGCGTTATCTGATTGACCACGGCCGCCTCGACCGCCAGTACCTGTCGGCGGTCGGATACGCCGACACCCATCCCCAGGCGTCGAATGAGACGGAATCCGGTCGTGCGACCAATCGCCGGATCGAAATCGTCCTCTATCCGCGCGACCTGTCGAAGATCGCGGGAGGAACCGAGAGCCCAGCCTCGATGCACTGACGACAGCGGGCGGCGCCTCGGTGCGCCGCCCACGCCGCTTCCACGCGCGCCTCTGGACTTCCACGTACGATCCACAGTATCGTGTTTTCCCTAAGTGGCACCGTACCCGATCGGAGGCGGCTATGCGCTGGGAAGGGCAACGGGAAAGCGGCAATATCGAGGACCGTCGAGGCATGGGGCCGGCCCGGGTCGGCGGAGTGGGCGGGATCGGGGGCGGCGGGATCATTCTCGTCCTAGCGATCAGCTACTTCACCGGCACCAACCCGTTGACGTTGTTGAATTTGCTGACCGGAGCCCAGGAGATGCTGCCGGGGCCGGCCGTGGACGACTCGGTTCCGACCGGTCCGGTGACGGATCGCTTGGGAAAATTCGCCTCCGTCGTGTTGGCCGACACGGAAACGACCTGGCGGGCGCTCCTCGGTGACCGGTACGAGGACCCTCGCTTGGTGCTCTTCACCGGCGGCGTACATTCGGCTTGTGGAGCCACCTCGTCGGCCGTGGGCCCGTTTTATTGCCCAGGGGATCACAAGGTGTACCTCGATCTGTCGTTTTTCAACGAAATGTCGCAGCGGCTCGGAGCGCCTGGCGACTTCGCCCAGGCCTATGTGATCGCCCACGAAGTGGGCCATCACGTGCAGAATCTCTTGGGAGTCGCCGAGAAAGTCAACCGGCTTCAGCGGCAGGCGTCGGAAACGGAGCGCAACGCGCTGTCGGTCCGGATGGAGTTGCAGGCCGATTGTTTCGCCGGTGTGTGGGGACATCACGCCAAGCGCGAACGGAACCTGATCGAGCCGGGAGATTTTGAAGAGGGTCTGCGAGCGGCGGCGGCGATCGGCGACGATCAACTGCAAAAGATGTCGCGCGGCTACGTCCAGCCGGAAAGTTGGACCCATGGGTCCTCCGAGCAGCGCATGACGTGGCTCAGAAAAGGCCTGGAGGTTGGGGACCCCAAGCTGTGTGATACGTTCGGCGCCCGGCTCTCGTAAAGGAATAAGATGAACGCGGAAGACACCACGTGCCCCCCGTCGCCAAGCACCGGTTCGACCTGGGAGGCGGTCCTGGCCGATCCTCCCTGGAACGCCAAGTCGTTTTTAGCGGCGGGGGTCGCCACGATCGGCGGACTTGCCTCATGGATCGGGAACTTCAGCTCGCCCGCCGTCGCGCAGATCGGCGGGAGCTACCTGGGCGGCTTTTTGATCGGATGGGCGTTCCGAAGGGCGCTGAAAATGGCGGTGATGCTGGCCGCCGTCATCCTGGCCGGTGTTGCCGCGTTGAAGGCGACCGGCTGGGTGACGCTGGATTGGCCCTGGATCGAATCGCAGGTGACGCAGACGGTCCAGTGGCTGCACGGCGAGGCGGAAGGCTTGAAAAATCTCTTGACCGGATTCCTCCCCTCCGCGGGAGCGGCGGGAGCCGGCTCGTTTTTTGGCTTCCGTAAGAAATGATCGGGACGCCCGCTACTGAAACTTCTTCTCGATGTCTTTCCCCATCCGCTCGACACCCTGCACCACGTCGTCGAACGTCTGCTTGAGTTTCTGCTCGGTCTTTTCAGCCAGCTTCTCGTCTTCCAGCTTCTTCACGCCGCTCTTCACGCTGTTCTCGACGGAGGCGGCAGACTCTTTGATCGAATCTTGAAATCGCTGAATGGTGCCTGGCTCCTGTTTCTTTGGAGCCTCTTCGGCCCGCGCACCTCCACAGAGGATTACACTTGCGGCCGCCAACAATCCGGCCAGTACCCGTCCCCCAGCCTGGTTCATATGCGACTCCTCGCTTGTCTCGTTCACGACCGTCATTCGTCCTTTGTTTTTGGTCATACAAACTTATTATACTGAACCCATTCACTCGGCAACAGTGGAAGGATCATGTCATGGCTGTTCAGACGTTCTTGACGCGCTCATGCTTGTTCGTCCTTGGGATCGCCCTCACAGGATCTTTGGCTTCACCAGCCGGGGCCGCGGCACCCGTTGGCGCAGAGGCGTTCGAACGAGCCAAGCAGGCCACCGTCGGCATCCTGGAAGACACCCAGGACCCTCGGACGCCGGAGAAACCCGGCAAGATTACCGTGCGCGGCAGCGGGTTCCACCTTGGGGACGGTTACATCGTGACGGCTCGCCATGCGGTGGAAAAACATGGAGTGTCTGGGCCATCGATTCCCAAAGTCATCCACGTCCTCACGGTCGACCTGCATGACTTCGTGGCTCAGATTGTCGGAGAAAGCGCCTATCTGGACGTCGTCGTCTACCGATTGAACCAGAAGGATCGCCCGTTGCTCCCGTCCACGACACCTTTCTTCAAAGGTCCCGTCACGGCCGCCACGGAAGTCTTCACCGTCGGCTATCCAATGGGCTGGGGACCGGCCATGGCCTTCGGCCGGATCGGCAACGTGAATACCTTCCTCCAGACGGTGGACACCAGGCTGCTCCAAGCGGATCTCTCGGCCTGCAGCGGCAACTCCGGCGGGGGCCTGTTCAACTACGCCGGAGAGGTCGTCGGCATCATGCACGCCGTCATTCAGACCGACAAAGAAGAAGGGCATGTCCACTGCAGTCAAATGGCCTTCGCCATCCCGGCCATCCTCGCCGAACGGAGCGTCAACGCGGCGATCGAAGGCAAGCCGTTGAACTTTTCAAAACTCGGCATCCACATGACGGCGATCAAAGATGGATCGAGATGGCGGATTGCCGTGAAAGACGTGGCAGAGCCAGCCAAAGAGGCCGGCATACAGAAGCACGACGTGCTGCTCGCCATCGAGGATACGGAGATCCTCGACGCCGCCCACTTAAAGAACTATCTGATCGAAAAGACGACCCCCGGCCAGCGGGTCGCAGTAAAAGTCCGGCGCGCCGAAGCGGATCTCACGTTTACCGTGACGCTTGGAGGAGGCTAAGGCTCTCGTACGGAGTCACGAACCATTTGCGCACAACACCCCTCCGGGGTCGTTCCGAAAAATGTTTCCTGCCCCTACCAGTCCCCTAGCCCGGCAAGACTTGATACCAGCCCTTGGACTGCGCGAGGGTGACCGGACAATCGAAGAGTTCCTGGAGATGCGCCTCGGTCAGGACCTGCTTCTTGTCGCCGTCGTAGAGAATCCTGCCCTTCTTCAACAGCACCACTCTGGCAATCTCCGGTGGAATCTCATGGATATGGTGCGTCACTAATAAGACCGTCTTCCCTTTCCTCATCGCCGCCCGGACCAAGTCGAGATAGTGAAACGTGGCCGTGAGATCGAGTCCGCTCGTGGGTTCGTCGAGGACCAATGCCGGCGGATCGTGGACGAGCGCGCGGGCCAGCAAACAGCGGCGCTCCTCCCCCGTCGACATGTCCCCGAACTTGCGGTCGATCAGAAACCCGATGCCCAAATCTTCCATCACCGCGTGGGCTTGCGCGATTTGTTGATAGGTGTAGTCCTGATATCCGTAGATCCCGACGCTAGCGTAATAGCCAGAGAGCACGACCTTCAGCCCTGTGACCAG
>CAZPYP010000063.1:7953-10736 GCA_964590845.1 uncultured Nitrospira sp.
CGCTGCACCCTGATGCTCGACGTCGGCTTGATGCCGATGGTCACGACGATGTCCTGCCCGGTCGAGATTCCGCCCAGGATGCCGCCGGCGTAATTGGTCACGAATCCTTCCGGCGTCAGTTCGTCGCCATGCTCGGATCCCCGTTGCGCCACCGAGGCGAATCCCGCGCCGACTTCGACCGCCTTCACGGCATTGATGCTCATCATGGCCGCAGCCAAATCCGCATCCAGCTTGGCATAAACTGGAGCGCCCCAACCCACCGGCACATGCTCGGCGACAGCAGTAATCTTGGCGCCGACAGAATCGCCGGACTTGCGCAACTCATCCATGAACGTCTCAAGCTGCGCCACCATGTCGGCGTTGGCCGCGAAAAACGGATTGCTTCCGACGGCCTCCCAACTCTTGAACGGCACCGGATGCGGACCGATCTGACTCAGGTAGCCGCGGATCACGATACCATAGGTCTCATTGAGCCACTTCCTGGCGATGGCCGCTGCGGCGACACGCACTGCCGTCTCGCGGGCCGACGCGCGTCCCCCGCCCCGGTGGTCCCGAATGCCGTACTTCTGCCAGTAGGTATAGTCGGCATGGCCGGGCCGGAACGTATCGACCAGATTGCCGTAGTCTTTGCTGCGAGCGTCTTCGTTTCGGATCAACAGCGCGATGGGGGTACCGGTCGTCTTGCCCTCGAAGACCCCGGACAGAATCTCGACGCGGTCGGATTCCTGACGCTGCGTGACGTGGCGAGAGGTGCCGGGCTTGCGGCGATCGAGATCGTTCTGGATGTCTTCGAAGGACAGGCCGAGACCGGGCGGGCAGCCGTCGACCACACAGCCGATCGCCGGCCCATGACTCTCGCCGAACGACGTGACCGTGAAGATCCTGCCGAACGTATTGCCGGCCATTGGCGGAGAACTCCTCCTACTCCACGAGGTCCAGCTTGATGCGCAGTTCCTTCAACTGATCGGCACCGACCGCCGATGGCGCATCGGTCAAGGGACATTGCGCCCGCTGCGTCTTGGGGAACGCGATGACGTCGCGGATGGAATCGGCCCCGCCGAGCAACATGATCAGCCGATCCAGACCGAAAGCGATGCCGCCGTGGGGCGGTGCCCCGAACTCGAGCGCTTCCAACAAGAAGCCGAACTTGGCTTGTGCCTGTTCTTTGCTGATGCCCAGCAGATCCAAAATACGCAGCTGGATGTCGCTCCGGTGGTTCCGGATGCTGCCACCGCCGATCTCGCTGCCGTTGAGCACCATGTCGTACGCCTTGGCCCTGACTTTTAAGGGCTCCGAGTCCAGTAAGGCCAAATCCTCGTCCATCGGCGCCGCAAAGGGGTTGTGCATGAAGATGTAGCGCTTCTCTTCCGGCGAATAATCCAGCAAGGGGAACTCTGTGACCCACAGCGGCTTCCAGGCCTTCTTGTCGATCAGATTCAACTCCTCCCCCAGCAAGAGGCGAATGCGCCCCATGACATCGTGCACGACGGCGGGCTTGTCGGCTCCGAACAACACAAGATCGCCCGGCTTTGCGTCCGGCAGCGCAGTGGCGAACGCCTTGGCGTCCAGGAACTTGGCGATGACCGACTCCAATTGTCCTTCCGCCGTGATCTTGAGCCAAGCCAATCCCTTGGCGCCGAAACTCTTGGCCGTTTCGCCGAGCGCGTCGATCCGGCTGCGCGCCATCGTCGCGCCGCCTTTCACAACGAGGGCTTTAACGATCCCGCCCTTGGTCGCCGCCTCCTTGAAGACTTTGAATTCGCTGGCCGCCCCAAACGCCGTCATGTCGTGGAGCGGCATGTCGAACCGGAGATCCGGCTTGTCCGATCCATACCGGCCCATCGCTTCGGCATAGGTCATCCTGGGGAACGGAGTGGGAAGCTGTACGCTGCCGGCCTCGCGGAAGATCGTCACGATCATCCGCTCCATCAGCTCCATGACTTGGAGACGGTCGACGAAGGACATCTCCAGATCGATTTGCGTGAACTCCGGCTGGCGATCGTTGCGGAGATCTTCGTCCCGGAAACAGCGGGCAATCTGGTAGTACCGGTCGACCCCACTGACCATGAGTATCTGTTTGAACAGCTGCGGGGATTGCGGCAGGGCGAAGAACTGCCCTTCGTTGACTCGGCTCGGCACGAGGTAGTCCCGCGCCCCCTCCGGTGTGCTCTTGGTGAGGATCGGCGTCTCGACTTCGAGGAACTGCTCGGCGTTCAGAAATCCGCGGGCCGCCTGAGCGATCGCATGACGCAGCCCTAACAGCTTTTGCATCTTGGGGCGGCGCAAATCGAGGTACCGGTACTTGAGACGGATCGCTTCCGTCACCTCCGCATCGTCTTCGATCAGGAACGGCGGCGTCTTCGCCTCGTTCAGGATCTCGACGGCATCGACGAAGACTTCGATGTCGCCGGTCGGCAGGTTGGGATTCTTCGACTCCTCCGGCCTGGCCATGACCTGACCGGTCACGGACACGACCACCTCGCTGCGGAGGGTGTGGGCCGCCTTGTGAACGGCGGCGTTCCGCTCGGCGTTGAACACGACTTGCGTGAGGCCCGTCCGGTCGCGGAGATCGATGAACATGACCGTCCCATGATCTCGCCTTCGCTGGACCCAACCGTTCAACACGACGGTGTGACCCACCTGTGCCTTGTTCAACTCGCCGCAACGATGGGTTCTGATCTTCATGCTACCCGTGCCTTCTTCGAAGTAAATTTCTTGGTCCGATCGGGCTTGGCCCACCCAGCCTGCCTGACGGGTCGTTTCGGCCTGACCGGCAACTCCTC
>CAZPYP010000063.1:10836-14579 GCA_964590845.1 uncultured Nitrospira sp.
TCGCCGTTGTTCGTCAGCAGCATCAGCCCTTCGCTGTCGAAGTCGAGACGCCCTACCGGGAAGACTCGCACGGAGACGCCTCGCAGGAAGTCCTTCACCGTCGTGCGCCCGCCCGGATCGTCCAACGTGGACATGACGTTCTTGGGCTTGTTCAACAATAGATAGACGAACGGTTGAGCCGCGCTCAGGTGTTTGCCGTCCACCTTGACGTGATCCCGCCCCGGATCGACCTTGGTGCCGAGTTCCGTCACGACCTTGCCGTTGACCATCACGCGGCCGGCCGAAATCAACTCCTCGGCCTTCCGCCGCGAGGCGAGTCCCGTGCCGGCGATGAGTTTCTGAAGCCTAACTTCCAAAAGTAACGCGTGACCCGTGACGCGTGACAAAGACAAAGAACCATCCGGCTCTCGTCACTCGTCACCTGTCACGGGTGCTCCTCCTATTCCCATTCTATGGTGGACGGCGGTTTCGAACTGATGTCGTACACGACCCGGTTGACGCCTTTGACTTCGTTGATGATCCGGTTCGACATGCGGCCCAGCACGTCGTTCGGGATCTTGGCCCAGTCGGCCGTCATGCCGTCCAAACTGGTCACGGCGCGAATTGCGATCACGTTCTCATAGGTCCGTTGGTCGCCCATGACGCCGACGGTGCGGATCGGCAGCAAGACGGCAAAGGCCTGCCAGATCTCACGATAGAGTCCCGCCGAGCGGATCTCCTGGTCCACGATCGTTTCCGCGGCCCGCAAAATCGCCAACCGCTCCGGCGTGACGGACCCGAGGACACGAATCGCGAGGCCCGGACCGGGAAACGGTTGCCGCCAGATGATCTCGTCCGGCAATCCCAATTCTTTCCCCAGCACCCGCACTTCGTCCTTGAAGAGTTCCCGCAGCGGCTCGATCAGTTTCAGTCTCATCTTCGCCGGCAAGCCTCCGACATTGTGATGGGTCTTGATCGTCGCCGACGGGCCCTTGAAGCTGACGCTCTCGATGACGTCCGGGTACAACGTTCCCTGCACCAGATACTTCACGCCCTTGAGTTTCTTCGATTCGGCCTCGAATTGTTTGATGAACTGCCGGCCGATGATCTTTCGCTTCCGTTCCGGATCCGTGACGTTCTTGAGCCCCGCCAGGAACTGCTTGGTGCAATCCAGCATACGCAGGTTCAGGTGCAACTGCGACGCGAAGGTCTTTTGCACCTGGTCCCGTTCGCCGGCTCTCAACACGCCGTTGTCGACGAAGATACAGGTCAGTTGGTCGCCGATCGCCCGGTGAGTCAACGCGGCGGCCACGGACGAATCAACACCGCCGCTCAAGGCGCAGATGACCTTATCTTTGCCGACCTGTTGGCGAATCTGCTGGACGGCGGTATCGACATACGACTGCATCGTCCAGGTCGGCTTGCACCCGCAGATGCCGTAGACGAAGTTTCTGAGGATCTTGGTCCCTTCCGGCGTGTGGGCCACTTCCGGATGGAACTGCAGGCAATAGATTCTGCGCTTGGCGTCGTCCCGCTTCATCGCGGCTACCGGCGAGTTGCCGGTGTGCGCAATCGACCGGAACCCCGGCGGCATGCGCTCGATCCGGTCTCCGTGCGACATCCAAACGACCGTGGAACCACCGGTCCCTACGCCCTTGAAGAGGTCGCTTGCGTCGTCGATCGTGAGATCGGCCCGGCCGTACTCGCGATGCTTGGACTTGGCGACTTCGCCGCCCGACAGATGCGTCACCAACTGCATGCCGTAGCAAATGCCGAGAATCGGAATGCCCTGGTCGAACAGCTCCTTGGCGACCGTCGGAGCTTTCTTCTCGTAGACGCTGGATGGCCCGCCCGACAGCACGATGCCTTGGGGCCGATAGGCCAGCACCGTGGCGAGCGGAACCGTGCAGGGGAGAATCTGGGAATAGACCTGCGCTTCGCGAATGCGCCGCGCGATCAGTTGGGTATACTGCGAGCCGAAGTCGAGAACGAGGATTCTATCGTGCCAGAGTTCCATCTGAATCCGTTAGGCGTAAGAGGTGAGGGGTAAGGTGAACGTCGGTCACGAATGGGTTGCTACTCGCCTAACGTCTCACGCCTGACGCCTTACGGCATCCGCTATTCCCAGTCCATCCGGTAGTTCGGCGCTTCTTTCGTGATGATCACATCGTGGACGTGGCTTTCACGGAGGCCGGCCACTGTCTGCCTGATAAACGTCGCATTCGTTTGAAGGTCCGGAATCGTCTTACAGCCGCAATAGCCCATGCCGGACTTCACGCCGCCGACGAGCTGATAGATCACGGCGGATAACGGGCCCTTGTAAGGCACCCGGCCTTCGATCCCTTCGGGTACGAGCTTCTGCGCCGGCCTTCCGCCCTGACCGTAGCGATCGCCTCCGCCCTTCTCCATCGCGCCGATCGAGCCCATGCCCCGATACACCTTGTAGGTACGGGCTTGGTAGAGCACCGTTTCGCCAGGCGATTCTTCGGTGCCGGCCAACAAGCCGCCCAGCATGACAGCCGAAGCCCCGGCCGCCAAGGCCTTGCTGATGTCGCCGGAGAACTTGATCCCGCCGTCGGCGACGATCGGCACTCCGCTCCCATCCAACACCTTCGCACAGTCGGATATTGCCGTGAGCTGCGGCATCCCGGCACCGGACACGATGCGGGTCGTGCAGATGGATCCCGGCCCGACTCCGACCTTCACGGCATCGACCCCCGCTTTCAAGAGATCTTTGGCCGCCTCTGCGGTGGCGATGTTTCCGGCGATCAAATCGAGACTCGGATGCTGCTTCTTGATCATCTTGACCGTCTCAAGCACCGACTGAGAATGCCCGTGAGCCGTGTCCACCACCAGGACATCCACCCCCGCCTTCTTGAGCCGCGCGACGCGCTCTTCCGTATCGGCCCCGACCCCCACCGCCGCGCCGACCCGGAGACGCCCATGCGCGTCCTTGCAAGCGTTGGGGTACTTGATCCGCTTTTCGATGTCCTTGATCGTGATGAGGCCCTTCAACTCTCCCTGTTTGTTGACGACGGGCAGTTTTTCGATCCGGTGCTCGTGGAGAATTTCGCGGGCCTTTTCCAGGCTCGTGCCTTCGGGAGCCGTGATCAGTTTGTCGCGCTTCATGACTTGCGAGACCTTGAGATCCATCCGGCTCTCGAAGCGCAGATCGCGGTTCGTCAGAATGCCGACCAGCTTCTTGTTCTTCGTGACCGGGATACCGGAAATCCGGTATTTGGCCATCAGCTGATGCGCATCGCGTATGGTTTCATCCGGTGAAATGGTGACAGGGTCGAGAATCATGCCGCTTTCGGACTTCTTGACCCGATCCACCTCCGCCGCCTGATCGGCCGGCGACAATACGCGATGGATGATCCCGATACCGCCTTCCCGGGCCATCGCGATGGCGAGACGCGACTCGGTAACCGTATCCATCGCCGAACTGATGATCGGGATATTGACCGAGATGCTGCGGGTCACTTGGGTGCGGACGTCGACCTCGCTGGGCAGGATAGTGGACTTGGCCGGCACCAACACCACGTCGTCGTAGGTCAATCCCAGGCGAGGTTCTTTGTCCAGCATGGCCCTCTCAACTCGTCGGCCCGGTTATGGTTTGGACGCCCCTTGGACTTTTTCGATTTCGGCCGCCGCTTCCGCCTCTTCCTGCAGCCGTTCACCGCCTTCTTCCGCCGGCATGAACTGCTGCACGCGGGTATTGCCGCTGTCGACCACGAACACGCTGCCTTTGGCGTCGACCGAGA
>CAZPYP010000064.1:0-13529 GCA_964590845.1 uncultured Nitrospira sp.
GAATAGGCGCTCACATCGAGGGCCGTCGCGAACCCCTGCCGGCTGGTATTGACGAATTGGCCCGTCAGCTCTTCACGAGGGGCGAAGGCGACCGAGTGTACGAGAAAGTCGAGTTGGCCGACTTCCTGTTGGACCTGCTGCATCAAGGCCGCAATCTGGGCATCGTCACCCACGTCGCACGGAAAGGCTTTGGCCCCCGGCATCGTGGCGACCAATTCCTGGACGTTCTCCTTCAGCCGTTCATTCTGGTAATTGAACATGAGCTGGGCCCCCTGGCTGGAGGCCGATTGCGCGATGGCCCAGGCAATGCTGTGTTTGTTGGCGACGCCGACAATGAGCCCTTTCTTCCCTTGGAGTAACATGATCGATCTCGCTCCTTGAACTGGTCAGATGAAAACGAGGCTGAAGATAACACGTTCAACGGAACTCTTCCAGGTTGTGCGGGGAGTGAGAGCTAGTTGCCCTTGTTGGCGGTGGCGCGGAGTTGCGCGACGACCCTGGAAGCTTCGGGGATCAAGTCCTGTCTTTGGAGGGATTCGGCGAGAGATAGGGCCTCGGTTGCAAGACGCACTGCCTCGTGGTGTCGTCCTCTTCCGCAGTAGCTTCGCGCGAGACTCAGTCTCGCGTTCACCGCGAGGGGTTCCTCCTGGATCACGCGCCGAAGCAGTTGCTCGCCGCGGTCCGTATCGCCACCCAGGAGCGCCGGGAGTCTGACGAGGAGTGTGCCGCGAGACGAAAGCGCGTCCAGATGGTTGGGCTCCAGTTCGAGAGTCCGCTCCAGTTCTCTCATCAGATAGCGGAAGCTCAGGACGGATCCAATACTCATCTCGCCATCGACCCGCATCTGCTCGCCGAGATTGCAGAACACGGCGAAATGTGCGTCGGCCGACCTGTCGTCGAGCGCCACTGCCTGCTCACCGAGACGCTGGCCTTTCTCAAAATGGGCCAGGCGAGTCGCGCGGTCCTGGGCTACACGGCCAAGGTGGCATTCATGCATCGCATCGTCGATGACGGTCGTGAGGGGCGGCTGGGCTGCGACCCGATGGATTGGGAGGACGGACGCGGCAAAAAAGACGGCAAGAAGGAGTTTGGCGGTCATGCGTCACCGAAATTGAGGTGGAAATATACAAGATCCATGGGGCGGTTGCCAAGAGTATTCACCTAGGCGAAGAGAAGAATCGCTCATGGCCGAAAGAGTCGGTCGGCTGTCAGGGACAGCTTCCGGTAGGCGGATAACATCTGCTGGTAGGAGTAGTGGGCATTTCGCCCGCTCGGGTTGGGCAGGAGATAGACGGGCCGGCCGCCAAGAAGGGCGGCTGTTCTGCCAAGCGGCGGGGTCTCGGCTGGGGCAAGGTTGTGCGCGCATAGCCTTCTGTAGATGCTGATACCGAGCAGGGCCACAATACGTGGCTGATACTGCCTGATCTTATGTTCTAAGGCTTCCCGACCGGCTTCATATTCTGCCGGTCCGAGCGCTCCCACTCCGGCGGTTGCCCGCCCGATGAGGTTGGTCAAGCCGATGCCCCAGTCAGTGAGGCGTGCATCGTCCCGATAGGTCAATGGCTCGTCGACCAGCCCTGAATCATACAAGAGCTTCCAAAAGCGATTGGAAGGTCCAGCAAAATGATGGCTCAGGGCGGCGGAACGGAGACCCGGATTGATGCCGACGAACAGAACCTTCAAATCGGGTTGGAGATAATCCGGTAACACCAGAGAGTGGCCTTGCATCAGGTACCAGCCGCTAGCCAGACGTTCGCCTGAGGCGGTTTAGCGAGAATCAGACTAATCCGCCCCAAGTTCTTGAAGGAATCGCCCTCCATGCAGGTAGGCCAAAGAGTCCATAAGGCCTTGAAAAACCATGATTCCAATAGTCTTTCCGAATGGGCACCAAGCTTGCTCAGGTCCCCCGTAGTGCCGGATGAACGGCACACATTCCAACAACTAAGGGGAGGTGAATTCCTATGAAGCGCATGTTGATGGCGATCATGGCAGTGGCGGTTGCGGTGACCTTCAGCGCCCCGGCGTTCGCGGGCGAAGAGAAGAAGGACAAGAAGGACGAGAAGAAGGGCGGCCACGTCCTCGTCTACGGCGAAGAGAAGAAGGACAAGAAGGACGAGAAGAAGGGCGGCCACGCAGACGAGAAGAAAGACAAGAAGGAAGAGAAGAAGGGTCACTAATCCCTTTCTTGGCGAGGCAAGCTGGCTTGAGGGGCCTCCCGCCAAGGCGGGAGGTTCCTTGGGCATCTCCCCTACCGGGTCTCCTTCCCGATAAAGACCGATTGTAAACCGACCATCGTTTTGGCGTCCCGAATCGTTCCCGCTCGAATCATGTCGATCGCCTGAGTGAGCGGCATCTCGACGACCTGCAACACTTCGTCACGATCCAACCGTTGTTCAGTTTTCACAAGCCCCGTCGCCTTATAGATGTGGATCACTTCGTCGGTGAAGCCGGGCGCTGTGAAGATACTGGACAGCAATTCCAGTGCGCCGGCCCGATACCCGACTTCTTCTTCGAGTTCACGCGCGGCGCAGGCTTCGGGGGCTTCTCCCGGAGACAACTTTCCCGCTGGAATCTCGTAAATGAAACCGTTGGCCGCGTGGCGGAGTTGATGGATGAGGATGACCGTTCCATCGTCTTTGAGTGGAACCACGGCGGCGGCGCCGGGATGGCGCACGATTTCCAAGTCGATCGTGACGCCGTTCGGCAGAGTTACCGTGTCGACGCTGAGGGAGATGACGCGTCCCTGATAGATCGACTTGGTCATCGGGCTACCCGGCCGGTTGCGGCCGTTTGTAGAAGGGAGGTTTGACCACGAGGGCTGGAACGATTCTGCCACGAATGTCGATCGCGATTCGCGTGCCGACGGCGGATGCAGTCGGGGGTACGTAGCCCAGGCCGATCCCTTTCTGAAGCAGCGGGGAAAGATTTCCGCTGCTGACGTCGCCAAGCGGGCGCGAGGTGCCTGGATCCAGAATCTTGCATCCGTGCCGCGGCACGGCCTTCTCCAGCAACTCAAAGGCGATCAATCGTCGGGTCACTCCTTGAGACCGCTGCTGCCACAGGATCGGCCGTCCGATGAAGTCCCCCTTCTCAAAGTTCACGATCCAGTCCGCTCCGGCTTCGAGCGGGCTGGTGGATTCGTCGATATCGTTGCCATACAGCAGATACGCCATTTCCAGACGCAGGAGGTCTCGCGCGCCCAGGCCGGCTGGTTTAAGGCCATGCGGACGCCCCGCTTCCAGGAGACGGGCCCAAACTTGTGCGGCCAACTCCGAGGACAGATACAACTCATAGCCCAACTCACCGGTATAGCCGGTACGTGTAATGAGGACCGACCCTCCGAGACGAGAAGTTTCCATGCAGTGACGGACTTTCAATGCGGACACCTCGGCGACGCCTGCTGCGAACAGAATGTCGCGGGAGGCCGGCCCTTGGAGGGCTATCTGCGCCAAGTCCGTCGACGCGTCCCGGAGTTTGCATCCCTGCGCATGGGCCACCTTCTCCTGGAGCCACTCGACGATCTTCTCGCGATTGGAGGCATTGACGCAGACGAGGAACTCATACGGTTTCACATGATAGATGAAGATGTCGTCTTTGATGCCGCCGTCGGCGCCGCAGATCATGGAGTACTGCGATTGGTGGAGCGAGAGTTTGGCGACGTCGTTGGTAGTGACGTATTGTAGAAACGCCAGGGAGCCCGGACCGCTGACCGCGAGCCTTCCCATGTGACTGACATCGAAGAGCCCGGCCTTGGCGCGGACAGTCTGATATTCGTCGATCACGCCGCTGTACTGGATGGGCATGTCCCATCCGGCAAAATCGACGAGTTTGGCTCCCGCGGCGCGATGTCGTTCAATGAGCGGGGTGAGTTTCATGCGCCTCGGCTCCGGATCGGCCTCACACACCAAGGAGTTCGACGTCGAAAATCAGCGTGGCGTTGGGCGGGATCACACCGCCGGCTCCACGGGGGCCGTAACCGAGGTTGGAGGGAATCGTGAGTTTCCGCTTCCCGCCGACCTTCATCCCCTGCACGCCTTCGTCCCAACCCTTGATCACGCGGCCGGCGCCCAGGGGAAAAGAGAAGGGCTGGCCGCGGTCGACGGAGCTGTCGAACTTCGTACCATTTTCCAGCCAGCCGGTATAGTGCACAGTTACGGTCTGTCCCGCTTGAGCGGTGGCTCCGGTTCCGACCATCAACTCGAGATATTGGAGGCCGGACGACGTGGTGACGGCGCGGCCTTCCGGGGTCGATTCTTCATACGGCATGGTGACGGTTCCTTCCGATGGTGAGCGTGCGGTTTGCACTGTGCTGTGAGGTTAGGGCGATTCCGGTCCGTCCGGCTCCGAGAAAATCGCCACGCTGGCGGTATAGCCATGGAGGAAATTCCGTCCTCCGACGGGGCCGATCTCCCCTTGCGCGAAAAATCCGGCGACGGGGACCTGTCCGACGCGTTCCTGGAGGGCTCCGCTATCGTGGTGCGGTTTGCCGAACAATCCTTCGCCGCGACCGCAGCAACTGAACAGCAGCGCGCCAAGCGGCGGTCGAGGATGTTTCGCGCGATCTCCTGCCAACAGGAGATGCAAATCCTCGCTGGCGGACTTCGCGTCGCGCAGATGGAATTGGACGGTCTGCCCTTCCTGCACGATGTCGCCGATCGCAATGGCCCCGGTTTCTTGATCCGCTCCCACGAGGTTGCGCACGAGGAAATCTCCTCGCCCGAAGCGGCTCCGGTGTTCATCGATCACGATCCCGATATGGAGCGCTCGGTGGGCGTTGCGCCGCTGCGATGGCTCCAGCGATTCGAAGACCGCCTGCAGCCGCTGTAGGGCCGGCTGGCCGCCGAGTTCATGGATCATGTTGTGCTCGGCTTTGGTCACGACGAAAGATTCGCCGATCGGGCAGCACCCCTGGGAAATCACGGTCCGCACGGATAACGGGCCGGACAGCTGGACGCCGACCAAGCCGCTGTCGAAGAGCAGGCCGTTGCCGATGAGACGGTTTTCACCGGGCCCTCGACCGCCGCCGGCCAGGCCTCCGACCGTTGTGCCGTTGGGATAACGATCGGCCATAATGGAGAGGAGATCGTCGACCGGAGCGGAAAAGGGATCGGCCAACAGAATGAAGGTTGAAGGGCCCATGCTGGGTTCCGGCCACTCCGACAACCGGATCTGATCGTGGGTCGGCGAAAAAGACAAGCGCAGTGGGGCCACACGCACGTTTGGCAGGCTGGCGGCCCAGAGGGCCAACGCCGGAGCCGTTTCCAGCTCTTCGCTTCCGGCGATGATGCCTTCGCCGGAACAGCCGATGCAGATGGCTTGATCCAATGCGTCTCGCACCATCGAGGCGATCAGCTCGGCCTTGCCGGCATGGTGCATGGAAAAAAAGACAAAAACCAGATGGATGGGCCCCTGTCCAATCTGCGTGCGAATTGCGTCCGCCAGATCGCGGACGGCCGCTTCCGTGTCGCTCTTCCGAGACAGGGCTGACGCAAACTGCAGCGTCGATGCGGTGCCGATCGGAATGACATGCGAGGTCATAGAGGTAGGATACTCTTGGAAACCGTCGTGAGCTATACGCCGGGATTCATACGCTCGGACCGTTCCTTCGCCAACTTCTTATAGTAGCGCCACATGTAATTATAATAGTCGTCGAGCTGGGCCAAGAGATAATGCAGCTCTGTGGGATCTTCCGATTCGAGGGCTCGCACCATGCGGGATTTGAGGAACTCGCCGAAGGTTTCTGTTTTTTCCACCGCGGTCAGCAGCCGCAACCCGCCGCCGATCTGGTATTCGTTCATCGAGTGATGCTCCTTCTATTGAACTGGGGGAAGGATAACGAGCCGCGGGAGAGAATTGCAAGGTGCATCTCGCGTCGCCGGACTCACCGTGCGGCGGAAAGCAATGCCTTCAGTCGCGCGACATCAATCGCGTCGAATCGATGGTCGTCACGGCCGATCACAGTGGTTGCCATGGTGAGGGCGTTGAGAACGGCCTCCTCCGTGGCTTCGACGGTTGCGGCGAGGACCGGATTCAGATGGGTGTCGGCGAGATGGGTCAGGGTATACGTCGGGTCCTTGGGATAGTGTGGGATGACGTTGGCCGTCGAAAAGGCCAGCATGAAATCTCCGCTGCCGTGCCGTGCCGTCGAACCGGTACGGGCCAGCCCCAAGGCGGCACGTTTGGCCAACCGTGTGAGTTGCCGCCCGTCCAGCGGCGCGTCGGTGGCGATGACGATGATGATCGAGCCTTCACTCTGCCCTGGGGACAAGACGTCCGACATCTGCTGCGGTCGATCGTAGAGTTTTCCCACCGGGACACCGGCGACGACAAGCTCGTGTCTGCGCCCATGGTTGGCATTGACCAACACACCGACCGTATAGCCGCCTTCTTTGTCAGATAGCTTCCTCGAAGCGGTGCCGACGCCGCCCTTAAATCCATAGGAGACCATGCCGGTACCGGCACCGACCGTGCCTTCTTTCACTGGGCCGCTGCTGGCGCCGTCGAGCGCGGCCATCACGTCCTGCTCCGATACATGCCGGCCTTGAATGTCGTTCAACCGTCCATCGTCACATTCCGCGACGACCGGCGTGAGCGTATCGTCCTCAATCCCGATGGCCGGATACTGTTTGATCATCCAACTCATCACGCCGTTCGTCACACGCGGGACGTTGAGCGTATTGGTGAGCGCGATCGGATATTCGAGAAAGCCCGATTCGGCCACCCAGGCAAGACCGGTCATTTCACCGGTGCCGTTCAGGACGAAGGCCCCAGCCGGGACTTTCTTGTGCCAGACATCGTCGCGGGGGACGATCACGGTGACGCCGGTACGAACCGGCCCTTCCCCCGGCTTCAACGCGCCTTCACCCGAAATGAGGGTTCTGTGCCCCACCTTGACGCCGGCGACGTCGGTGATCGCGTTGAGCGACCCGGTCGGATATTGTCCGATGACGACGCCAAGGTCACGGATCCGTTGGCGCGCATCCGTCGTATCGGCCGCCTGGACGGCCAACCCGTCGCCGAGCATGGCCCCGCAGAACAGCACCCCGAAGAGGAGGCGGTTACAGTTCATGGCTTGATCCGAGATGAGGGACCACTACGTCGGTAGCGGCATGTTCGGTTTGCAGGGTGGTGGCCAGCGAGAGAGCCTGCTTCTCTTCGCCATGCACGACGAAGATCTTTCCCGGTAAGGGAGTGATAGCACGCACGTAGGCGAGGAGGTCATTGCGATCCGCATGAGCCGACAGCCCGTTGAACTTGACGATCTGCGCCCGCCGTGGCGTGGGGATGCCGAAGATCGGCACGACGTCCCATCCTTCGACCAGCTTGCGTCCGAGCGTATGCTCCGCCTGAAAGCCGACGAAAACGATTACGTTCGCCTCGTCCTGGATCGCATGTTTGAGATGATGGACGACGCGACCGCCTTCGCACATGCCGGAGGAGGAGATGATCACCATCGGCCCCCTCATCGTATTCAGCCGTTTGCTGTCTTCGGGTGAGGAAATGAAGTGGATGTATCGCGAAGCGAAGGGGTCACCGTCCGCTGAGAAGGTCTTCATCGTGTCTTCGTCGTAACATTCCGGATGGCGGCGAAACACACCGGTGGCCCGTTCCGCCAGCGGCGAGTCGATGTAGATCGGAATCGGATCGATACGCCCCTCCCCGACCAGTTCCTTAATGCGCATCACCAATTCCTGCGTCCGACCGACGGCGAAAGCAGGCACGATGATCTTGCTCTTGTGCGTCCGTGCATGCTCGATCAAGTCCTGCGCTTTTTTCTTCATCTCCTCGCCGACTTGTTCGTGCAGCCGGTCTCCATAGGTCGATTCGAGGATGAGAACGTCGCAGGGCGGCGGCGGTTCGGGATCGCGCAGGAGCGGCATGTTCGAGCGTCCGAGATCGCCGCTGAAGAGCACGGTCGTCGTATTGCCCCGGGCCGTGTATTTCAACCGAATCGCGGCGGAACCCAAAATATGCCCGGCGTCATGATAGGAAGCGGTGACTCGTGGCGCCAACTTGATCTGATCTCCGTAACGGACACCCTCGAAGCGTCGGACGATCTTCTTGACGTCATCGCCATCGTAGAAGGGGCGGACGCAGGTCTTGCCTCGCCGGCGCTCTTTCTTATTCACATAGCGGCAGTCGCTTTCCTGCACCCGCGCGGAGTCTTCCAACATGATGCCGGCAAGATCGGCGCTGGCTCTGGTGAGATAGACTTTTCCGGGAAAGCCGAATCGGGGCAACACCGGCAGGGCTCCGGAGTGGTCGATGTGTGCATGAGAGAGCAAGACGGCAGACAGGGATTTGGGGTCGAACCCAAGATGGCGGTTCTGTTTTAAAGCTTCTTCGCGGCGCCCCTGGAACAATCCGCAGTCCAGGAGGTAGCGGGAGCCTGGAAGTTCGAGGAGATGCCGACTTCCGGTGACCGATCGTGCCGCACCGTGGAAGGACAAGTTCATCGCGGGGGAACTCCGTTGTGGCGGCTGATGAGGTCCCACGCCTCTCGCGCGGTCTCGGCAAAGTGAAAGAGCTTGAGGTCGTCCTGGGCGATCAGCCCGTGGTCCACGAGCCACTGCCAGTTGATCAGACGGTGCCAAAACTCTTTGCCGACGAGCACCACGATGACGTTCTGTGTCTTGCCGGTTTGCAGCAGCGTGAGCGTTTCGAACAGTTCGTCCAGAGTTCCGAATCCTCCGGGAAAGGCCACAAGGGCCTTGGCGCGGATCAGGAAATGCATCTTTCGAATGGCGAAATAGCGGAACTGAAAATTGAGTCCCGTCGAAATGTAGGGATTGGGATGCTGCTCATGCGGCAGCGTAATGTTGAGTCCGATCGATTTGGCCTGGATATCAGCCGCACCACGATTGGCCGCCTCCATGATTCCTGGGCCGCCGCCGGTCACGATCACGTAGTCACAGCGGCCGTCGACTTGGCAGGTCGAAGACACCAGCTGGCCGAATTCTCGCGCGACGTCGTAGTATTTTGAAAGGCTCAGCTGGCGACGCGCCACCTCGGCCCGTTGCTTGGCTGAAGCATCCGAGGGGTTCGCTGCGGCCTCTGTTTCAAAGCGATGGAGCGTGTCACGTGCGGCGGCCGGCTCTTGTAGCCTCGCGCTGCCGAACACGACGATGGTGGACCGGATCCCCTGCTCCCGTTGGATCAACTCCGGCTTCAGCAGTTCGAGCCCGATCCGCACGGAGCGAAGTTCGTCGCGCTGCAGAAACTCAGAATCACGATCGGCGGGGATGTAGGACGAAGAACCCTGGCGGGGAACCTGCTCCATAGCGCAGGATTATAGCCGGACCAGGCTGAGGCGGCAATTCGCCATCAAAGCGGCGGTCGATCAGACCTTAGAAAGGATAGGGATTGAACGCCGGGCTCGTAACGTGCCGTAGGAAGCTGTGCTGGATGACGGTTCCGTTGGAGTCGCAGAACACCTGGAATGCGTCGGTCCCCAAGCCGGTTCGAGACATGATCAAATCCGGGTCGACGGGCGACCAAGGCTTTACGAGCCACCCGAAGTTCACGCGGGAGTACTTCAAATCCAAGAATCGATAGGTTGCGACAGCGCCTATCGTAGACTCGCTCAGCGTATCGGGCGTGCCGAGCTTGTCGACCACCTCACTCAGCAACGTGGTGCCTGGCACGATAAAGGATACGTCCGAAGGAGTGATCGGGGTGTTGAGCGTGACCCGGACGACATTACAGCCGGCCAGGATGACGCCGGAGGCGAGCAGAAGCAGCAGAGTTGTCAGGGCGCCGCGCGTACCTGTCATATCAGTCGCCGAAGGGCCAGAATCGGAACTCCATTCCTTGGGTTCGTTTAGACCAGATGACGTCCTCGACAATGCCCTGTTTATCGATGATCACAAACAGGTCGTCGCTCTTGACGGACAAACGCGAGAAATTGACCAAAATCAGCAGCAGGCTGCCAGCCTTGGCGTCATACCGATAGTATTGATACACGTCGCGTCCGTTGAGCTGCAGCACACGATCCGGGGCTCCCAGTGTGGCCAATACGTCGGCTTTGTTGCTTGTGCCTTTTTTAATTGAAGCTATGGCATCGGTTTTGATGTCGTCGCCGAGCGTCCCACGGCTGAAGGCGCAGCCTTGCAGGGTCAGCAGCACAGCGAGTGCAGGGCCTAAGACACCTATGCGTTTCATGAACCCTCCTGTTAGGCTTCGTCCGGCTGGTCTTGCAGTTTGTGCCTGGTGAATACAAAGTCCTTCTCGTAGACGACATATGGAGAAGTGCGCAGCCCCACTCGTGTGTAGACCGATTGGGCGATGCTGTTGTCGCGCTCCACGTAGAGCCTGATGCCGCAGACCCGAGGGTCGGCTTGCGCGAATTCAACCACTGCCTCGTGCATGTGCCGGTACACACCCTGGCGTCTCCAGGCCGGCGCCACATAGACGCTTTGGATCCACCAGAAGCAGGCATTGCGCCAATCGCTCCATTCGTAGGTGACCATCATCTGTCCGACTAGCTGCATCCCGTTTTGATGCGGGAGCTCAGCAACCAAAAAAAATCCATGGGTCGGGTCGGCTAGGAGCGCTTTCGTCCCATCGCGAAGACGGGCATGGTCGAGCGACCGCCGTTCAGTCTCCAATGCCATTGCGGCGCTAAAGGCGACGATACCAACCACATCCGCTTCGCAAGCTGGCCGGACGAGTAGTTGATCGGAGATGGACATGAGGGTTAGACCGAAGCCGATGGCGTCCTGAGCCATCCGGCGGCCGGTTGGTAAAATCCCGCCGAGAATTCCATTTTCATGGCATCTTCGGGCAACAGACCCAGGGGCCGCAGTTGCTGTTGAGGCACGAAGGCCAAGTAGCCCGTAAACGGATGAACGGCGGTGGGGACGAATACCATGGTCAAACTATGGGCCGATTCTATCTGTAGGACTTTCGGCGCCGTGCCCATGACAAAGCCCAAGGCCCAGAGGCCGTCGCGGGGAAAGGGGAAGGCCACGACCGTACTACGGCCGAATCGAGAGCGAAATTGAAAGAGATCGGTCATGCCCTTGAGGGTGACATAGACGCTGCGCACGACGGGAATTCCCTCGATCCAGCGCTCGGCTGCTGTGAGCAATCGACGTCCGAGCACATGCGTTGCCAAGGCTCCGGAGATGAGGACCAGCAGAACGAACATCGCAAAACCAAAAAACGGCGTGGCGGCGATCCCCATGTGGGCGAGGAAATCCGATATGATGCGGTTGATCGTCGAAAGGAGAGCGGACAAGATCAGAAACGTCGCCCAAGCAGGGACAAGGATGAGCAGACCGCCTATCGCATGGCGCCAGACTGTCTTCACGAGGGCCCTCCGTGGGAGCAGTCTAACAGAATCTCTCGGCGGAGTGGAGCAAGGGGGCTTGCGCTGCGGTGCAAAAGTGCATTACCCTGATCAGAGTTTCGCGTGCCAATGAATGAGGTGGGAAATGGGGACGAAACGACCGGTGCAGTTGGATAAAGACCTGCTGGCCATCTTGTGTTGCCCCGACACCAAGCTCGAGGTCAGTCTTGCCGATGACCTCCTGGTCGATCGATTAAACGAAGCCGTAGGCCGAGGTGCGCTGAAGAATAAAGCCAACAAGCCAGTGACCGAAATGTTGGATGGGGGGTTAATCCGGTCCGACCGCAAAATTCTGTATCCCATTCGGGAGAACATTCCGGTGATGCTCATCGAAGAAGGGATTCCACTCGACACACCCCTGTAGTTGCCCGCAGTTTCCCGCTTTCCTAGTCGCGCGCTCCAGTATTCCTGAATGCCACATTAGAGTCCGCCAGTCTTTGAGCCGGTGGAAGTGCCACATTGCTGGCAGAGATATTCGTAGAGATTTCCGCTCGGGAGAACGAGCAACAGGCGTTCCCGAGTGGGGGTGGCCATACGGCATTTCGGACAATAGAGCAACGAGGCGTTCAAGGAGCGAAACTGCTCCTGTGGCTCTCCGGAATCCGGAGAACGCCGAATGGCTTGCGGCGGAATGCCGCGTGGCCATCCCGGGGGAAGCGGTTTACGGGGAGGTGGAGGCATGAATAAAATTTACAGAATTGCTCCGTTCGAGGTCAACGCGCTCCAGTCAAAAAGCGTAGAGCGTGCTCACCAGAGCCGCTCCGATGAGCCATCGCTCATCTGTCGAGAGGACGATCGAAAGTACCGCCAGAGGCCTCGACCTCCAAGAGTCATCGCGTAGATCGCGAGCCCAGACAGCAGTCCATAGAAGCCCGCGGTTTTCCATGGCCAGAGGTCTGGTGCATGGAGCATGACGCCGAGGGCCACATGCCCTCCCACCCCAAGACAGAGGGCGAAGATGATCCATTCACGCAACATGGCAACTCCTGCCGATCCAGGCGGATCAAGCCGAGGTCATGGAAAGGGAGCGTTACAGGTGTCAGGTCAAGCCGCCGAGGTCTTGGCAGATTCGATTTCGGTAGCTGTGATCAGGCTGGAGAGGTAATCAGCGACAAAATTGAGAGCTTCCTCCCGACCGTCCGCTCGCCGGCCTTTTTCTCTTCGTTGAACGGACAATTCATGATCGAGGTCCGACTTGACCTCCGACAGTACTCGCTGGAGGGAGGATGGTGTGAGATTCGCATCCATGTCCTCGAGCTCCTGGCAACGGTCGAGCACCCAGTTGAGGCCTTCGATTCTTCCGGCGTAATGCTCCTGCTCGGCTGTATCGATACGCGCCATGGTGGTGGCAAAGGTCTGGGCTTCATAGACAAGGTTATAGAAACTGGTCACGGCACGCTGTAGCGTCGGATTCATAGCACTCCTTTATATGACGAGGCAGAATGTCAACCACTCAATTATACATGAGAATAGGGTCTCAACAAGGAAAATTTTCGAGAGGTTAGGTGAACAGGAGCGAATGGAACTCGTTCATGAAGCCGTAATACAGCGGTGCAAAGTCTTTTAGACTGTCCGGGCTGGTCTCCTTGAGGCGTTTGAAGAAAAACACCTGCGCGCGCGGATCTAACTGTTCCAACAGATGGCTGAGTTGCGCCATCGTGTAACTACCTGATGGGACACTCAGAATGTAGTGGACAAGACGTTCAACGAACTGTTGCGCGACGTATTCGCTCGTGAGGAATCCCTCTGGAAGCTTCCCCGCAGCGAGAAATTCGTCGAAAGGAATGGCCTGGGCGGCGAAAGGAACCGGCTGATCTCGATGGGGAATCACGCTGAAGGCACCTCGCGCGGGGGAACTCGGCAACGTTCAATAACTGTACTGGACCCCCCTGACCCCGTCAAGGGTACAGAAGCCGCAGAGAGCCTGAGCCGAAAGACTGGTAAAAGGGAGTGAGGCTGGGCTAAACAGCGCTCGGTCGTACCACGATACCCTGCTCACTCACACCGAGCCCTATAAATTGTTCCTGTAGAGCGGATCCCACCGCCCCAGTGTTGCTAGAAGCGGAAGGGGCAGGGCCCCTGTCGGAACCCTGCCCCTCCGTGAAGCGGTCGCCCAGCTGGGATTTACAGCCAGGTCACGCGCTCGGCCGGCCGAATGTAGATCGGCTCTTCGACCTGG
>CAZPYP010000065.1:0-1177 GCA_964590845.1 uncultured Nitrospira sp.
CCGGCACGGTCAGGACCGCAATCTGAATCAGGAACGAGAGCACAAAGGCCCAGAGCAACGCCCGATTCGTTCCGACGCCCAGCTGGAACAACGACAGGCGTTCGTTGCGGCAGTTGAACGCATGAACCAACTGGGCCACCACCATCACGGTAAAGGCCACCGTTCTTGCCTGCTCGACCGGTTGATGCAGACCGTACAGGCTGTAGGAAAAGGCTCCGAGGGCGATGGCGCTCAGCAGCAGTCCTTCTGCGCCGATCGCGGTCAAACGTTTGGCGTTCAAGAGCCGGGCATCGGGCCGTCGGGGCCGTCGTTTCATCAGATCGGGCGACTTGGGATCGACGGCCAGGGCCAGAGCGGGGATCCCGTCCGTCACGAGATTCATCCAGAGAATCTGGATCGGCAGGAGCGGCAGCGGCAGGCCCAGCAGCGCCGCGAAGAACATGACCAGCACTTCGCTCACGTTGCACGACAGGAGGAAATGCACGGTCTTCCGGATATTGTCGAACACGGCGCGCCCCTCTTCGACGGCCGCCGCAATCGAGGCGAAGTTGTCGTCGGTCACGACCATGTCGGAAGCTTCCTTCGTCACGTCGGTGCCGGCGATGCCCATCGCGACGCCAATGTCGGCCGCTTTGATCGCCGGCGCGTCGTTCACGCCGTCGCCCGTCATCGCCACGATGGCGCCACGGCGTTTCCAGGCCTGCACGATGCGCAACTTATGCTCGGCGGAGACGCGGGCATAGACCGTGACCTGCTCGACGAACTGCGCCAGCTGCTCGTCCGTGAGATTGTTGAGATCGGTTCCGGAAAGCGCCGAGCCGTCGCCATCGTAGAGACCGAGTTCCCGGGCGATCGCCACCGCCGTATCCTTGTGATCGCCGGTGATCATGGCGGTTCTGATCCCCGCCTCCCGGCACAACCGCACGGCATCGATGGCCTCCGGACGCAACGGATCCTTCATCCCGAACAGTCCGAGGAACACCAGATCCCGTTCCACCGAGTCGGCGCGGGGAACCGTGTCCGTTGCGTCGAGTTGTCGATGCGCGACGGCGAGTACGCGGAGCGCGTCCCGTGCGAACGATCCATTGGCCGCCAGGATGGCCTGCCGTTGCCGTTCGTCCAAGGGTTCGACCTTCCCATCAAGCGCCAGCCGATGTGTGCAACGAGCCAAGAGGAC
>CAZPYP010000065.1:1277-13455 GCA_964590845.1 uncultured Nitrospira sp.
CCTTCGCCTGTGACGTCGAACATTCGGTCACCCACGACCAGAGTCGTGACCGTCATCTCGTTCTTGGTCAACGTGCCGGTCTTGTCCGTGCAAATCACCGTGGCGGACCCGAGTGTTTCTACCGCCGGCAATTTGCGGATCAACGCGTGGCGCTTCACCATACGGGTGACGCCCAGCGCCAGCGTGATCGTGACCACGGCGGGGAGGCCTTCCGGAACAGCAGCGACGGCCAAACTGACCGACGTGAGAAACATCGCCAGCAGCGGCTCGCCGCGCCAATAGCCCAAACCAAAGACGACGGCGACGACACCCAAGGCCAGCCACAGCAACGTATAGCCGAACTGCTCCAACCGGCGCTGCAAAGGCGTTTCGATCCGTTCCGCCTCCGTCGCCCGCTGAATCATGCCGGCGATCTTCCCGAGCTCGGTCCGCAACCCCGTCGAGACCACCAAGGCGCGGGCTTTCCCCGAGACCGCCGTGGTTCCCATAAAGGCCATGCCGGTTCGATCAGCCACGAGGACGGGGTCGCTCTTTATGGCCCGCGCGTCTTTTGAGACCGGAGTGGATTCGCCGGTCAGCGAGGCTTCTTGCGTCTGAAACGCCGCGGTGAAGATCAGTCGCGCATCGGCAGGGACGCGATCCCCGGCCTCGAGCAAGATGACGTCACCGGGGACGAGTTCGCGCGCGGGAAGCGCGTGGACCATGCCGCCGCGAACCACTCGCGCCATCGCCACCGACATCTTCCGCAGAGCCGCCAGAGACCGCTCAGCACGGAACTCCTGCACGAAGCCAAGCACACCGTTGAGCAACACGATTGTCAGAATGGCCGCGGCATCCAGCCAGTCCTCCAGCAGGCCGGAGACCACCGCCGCCCCGGTCAGGACCCAGACAATGGCACTGGTGAACTGGGAGAGGAACAGCTTCAAGAGGGAGGGTGGCGGGGCTTCCGGCAGCTCGTTGAATCCCCCCTGGACCTGGCGCTCGGTTGCGATGTCGGCCTGCAGGCCGGCCTCGAGATCGCTCCGGAGCGCAACGGCCGCCTCTCCGGCGCTCAGCGTATGCCATGTGATCGCAGTCGGAGGCGTCTTGTGATCCATCGGCGTCCTCGTGCTCACCGAAACAACAGCCAGAGCCCCAGGACATAGGCGACGATCATCAACAGACTGTCCGGTTCGATGAGCATGAACCGCTTTTCCGCGCGGTAGATGATGCCTATCAATCCGAGATTCATCATCAGAATCGACCAGAGGGCCGTGAGCGCATGCGTCGAGGCGACGCTTCCCAGCAACCCACCTCCCCGATAGGTCAGGTCGGCGAAGAAGAAGGCCGCCATGTTGAAGGCATTGCTGCCAAAGAGATTCCCGACGGCCAAATCGAACGCGCCGAGACGGACCGCGGAAATCGAAACGACCAATTCCGGCAGAGAGGTCGTGATCGCCACCAGGGACGTGCCGATGAACGTGGCGGTCGCGCCTGTCTCCTCCGCAATCCGTCCGGCCGACCAGGCCAAGAACGGAGCGGCGATCAGCAGCACGAGGGCGCCGGCTGAGAAGCCGATAATCGAGCGGCGGAGCTCGTCGCGGCGAGTGGCGCCGGCGTCACGTTTCTCCGCGATCCCCTGAGCCAACGCGTCCTGCTTACGCTGACGCCGTTTCATGTCCTCCTGCCGGAAGACGAGTCGTATCCCCAGGACGTAGAGGATCAGGAGGGTCAAGCTTCCGAGCCCGATGCCGATGTGCGTCACTTCGGCGCGGAGCAGGATCAGAAAGGCGGCGAGTCCGGTCAGCACCATGGCCAACGCGGCAGTGAGCGTATGTTCCAAGGCGGCCTGTTGCCAGACCCGCTTCTGACGATGGAGCAGATCGATCAGTCCCAGCGTCAACATGTTGCTCAACCCGGCGCCGAACAAATCGCCGGCAGCCAGGTCCGGTGCGTCGAGCCAGCCGGCGCTCATCGTCGTAAAGACTTCCGGTAGCGATGTGGCAGCGGCCATCAACACGACGCCGATCCACAAGCGCCCCAACCCCGTCAACTCGGCGATCCGATCCCCGTCCTGGGAGAGTTTCGTGCCGGCCACTACGATGACCGCCGCGCTGCACCCGAACATGAGCCAGATCATCGGACGTCTCTCATCTCATACCCACTCGGGTGCGAACTTGGCTTCGGCTTTCTCTTCGAACCACCGATACAAAGCCGGCAACACGACGAGTGTCAAGGCCGTCGAACTGAACAGCCCGCCGATGACGACGGTCGCCAGCGGCCGCTGCACCTCCGCACCGATCCCTTGCGCGAGTGCCAGCGGCAAGAGTCCGAGCAGCGTCGTCATCATGGTCATGACGACAGGCCGCAGTCGCAGGCTGCAACCGGTCACGATCGCCTCGTCCGTCGGTTTCCCTTCGTGGCGCAGTTGATTGATGTAGGAAACCAACACAATGCCGTTACCGACCGCCAGCCCGAACAGTTCGATGAAGCCGATCGAGGCAGGGACGCTCAGATATTGTCCACTCAGCCAGAGCGAGACGAACCCGCCTATCAACGCAAATGGGAGGTTCAGGATGATGAGCGTCGCATAACGCAGCGAATGAAAGGCCCAAAACAACAGAAAGAACACCAGGCCCAGCGTGATCGGGACGACGATCATGAGCCGCGCGTTGGCCCGTTCCATGTTCTCGAACGCTCCACCCCACGTCGTCGTATAGCCTTCCGGCAGATGGACTCGCTCCGCCAGCAACGTGCGCCCTTCGTCGACCACGCCGCCGATATCGCGTCCGACCACATTGAAGCCGATGTAGATACGCCGTTTCACCTGTTCACGGCTGATCCGGAGCGGCCCCTCCCGCATCTCGATCGTCGCCAGCTCGCTCATCGGGATCAGGGCGCCGGACGCAGACTTGACCCTGATGTCTCCAATCGTCGGGATGCTGTTACGGTGCGACTCCGGAAATCGAAGGATCAACTGGAAGCGGCGTTCCCCTTCATAGACCTCTGTTGCCGACTTGCCCCCGATCGCGGTGGTGATGATCTCCTGCACGTCGGCCACGTTGATGCCGTAGCGGGCGATCTTCTGGCGATCGATGTCCACGGTGAGATAGGGTTGGCCGGCGATCTGCTCGACCTTGACGTCTTTTACCCCGTCGATTTGATGCATCAGCCCGGCAATCTCTTCGGCTTTCTGATGCAGCACGTCCAGATCGTCCCCGAAGAGCTTGATCGCGCATTGTGTCCTGATGCCGGAAATCAATTCGTCCACCCTTTCCTGAATCGGCTGGCTCATCAGGACGGAAATGCCGGGAATGTCCGCCAGCTTGCTGCGGATCGCATCGGTCAGTCCCGATTGCGTTTTGGCCGTTGTCCAACTGCTCCGCTCGGAGAGCGAGACAATCGGATCGCTTTCGTTGGGCTCCTCAGGCCCGAAGGCGATGTCGGGTCTGCCGATCTTGCTGACGGCCATGCGCACTTCGGGAAATTCCAGCATGGCCCGATGGGCCAGTTTCTCCATCTCGATGGATTCGGCAAGCGAGACGCTGGGCAGCCGGACGACTTGTGGCGTGAGGGCCCCTTCCTCCAGAAGCGGGAGGAATTCCCGTCCGATCAACGGCACCAGGATCAAGCTGACCAAGACGAGGGCAAGCGAACCGCTCAAGACCGCGCTTCGATGCCGGAGCGTCCACCGGAGTACCGGGAGGTAACGCCGCTTCATCCAGAGCGTCAGGCGCGTTTCTTCCGGATGATCTCCTCGCAGCAGCAACGAGGCGAGGACGGGCGAGAGTGTGAGCGTGACGACCACCGAGGCCAACAGCGCGATGACCAGGGTATAGGCCAGCGGCGCGAACATCTTCCCTTCCATGCCGTGCAACGTCATGAGCGGCAGGAAGACGACACTGATGATCAGAATCCCGAAGAGGATCGGGCGGCCGACTTCCTTCGTCGCATGGAGAATCACGTCGAGCTTCCCGGCACTCCCCATTCCATTGCGTTGGGCCAGATGGCGGTACACGTTTTCGACCACAACCAGCGAGCCGTCCGCGATCTCGCCGATTGCGATGGCCAGTCCACCGAGCGTCATCAGATTCGCGGAGAGGCCGAACCGTTCCATGAGGATGAAGGTCACTAAGGGAGTCACGATCAACGTGACGGTTACGACAAGGGCGCTGCGCACATGGCCCAGAAAGAAGAAAAAGACGAACACGACCAGCACGATGCCCTCGATTAACGCGTCCCGCACCGTCTGGATGGCGGCATTCACCAACTCGATGCGATCGTAGAACGGTACGATCTTCGTGCCTGCAGGCAGGAGATGGCTCTGCTGGAGATCATCCACCTTGGCCTTGACGGCCTGAACCACCTCGCGGGCGTTCCCACCTCGAAGCATCAGGACCGTGCCCGTGACCACTTCGCGCTCGCCGTTGAGCACGACCGAACCATGACGCACGGCATGACCGATTCGAACCTCCGCGACGTCCCGCACGAAGACCGGCGTGCCACCCGACTCCTTCACGATGATGGACTCGATGTCGCTGACCGCCTTGACCAGACCGAGGCCTCGCACAATGGCTCGCTCGGCGTGGCGCTCGAGCACGTTGCCGCCGGCGTTGGCGTTGTTCTTCGCCACGGCATCGTAGACTTCATGCAACGTCAAATCGTATTTCCGGAGTTTCGCCGGATCGACCAGCACCTGATACTGCTTCACGAAGCCGCCCATGCCGTTGACATCGATGACGCCGGGCACGCCTTTCAACAGCGGACGGAGAACCCAATCCTGAATTGTGCGCTGATCCGTCAGCTCCGACTCGATGATCCCACGATCGCCGCCGGCTGCCTGGGGGCCCTCGAGAAAATATTGATAGATCTCTCCCAGTCCGGTGCTCACCGGCGCCATGACCGGCTCAAGCCCATCCGGCAGCCGCTCCTTGGCTGCCATTATCCGTTCGAGGACCAGCTGCCGAGCAAAATAGATATCAACGTCATCCTTGAAGACGACCGTGATCTGCGACAATGCAAACTTGGACAGGGACCGGATTTCCGCCAAGCCAGGCAGCCCGGTCATCTGCAGTTCCAACGGATAGGTAATGAACCGTTCGACTTCGACTGGCGACAAGCCCGGCGCTTCGGTGAGCACCTGCACTTGGATGTTTGTGACGTCAGGATAGGCGTCGATAGGAATGGATTGAAAGGCCCAGAACCCCAGGACAGAAAGCAGGCATGCGAGGCCCAATACGAGGATCCGCTGGCGGAGAGAAAATTCCAGGAGACTGGCGATCATGGTGCCGGCTCGATCTTGTGCCGTTCCATCTCTGACTTCAGAACGAAGGAGCCTTTGGTCACGACCTGCTCGCCTTCTTTCACCCCATCCAACACCGTGACGACCTCTCCTTGCTCCTTCCCCAGCTTGACCGTCCGTACTTCGAACTCGTCGGGTGCTCGGGTGACGAACAGGATCTTGCCGTACGGGCCGTTCTGAACGGCGGCGAGCGGGACGGTCAGCGCATCCGGATTCGGGGTCTGATAGACGCGGACCGTCGCAAACATCTCGGGCTTCAGCAGCCGCTCCTGGTTTGGGACGGTGACCCGCAAACGCATCGAACGGGTGGCGGGATCGAGGACGTCGCCGATGTAGGTAATCGTCCCTGGGAAAATGGCGTGAGGATAGGCCGAAGCGATAACGTCCACCTTCTGATCCTTGTGAACGAAGTGGACGTCTTTCTCCGGCACGTTGCCGACGACCCAGACGTCAGACAGGTCGGCGACGGTGAAGAATTTCTGCTGGGTTTCCACCACTTCCCCGCGCGTGATGTTGCGCATGATGACGCGGCCGTCGAACGGCGCGCGCAACGGCACGTCGGCCCTGATCGTGTGCTCTCGATTCAGCCGATCGAGCTCCTGCTGCGGCACACCCAACAACTCCAAACGGTTGTGTGCCTCGCGCGCTTCCGCGCGCACCGTCTTCATCTCCGCTTCGCGCCGCTGTAGTTCAGCGAGACTCACGGCCCGATGCTCGTGAAGGTCTTTGGCCCGCTCATAGGCCAGTTCCGCCTCGTGCAGACGGGCCGCGGCTTTCAGATAGGCGCCCTCCGCCTCGCCGAGGTCGGTACTATGCAACAGGGCCAACAAGGTCCCTTTCTTGACGTCCGTGCCGACGTCCACATGGACCTTGACCACCCGGCCGCGGATCAGCGTCGTGACCTCGGCGAGTTCGTTTTCATTGGGCTGCACGGTTGCGGGAAACTCGCGGTGGGCGACAAACTGCCCACGCCCGACTGGAATGGTCTCGAGTGTGATCCGCGAAGCCTCTTCCGCTGTCAAACGCAGCAAGCCGGATTGCAAGGGCTTCGGTTCCGACCTGGCCGCCGGTCCCTCGTTCGGTTGATTTCCGCAGGCGAGAGTCCCGCCAGCCAGGGCGCACCCAAGAATCGCCGGCACGACCCAGCGCTTGAGCACCCGTCGACACTTGTGTGAGGACCTTCTTACGGTTTCCCCAGGCCCAGTCATCAGGCAAACCCCTCCCCTTTTCTAGCTGGCAGCACGGGTCATGCCTCGCAATACCGTGTCATTCATGGGAAAAGCCAAGGCGGCCGTTGCGTTTTGCCCCGACCCAAGATTGCGAGGCGTGGAAAAAAGCAACAGCGCGGGCAATATCTCGAGGCGCGGCTCCTCCCAGGTATGAGATACTGTTGCCGGAGGCGGAACGGCATGATCCAGGCACAGTTCCCGGATGAGCAATCGGCTGCCGGCGAATTCAGGCGGCAGGCCGACGCGTTTCGGATGTGGGTCACGGCAGACGGTAGTTCCGGATTTCGCGCGGAACCAGGGCGCTACCATCTGTACGTCTCCTGGGCTTGTCCCTGGGCGCACAGAACCATCATTGTGCGCAAACTCAAACAACTCGAGGACGTCGTCGGCATGACCGTCGTCGACCCGATTCGAGACGAACGGGGCTGGGCCTTCCGAGACGGGCCGGGCCACTCGCTTGATCCGATCAACGGATTTCGCTTCCTCAGCGAGGCCTATCGGGCCAGTGACCCTTCCTATCGCGGGCGCGTAACCGTCCCGGTCCTTTGGGACAAATCCACCAAGCGCATCGTGACGAATTCCGACGATGACGTGATGCGTATCTTCAACAGCGAATTCGATGAGTTCACGGAAAGCCGGCTCGATCTCTATCCGCCCGGGCTCCGCAAGGACATCGACGAGCTGAATACGTTCTTATACGAGCAGGTGAACGACGGTGTATACCGGGCCGGCTTCGCCACATCCCAGCGCGTGTATGAACAGGCGGTACGCCGACTCTTCGACGCCCTCGATTCCCTGGAGAAACTCCTGGCCGGTCGGCGCTATCTGCTCGGCTCCCGGTATGTCGAAAGCGATTGGCGGTTGTTCGTCACGCTGGTCCGTTTCGATGCCGTCTATCACGGGCATTTCAAATGCAACATCCGGCGAATCGTCGACTACCCCAACCTCTTTGGCTACCTGAAAGACCTCTATCAAATGAACGGGATCGCGGAGACCGTCAACTTCGACCACATCAAGCGCCACTATTACGTGACGCATGACGACATCAATCCCACCCGCATCGTCCCGGTCGGTCCGGCTCAAGATCTGACGACATCCCATGGACGGGAACGGCTTGCGTGAGCGCCCGCGTAGCGATTCAGGACATCCGGCATCCCTCGCGTGCCCCTTTCTGCTACGGCCATGACGGCAGTCGATCCGGGTCGGATTCGCCATCAGGCGGTAATTGCGCCGTTCCTCGATTCCGTGAGGGCGGCATTCTCTTTGCGATGGCTTCGGTATTCCGTCCCACCTGCCACCCGGAGGTTGCCATGATCGTCCTCAAGCGACTCCAAAGTTATCTCGACAGCCATCAGATCCCTTATCAGATTATCGGTCATTCACTGGCCTATACCGCACGTGAAGCGGCCAACAGTTTGCACGTGCCGGCTGATACCTTCGCCAAGGTCGTCGTCGTCAAAGCCGACGGTCGCTATGTGATGGCCGTGCTTCCCTCCAGCTGGAACGTGGATTTCCGTCGGCTGATCGACGTGTTGGAATACCCGCACGTGAGGCTCGCCACAGAGGAGGAGCTGGCGACCTTGTTTCCCGACTGCGAGATCGGCTCCATGCCCCCGTTCGGCAATCTCTACGGTACACCGGTTTATGTCGATGAGACGCTCACGCGCGACGAAGAAATCGTCTTCGACGCCGGCAGCCACGTCGGGGCGATCAAGATGCGCTACAAAGATTTTGCCGATCTCGTGCACCCGCGGGTCGCGGAGTTCCATCGGGAACCCTCGAAGATCGAGTATTAGCGAAGAGGTTCCTCCCAGCGGCACTGAACGCGTCGGAGCGGAGGGCCTTGCACACGCGTTAGGGTAGTATCTTGGGGAGGAGAAGCCCCGTGCGCTGGCGGTACGGGGCGAATTCCGGATAACGGGACAACGATCGATCCTTCGCCCACATATTCCGCAAAAAGTAGCCGCCCACCCAGCCGAGCACGATCAAGAGCGGCAGCCAATGCTGTGCCATCAGGGCCAGAGCTGAGTAAATCAGGATCTCTCCCAAGTAGTTGGGATTGCGCGTCCGTGAGAACAGCCCGGTTGTAATCAACCCCTTCCGTACCTGCAGCGTGTAATACTTCTGAGCGTCGCTCACATGGTGCAAGAACATGCCGCAGGTATAACAGGTGAGGATAAAGGCAAGGAGCGGCGGCGGCACCGTGACGTGCCGACTGATGAGCAGAAAGGGAGCGAGATAGTACCCGGCTAAGGGGAGAAACACGAACAGCAGGCCGACCCATACCGGAAGCACTTCCTCGAACCGCTTGTCCGGGTAGAGGCGAGACTTAACCAGCCACAAAAGCCCGTAGGTCCCGTGAAAGCTGAGGTACACAAAGGCTTCTGTCGACCAGTTGTCGTAGCACCACATCAGCAAGAGAACAATGGGAACGACCAGCGCCTTGTGGACGTTGATAACGAGCGCCATCTTCATGAAATGCTCCTTCCGACAAGGCACGAATGGATGGCAGAGTCAGAGAGGTTGATCCACGTTTCGCCGCGAAAGTTTGGCTAGAAGCTTGCGGCCCCGGGCCCGCATGGCAGGAGTGCCTCGGGCCGCCACGGTTTTCAGCTCGTCCAGCACGGCCGATCGAAGTTGCGGGGCCTGCTTCGAGAGGTCCATAAGGGCTTGCATCGCGAACGTCTTCACGATACTGCTGGCGTCGCTCAGGTAGCCGAGAAGGACGCGATAGGCGCGCCGTTGCTCACGCCGGTTCCATCGAAGGCGAGGGAGCATTTGGGCGACATGCCAGCGCACTTCTTTTTGCTCGCAGCGTGCGAGGTCTCCGAGGAGCCGAGCCCGGTACGGGCGCAAGTAATGGGGACGGCTGGCTGAAATCTTTTCGACGGCGTCGGCAGCCCGAGCCCGGATCACGGGATCGCCGGCGGTGAGGCAGGCGAACAACGATCGGAACAGCCTCGGGTTGGCCAGCACCTCGGCCACGACTTCGTTGGCCCGTCCGATCGACCGCCGGTCACCCCCCGCGAGCTTGGACAGCAATGACTGCGCCATGTCCGATCAGGTCATCGATCTGCCCGCCACTGACCGGGGAAGATGCCGCTTGATGAGATCAAGGATCTTCCGGGAACGTGCCTCGTCGCCGGTGAGGCCCACTCGAACAGTCACCTTCGTGCGAGACTCCGCGGCCGACTCGAGATCGATCCACACATGCGCCCGGTCGGCGAATTCCGATTCGACATGGGCCGTCAACCGATCGGCGCGGTCTTCAGTCGGCGTCAAATCCAAGTCCTTCATGGCCGCCAGCGCGGCCTCATGCACGGCAGGCACCTCGTGGTCGACCTCCTCGGTCAGCTTGCCCATCACATAGACCGCCCCAGCTGCGCCTCCTGCCGCACCGAGTACCAGTGGCACACAGCCGGTGCAGCAGACCATCAGCGCGCCGCCGAGCACCCATCCGACCGCCGGCGCGAGGCGACGTGATGTCAGGGGCCGTTCACGAATCATGCGATCCTCTCGGATGGTGGTTGTTCAAAGGTGACGGGCGCAGCTGGTCGGCGACGGCATCGCGTCTCGCTTGCCGCGCGGAAGCGGATAGGCCTTCAGGACAACCCATGCTGCTCACGTCCGATGCGGCCCTCGTAGGCGTCGGTGGATTTGAAGAGTTCGAAGCGCCCATCGTGCGCATAGGGAGCCATGCGCGCGCGCAGCTGGTCGCGTTCGGCCGCTGTCATGGGCGTGAATCGGCGCACGATGTCGAGGTTCTGCTTCAGCACGGCTCGTGAGTCGATGCCGCTCACGAGGGAGGCGATCGGCAGGCTCAGCACGTAGCGAATCGCTTCCTCCGGTGTGACGATCCCCTCTTTGATCGGCTTGGCATTTCCGGTCAGACTCTTCATCCCGATCGGCGCAATGCCGTGCTGGTTCAGGACAGGCAGCACCTCGCGCTCGAAGCTGCGGTAGGTGCCGTCGAAGACGTTCAGGGGCATCTGGCAGGTGTCGAAGGGAAAGTCGTGCGCCAGCATCTTGAGGTGGATCTTCGGATGTTTGTGGCCGGTGAAGCCGATGAACCGCACCTTGCCCTGCCGTTTGGCTTCGAGCAGCGCGTCGGCGGCGCCGCCGGGAACGAAGTGCCGGTCGGGATCGTCTTCGTACACCACTTCGTGAATTTGCCAGAGGTCGAGGTAATCGGTCTTCAAGCGGCGGAGCGAATCGTCGAGCTGCTGGAGCGCCACTTTCTTGTCGCGCCCGTGCGAGCAGACTTTCGTCATGAGAAAGACGTGCTGCCGCTTGCCTTGCAGCGCCCGGCCCATCAGTTCTTCGGAGCGCCCGCGGTTGTACTCCCAGGCGTTGTCAAGGAAGGTGACGCCCGCGTCGATGGCTTCGTGCAAGATGCGAATCGCCCCGGCATCGTCCTCGTTGCGCCCCCAGTGCGCGCCGCCGAAACAGAGAGCCGACACGTTGACGCCGGTCTTGCCCAACAGGCGCAAGGGAATCGCTCCTGTCGCCGGTTCGAGCGCCGGCGCGGCAGCCTCGGCCAATCCGCGCGGGCCGCCCAGCGCCGCGGCCGCCCCCAGCAGGCCGAACGTCTTCAACATCTGTCGGCGGCCCAATGGCCACGACCAGAAATCTCGGTCCGGCGCACGAGATGTCATACCTTCCTCACTTGCCGAGGACACCCAATCCCCGCAACTCATCCAACCACTCCATCCGCTGCGTCTCGGTCAGGCTCTCGACTGACCCGATCAGAGTGGACTTGATCGGCCCGATCCCGCAGAACCCGAGTATATTGCGCCGGAGGCTTTTCAGGCTATGGGCCATGAAGATCCAACGGTAGACGAACGCCGGCATCCCCATCGTTACGACGATGCGGGCGGACTTCCCCTCCAACAGCTTCTTCGCCATGCCGCCGGACCGTTGATATTCGAACGCAAAACCGGGCCGGAAGGTCTGCTCGAAAAAGGCTTTCAACAGCGCCGGCATCGATCCGAGCCACAGGGGATACAGGATCACCAAATGGGTCGCCCACCGGATGGCCTCTTCCGCCTGTTTGATCGCTTCCGGCGGAGTGCCTTTCTCGAACTCTTCCTTGGTGCGCAACAGCGGAAAATCGAGTCGGGCCACGTCGATCCGCTTGACCTCGTGTCCGCCGTCTTCACCGCCTTTGGCATATTCGTCCGCCAGCGCATGGCCGAAGTGCCGCGCGCCGGCATCCGGATGGCCTTGGATGATGACAATGCGCTTGCCCATTAGCCCTTCGGCATTCGTCAGAACAGCGGATGGTGCGGAGCGCTCGCCGGAGGAGCGGCGGGCACGGTGCCTTCCGCGTTCCCCAGAAACCTCCATCCGCTCGGTTCCTTGACGAGGAAATGCACCTCGTTGACCCAACTGTCGATCGTGATGGACGCTCCGGACGACTTGTCCGTTCCGTACAGCCCGCCCGTGCAGGTCACGAAGGCTTTCTGAACCCGTCCCGCTTTCGTCACCGTGACATCGGTGAAGACATGTTTGGAATTCACCCCGCCGTAATGGGCGAATACTTCGCTCCAGACCCGCCGAACGTCGGTTCGTTTGAGGCCGTGATAGTTGTATCCCTTGGCATAGAACTCCATCAGGGCGTCGAGGTCGGCCTGTTGAACGGCCGTCTCCGCCCGGTCGAACGCCGCAA
>CAZPYP010000066.1:0-13406 GCA_964590845.1 uncultured Nitrospira sp.
CGTGAATGCGCGGTATCGCTGCTCGCTTGTCGGGAGCATCACCCGCACGTGCAGGTTCGGCATGCGGTGCTCATGACCGAAGAGGAGATACCGGGGCTCGACGACGCGCTGGGAAACGAATTGGGGGTTGCGGTGAATCGACTCGAGTGGGCGCATGTGGCCTCGCTGGGATGGAGTCATCAGGGAGGGAGTCTCTCTGCGGCCGCGCTGCCGGCCGTTGCGGGACTGGTGTGAACCATGCGGTTTTCCGTATCTTCAATTCGTCCCCCGCGATTGCGGCTTGTTTCCCTCCGCCAGCGCGGCGGGTTCTTTCAACTGGACCTGAGCAGCCGTAATCGGCCGTACCTGGCGCCGGCGCAGTTCGCATTGATGGCGTTGTGTGCGGTCGTCGCCCTTCTCATCGCCTGGTCGGTCGTCCGCACGGCCGGTCTATCCTACGACCGACAAAAGCTGGAAGCTCGACTCAGCCAGGTACGGGAACAGGAGCGCCAGTTGGCCCTTCTCGCCGGACAGGATGGGCTCGATCTCTCGCAAGGCTCACTGCAGCGATTGCCGGCGGAGGTGAGCTTGGCCAATCAGTTGTTGGCAAAAAGAAACTTTTCCTGGACCCAGTTCTTGTCTGGATTGGAAGAAGCGATTCCTCCTCGGGTGGCAATCAAGAGCGTCCGTCTGGATCCGGGAAGCGCGTTCATCCACTTGACCGGCGCCGCCCTCACGGTCGAAGACGTGACGGCGTTGGCGCTGAAGCTGCAAAATCATCCGATCTTCCATGACCCTGTGCTGGGGCAGCATCATGCCGGCGGTGACGGGCTGGTCGAATTCGACTTGTCCTTGAAGTATCGACCCAAGGAGCAAGGCGCATGAACTTGGAATACCTACAAGGGGAACTTCGCAAGCCGTACGGTCCGCTGCTGCCATGGGCGGGTTTGGCGCTGATGTTGTTGGTTTTATTGTGGATCGTTCGGTCTCTGGGGATGGGAGCGGCCCTGCACGGAGTCGACAAACTGGAAGCGGATTGGCTGCAGGCCCGCAAAGACCTGCAATTCCATCAGGAGGCGCTTCGAGCCAAGCGGGATCTGATGCAAGTGTGGGCCGCATTGCCGGAAGAAAAGGACTTCGCACCTCTGGCCCTCGGCATCACCGAAGAGGCCAAACGCAATCGTGTGACCTTACCGGCGCTGTCGTACAAGACGGAAGCGACCACGGTGCCATCTACCAGCAAAGGCATTCTACAGGGCACCATGTCGGGAAAATACGAAGACCTTCGGCGCTTTCTGTACGACCTCGAAACGGCCGAGGAACTCATCTATATCGAGGATCTGGATCTTGTCCGCTCGAACCAATCGCAGGATCAGAACCTGACCTTCAACATTCGCATCGCGACCTTTCTCAGAGGGGAGCCTGGCAAGTCTCAGGTGCAGTAGCGTGGTTCGATGATGGCTCACGACGGACGTAAAATTCTGGCGCTGGCCGTGCTCCTGTCGGCATGGGGAGGGCTGGCCTACTGGCAGTGGTCGGGGATCCAGGAGCCGGTCAGAGTGCCGTTGTCGAACGTGTCCGGACCGGTGGGGACACAGGCGGCAAGGACAGCCGGTGGAAACCTGCGTGTGCAGTTGGACTTGCTGGCCGCCGCAAAGTCTCAACGCGATATGACGTTCGTCACGCCCCGGAACGTCTTTGCGTTACCCGGAGTCCAGGGCGGCGCGGCTACTGGGATGGAGACCGCGGGAGATGTCTCGCAGGTGCAGCAGGCGGTCGCGGCTGAGTTGGCTCAGTTCCACTATTTGGGTTTCGTGAGATCGGAGAATCAAGGAGAGCGAAAGCGTGACCTGGCGGTGCTCACGAAAAACGACGATTTGCATCTGGTCCGCAAGGGCGAAACGCTCGAGAACCGGGTGATCGTCAAGACGATCACCCAAGAAAGCGTGACATTGATGGACCGCGATTCGCGCGTGGAGTACACCGTCTTGTTATCTGAAGAAGGCCAAGCGCAACCGTAGGTGATGATGGCGGAGTCACTCACGAAACCGCCGAACAACGAACGAGGGGTGACCTACCTCTTCCTGATGTTTGCCATCGTGCTGATCGGCATCGCGACGACGGCGGCTGCCAAGCAGTGGAAAACCATGGTGCAGCGGGACCTGGAGGCCGACCTCTTGACGAAAGGCATCGAAATCCAGAACGCCTTGACCCTCTACTCGAACAAGATGAAAGCGGGGCGTGTCGTGCCCGGAGAAGTGTACCCTCAGTCCTTGGCGGACCTCACGCGCTTGCCGAACCCCTACTTGCGAAAGGTCTATCGCGACCCGATCATGCACGGCGAGTGGGAGTACTTGAGAGCGCCGAACGGCGGGATCATGGGGGTGAGGAGCAAGAGCCGAGCGGAACCGATCCGCAAACATGAGTTTCCTCTCGCGGTCCGGCACTTCGACGGGAAAAAAAGCTACTACGATTGGGTCTTTCAGCATCCCAATCCTTCATCCAGCGGTCTCTTGCCTTCGGGAGTGGTGCCGTTGCCGTCGGCGGCGCCGAACCAGCCGGGGGCCGGACCGAATCCTCCTGCCGGTACTCCTCCCGGCGTCGTGCCGGAGGCCTCTTCCACCGCCGCCATGGGACAGGCGGGAGCTGCCTCACAGTAGGTGTGACGGCTGCCGTTCTTCCGGCCTGCCTTGACCCTCCGGAAAGTCCCACTGTATCCTGTCTCACCGACACGATGTTGCGTGGGGAGTGACTAGCGATTATGTCCGACAAACACGAGCAGGGAAGTGAACTGGTTGCCGCTCCGGTTTCGGCGGAGGTGGTTGAGACACCTCCCCAGCCGATACCGGAATACGTCCAAGAATTGGTGGAACGGGCCAGAGACGCGGCCAACCGATTGGCGACCCTCTCCACCGCGGTCAAAGACAGAGCTCTTATGGCGATGGCCGAGGCGTTGGAGGAACAGTCTGCCCCCTTGTTGGAGGCGAATGAACAGGATCTCGAGGCATTCGGCACGGCTCCCGAAAAGAAGGCGATGGCGGACCGATTGCGGCTGACGTCCGCGCGTATCGCGGACATGGCCGCCGGTATTAGGGAAGTAGCCAAGTTGCCGGATCCCTTAGGCGAGATGCCGAAGATGTGGACCAGGCCGAACGGGATGCAAGTCGGCCGGGTCCGAGTCCCCATCGGGGTGATCGGGATCATCTATGAGTCTCGCCCGAACGTGACGGCGGACTCGGCCGCGCTCTGCTTGAAATCCGGCAATGCGTGCGTGCTCCGTGGAGGGAGCGAAGCGATCCATTCCAATGCGGCGATCGCCAACGTGCTGGCCGAGGCGGCGGAAAAGGCCGGTGTGCCGGCCGGCGCCATTGCGTTTGTCGCCAGGCCGGATCGGGAACTGGTTCCGGTTTTGCTCAAACAGGACAAATTTATCGATTTGATCATTCCGCGCGGCGGTGAGTCGCTGATGCGGATCGTGACCGAACATGCCACGATTCCGGTCATCAAGCACGACGCCGGGGTTTGCCACGTTTACGTGGACGACGATGCCGATCCTCTCATGGCCGAGCGGATCTCGCTCAACGCCAAGGTGCAGCGCCCCTCCACCTGCAATGCCATGGAAACGCTGCTGGTCCATCAGGGCATTGCGCGGACTTGGTTGGCCGGATTCATCGAGAAGTTGGTCGCGGCCAAGGTGGAAGTGCGGGGCTGCCAGAAGACGTGTCAGTTGTCGACGTTGGCCAAGCCGGCCGCCGAGGACGACTACGGAAAAGAGTTCTTGGATCTCGTCATGGCCGTGAAGGTCGTGAAGAATATCGACGAAGCCATGGCCCACATCGCGCGCCACGGGTCTCGCCACACCGAATCCATTGTGACCGGCGACTATCAAAAGGCGATGCGGTTTCTCCGGGAGGTCGACGCGAGCGCGGTGCTCGTCAACGCGTCCACCAGATTGAACGACGGATTCCAGTTCGGCCTGGGTGCCGAAATCGGTATCAGCACTTCGCGTATCCATGCGCGGGGCCCCATGGGCTTGGAAGAATTGACCTGTTCGAAATTCATCGTGATGGGCAACGGTCAGGTCCGTGAATGACCAGGGAGTGATCGCCTCACGCTGGTGTCCGTTTTGAGCCTCGATGTCTGCTGATCCACTTCGTGTTGCACTCTCCACGCCCGGACATCTCTGGTTTCCAGACAATCGGCGGTTCTCCGACCGCTTCGATGAGGTCGGGGGACGTGTCGTGTTCCAGCCGTCCGGCCACATGGTGTTCTATCGGCCGGACGGCCGGAGGTTTTTAGCTACAGATCCCTCCGGTAATCCGCTGCATGAATGCGAATGGACGCAGGATGAACGGAGCGAAGTCCGGCTGTCGCGCGCTCGTTTGAGATTGGACTGGGGCGCTTGGGTCGGGATCGTGCCGGGCGGCTTGGTCAACGAAAGCCGTTTGAACTTGGCCCAGAGGCCGGGATGGCAGCGGTTGACGGCGGATGATCTTCGGGGCATGGCCGCCCAGGCGCTCCGCGTGTCCCTCGACGAGGTGCGGTGGTTTTATCGGAACGAAGATATTTCCATACAACCCTCCGGTATGGCCGCTATCCGGCAGCGAAAAGACGCCTTTTACCAGTTGGAGGATGGCGGGTTCGACCGAGCCCGGTTTCTCTCCTGCATGGGAGCCATGCATTGGGCGTCGATCGACTTTCTCCCGGTAGTGGAATTGTTCAAGTCGCTGTTGCCCGGCACGGGCTCCGCGGTCTTCGAACTAATCCGAGGACTCTACGACGATCAAAATGGGGAGCGGGCCGCTCCTCTACCACTGCGTTACCGGGGCATTCCCACCTATCCCTCTGAGGCGGCATTCAGACTGTTCAGCAGTTTCTTTACGCCGACCTCGCCGTCATCCGGCGACGTGTTGACGCTGTTCATGGACCAGGCACAGTCGCATCGTGTGACCTGGCTGCCCTCTCCGTGTCCGCCGTTGCGCTACTTCGACCGAGCAGCGCGATGCTGTCTGACGTTTCAGGGAGCCACCTTGCTCAAAGCGACCTTCGCAGACGATTCGACAGGATTGCCCTATAGTAAGCCAAGACAGCAAGGGTTCGCGGCCTGCGACCGGACGGCGGTTGTGATGAACGGTCAAGTAGTTGTGCGAGATCGCCTGACAGAGAGGACCTTGGCGCTTCCCATGCCGATGGCTCCTCAAACGGGGCGCACCGAATTCCCGCCGGTCAGCCCGGTCGATTGGCGGACCTTGTTTCCTCAGGGACTTCCGGCGATTACAGCGGAAGACGCGTTTGGGGCGGTGTTGCGCTACCCGGAGGACGAGGCTGAGATCGATGAACTGGCGCTGCAGCCCTTCGTGGCAGACTACCTCCAGGACTTGACCGAGCAGGACCGGGAAATGGGCGCGCTCATTACCAAGGCGGAACGGGTGCTGATCGAGAACGGCGATGCCGTTGCGGCGACCTGTATACCCTTCGACCGGCCGCGGGACTATACGGTTCGAGTGAGGGTCCCGGCGTTCGCCCAGCGGCAGGCTCAGCAACTCTGGAGCATCTGCGCTGAGCTCCAGCAGTGGGACTGGTTGAATCGCATCAAGTTCGTTCCTATGACACCGTGGCAGCAGGCCCCCGGGACGCAATCGTCGTTCGACTTGGCCTATGTGTGGGTGCCGGCGGCCTTGGGAGAAGACCGTCTCCATCTGCTGACCTTCGTCAAAGAACTTCGTCTAGCACTGCGGTCTGGCGGTTGTGCGTTTGTGGTCGGTCCGGCCGCCCTTGCGGGACTCTGGACCTTGGGCGGGTTCCGGCCGTCATGGCAGGAAGCGGTCGATCGACTCCCGACCTTTCGAATGCACAAGACGATTCTTCCGAAGGCCAGGACACCAGCGGGCGTGACGTTGCACTGCGTGATCAAGGCGTAAGGACTTGCGATCGCCGAGTCCAATCGATTACCGTTTGTCTTATGATCGAAGAACCAAAATCGGAGCAGCAAGTCGACGGCAACGTAGGCGATAAGACCGTCATCTATTGGGAACGGGAGTACAGCACCGCGATTGCTCCCGAGCGGCTCAAGCTCGATTTTATGCCTCATCGGCCGCTGCTCTCCGGCATGTCGCTCGATGAGCAACGTGCGACTGCAGCTGCCGGATACAAGGTCGTTCCCGATGACTGCGGCCCGGTAAGAACGGTCGGCCAGTATGGCTGGTTGATCCGGTCGCCGGCGGACTGCAAGATCCGGCGAACGGCCGAGGGGGTCAAGTGGCAGGCTCCGCCGATTCTTCCTGAGGAGCGGTTGCTCGGCTACAAGTCTTTTTCGGGCACCTATGTCGATCTCATTCTCAACAGCGGATATCCCAAGCTCTGCTGCGGCATCCGATTCTATTATCCGAAACAGGTGGGGTTGATGATGAAAGACATACCCAATCACTTCTATCACTACCCCGAGCGGACGTTTTACATTTGGGAAGGGATCAAGACGCAGGAATATAAGCGCACGCCGAATATGTATGAATGGCTGCCGGACTACGATGCCTTTACCGCCAATTTCTTGCTACAGCTGACCAAGCCCACCACGATCAAACGCGGCGATCCGATCGGGATCGTGGTACCCGTCCTGCTCCCCAAACAGTTCGCCCTTGAGGAGATCGAGCAGAAGCGGCGATAGCCTCCATACGGGGTTCTCGTCTTGACAGGTTCCGAACCTCGCGGGTAAGATGACTCAACCTTTAATGCTCATCCCGCGAGGTGAGCAAGGAGCCTACGATGAGGTTCGACCCGGTCTTTGCCGGTTACAGACCTGAGACCTTCTCGCCTACGAACGGGGAGAAGGTTTTTTTATGCCTGCAGAACGGCCATGCCTAATACAAAGCCTGAGCGAACTCATGAGCGGGTGGTGATGGATGCGGGCGACATCGCCCGGGCCGTCACTCGGGTCGCCCATGAGATTTTGGAGCGGAACAAAGGGGTTGCGCAACTCGCCTTGGTCGGGATTCGCACCGGCGGCGTCCACCTCGCGCACCGCTTGGTCCGGCGGATCCACGATATCGAACAGGTCACTGTTCCGATCGGTGAGTTGGACATTACGCTCTATCGGGACGATCTCTCGTTGCGCAAGGAACAGCCGGTGTTGCGGAAGACGTCGGTGCCATTTGACATTGCCGATAAGCTCATTGTGCTGGTGGACGACGTGCTGTTTACCGGCCGCACGATCAGGGCGGCAATGGACGGCTTGATGGATCTTGGACGGCCAGCCGAAATTCAGCTGGCGGTACTAGTGGACCGCGGCCATCGCCAGTTGCCGATCAAAGCGACCTATATCGGGAAGAACATTCCGACGTCCAAAGACGAGAATATCCACGTGTTGTTGGAAGAGGCAGGGGAGGATGATCGTGTGGTCATCCTGAGAGCGCAAAGGAGCCAGCCATGAGCCTCAAACGCAAAGACCTCTTGAGCCTAGCCCCCTTGTCGGTAGACGACATCAAGCTGATTCTTGAAACCGCGGATTCCTTCAAGGAAGTCACCGGCCGAGAGATCAAGAAGGTGCCGGCTCTTCGCGGACGAACGGTCGTCAATCTGTTTTTCGAGCCGAGCACCAGAACCAGGACGTCTTTCGAGTTGGCGGCTAAACGGTTGAGCGCCGACGTCATCAACTTTTCGCCGTCATCGAGCAGCGTCGTGAAGGGCGAAACCTTGTTGGACACGGCGCGCAACATCGAAGCGATGCAGGCGGACATCATCGTCCTACGGCATCCGTCGGCCGGTGCGGCGGAGGCCTTGGCGCGCGGGGTGAAGTCGTCGGTCATCAACGCTGGCGACGGGTGGCATGAGCATCCGACGCAGGCACTGCTCGATCTCTACACGATCCGTGAGCGGGGACTGTCGTTCGAGGGCCTGAAGGTGGCGATTGTCGGCGACGTGGCGCATAGCCGTGTGGCGCGGTCGAACATCCACGCTCTGGCCAAGTTGGGCGCTGAAGTTCGCTTAGTCGGCCCGCCGACGATGATGCCCTGGGGCGTGGGAAAGCTGGGCGCGCGCGTGTACCACAATCTGGATGACGCTTTGCGCGGGGTGCAGGTCATCATGATGTTGCGTCTGCAACTCGAGCGGCAGGGCAGGGCCTTGTTTCCCACGATTCGGGAGTATGCTCGCCTGTATGGTTTGACAGCGGATCGCGTCAAGTTGGCCGACGCTGGAGCGATCGTCATGCATCCCGGACCGATCAATCGCGGAGTCGAAATCGCTCCGGAAGTGGCCGACAGCTTGTCGTCGGTCATTTTGGATCAAGTGGCGAACGGCGTCGCCGTACGCATGGGCATTCTCTATCTGATGTCGGGGGCAAACTAACCGTGGCCATTCTGATCACTGGCGGACAGATCATCGATCCGGGGCGGTTCAACGGAGTGGGCGATGTGTTGATCGAGCAGGGGAAGGTCGTCGCCATCGGACCGGAACTGAAGGCGCCGGCCGGTGCGACGAAGATCTCGGCGAAAGGGCGGCTCGTGGTTCCGGGTTTCGTCGACCTCCACGTGCATTTTCGAGAGCCTGGATTCGAGTACAAGGAAACGATCCAGACCGGCGCAGCCTCGGCCGTGGCCGGTGGGTTTACGACGGTCTGCTGCATGCCCAATACCAATCCGGTCAATGACAACCAGGCCATCACGGAGTTCATGTTGGAGCGTGCCAGGACTGCTGCACTGGCGAACGTCTTGCCGATCGGCGCGATCACGAAGGGATCGGAGGGAAAAGAGTTGGCCGAAATCGGCGATCTGCGCCGGGCCGGTTGCGTGGCGATATCGGACGACGGCAAACCGGTGATGAACAGCCTGGTGATGCGGCGGGCGATGGAGTACGCCCTGGCGTTCGACGTACCGGTCGTCGATCACTGTGAAGACCTGCATCTGGCCGAGGGCGGCTGTATGAACGAGGGGGTGATCTCCACGGAGCTAGGTCTACCCGGGATTCCAGCCGCGGCAGAGGATGTGATGGTGGCGCGGAATGTCTCGCTGTCCGAATTGACCGGGGCCAGGCTGCATTTGGCCCATATCAGTACGGCCGGATCCGTCCGGATGGTGCGGGAGGCCAAGTCGCGCGGCATCCATGTGACGGCCGAGGCCTGTCCCCACCACTTCACGATCACCGAAGAAGCGGTTCGCGGCTACGATACTTGCGCCAAGATGAACCCGCCGCTCCGAACGTGGCACGACGTGCAGGCGATCAAAGAAGGATTGCGCGACGGGACGATCGACGTCATCGCGACCGACCATGCCCCGCATGCGACCCAAGAGAAGCAGCAGGGATTCACCGAAGCCCCGTTCGGGATCGTCGGACTCGAGACGGCCTTGTCGCTGACCCTGGCGCTGGTCGAGGAGGGTGTGCTTTCGCTGGAAGGCGCAATCGACAAATTGAGCAGGGCGCCGGCCAAGGCCTTCAGCCTGAACAAAGGCACCTTGGTAGTGGGCGCCGATGCGGACATTGCGATCATCGACCTTCACGACCAGTGGGAAGTCGATCCCGCCAAATTCAAATCCAAGAGCCGGAATACGCCGTTCGCGGGATGGAAGGTGAAAGGGCGGGTCATGACGACGATTGTCGGCGGCCGCGTCGTGTTCGAGGCGCCCGCCGCGGAGCGGTAAGGGGTGGGCCGTCCCGCCCACTGGGGGCTGGTCTGCGGACTGACGTTGGAGTTATTGGCGCTGTGCGTGTGGGTCGGCGGGCTTATCGTGCTGATCGGAGCGGTGATTCCCGCGGTCTTCAACACGTTCGGTGGTCAGGATTCCGGCGGGTTTTTCTTGACCAGAACGTTCGAGGGGTACAACCGTTTGGTCGTCGCCGCGCTGGTGGTTCTTGCCGCCGGTGTCGCCTATCGGTGGAAACAGGGGCATCGAGTGGCGACCGTGACTCGCGGAGAATTGATCCTGCTCGCGGCAATGGGACTCGTTGCCGCGGTGATCATTCTTGTGCTGCATCCGCAGGCGGCGGCGCTTCAGGCGGAGGCCTTCGGGACCAAAGATGAGCAGGCGCGGAAAGCGGCCTTCGAGGCGTTTTTCAGGCTCCACATGCCGGTGCGTTCGCTCTATATGGTTAATCTGGTGTTGGGCATCGTGTTGCTCGTTGTGAAGGTCAAACAGTCGCTGCGGCGAGAGGACGATTTGTCGTGAAGAAAGCATTGTTGGCATTGGCCGATGGGGCGGTGTTTGAAGGACGTGCGCTCGGCTTCGACGGAGAAACGGTCGGCGAAGTCGTGTTCAACACCGCGATGACCGGCTATCAGGAAGTGTTGACCGATCCGTCCTACAAAGGACAGATCATCACGATGACCTGTCCCCATATCGGCAACTACGGGCTGACTCCGGAAGACATCGAATCCCGCCGCGTCTGGGCCGAAGGCTTCGTCGTCAAAGAGGCGAGTGCTATGACCAGCAATTGGCGCAGCCGCCAGCACTTGCAGGCCTACCTGGCGGACGCGAAGATCGTCGCGATCGAAGGACTCGATACGAGGGCCCTAACCAGGCATCTGCGCGAACAGGGTTCCCAGCAGGGTGTGATCACCCATCTCGAACAGGACCGGGACCGCGCCGTCGAAAGGGCCAGGAACGCGCCGACCATCATCGGGCGGGATCTGGCCGCAGAGGTCACCTGTCGGGATCGGTATCACTGGTCTGATGGGTCGGGTGAATGGGCGCCCTTTTCCGGCGCCGAGAAGCGGGATTCAAAGAAGCGATGGAAGGTGGTGGCGTACGACTTCGGCGTCAAGCAGAACATCCTGAGACGGCTGGTCGACGTCGGTTGCGACGTCACCGTCGTGCCTGCCGCGACGACGGCGAAACAGGTCGACGCGCTGAACCCAGACGGGGTGTTTCTGTCAAACGGGCCCGGAGATCCAGAAGGCGTGCCCTACGCGATGGAAGCCGTGCGCGAACTGCTCGGGCGCCGACCGATTTTCGGTATCTGCTTGGGGCATCAGATTTTGGGTCTTGCGCTGGGATTCAAGACGTACAAGCTGAAATTCGGTCACCATGGCGCGAACCATCCCGTCATGGATCTGCGAACGAGAAAAGTCGAGATCACTTCCCAGAACCATAACTTTGCCGTGCAAATTCAGAATCCTATCTCACAGATCCCCGTAAAGCCGCCGGTCGTGGAGACGGAGTTTGGGAAGGTCGCCGTCACCCATGTCAGCTTGAACGATCAGTCGATCGAGGGGTTGGCCTGTTTGGATCGGCCGGTCTTTTCGGTACAATACCATCCGGAAGCGTCGCCGGGCCCCCATGACTCGGCCTACTTGTTCGATGAATTCGTGCAATTGATGGAGAAATCGCATGGCTAGTTTTCACCGGATCTGTGTGTCGGTGTGGGTGGTGGTGGCGGCTCTCCTCCAGGCCGGATGTATCACGGTCAACCTGATCGAGCCGTCCGGTCCCGTGCGGGAGACGCAGTTGAGCGGGACCGGAGACAGCAAGGTGTTGCTGCTCGACCTCTCCGGTGTCATCGGCTCGCAGGACAAGGACGGGTTGATTCCCCAACCCAACATGCTGGCCACGTTCAAGGAAGAACTGAGCAGGGCGTTGAAGGACGAAAAAATCAAAGCGTTAGTGGTGCGGGTGAACAGCCCGGGCGGCACCGTGACCGCATCGGATATCCTCTATCACGAGTTGAAAGTCTTCAAGGCCGCCAGAAAGATCCCAGTCATCGTCTCGATGATGGATGTTGCGGCATCGGGGGGGTACTACCTGGCAATGGCGGGCGACGCGATCCTGGTACATCCATCAACCGTTACTGGAAGTATCGGCGTGATCATGTTGACGGTTAATGCCAGAGGGCTACTCGAAAAAGTCGGGGTCGAGGCCAACGCCATTACCTCAGGCCCCCGCAAAGACATGGGGTCGCCGTTCCGCGTCATGACCCAGGAGGAGAAAGAGATATTCCAGGGCGTGATCGATTCCTTCTACCAACGCTTCCTGGCGGTCGTGCAAGAAGGGCGGCCGAACTTGTCCGCAGACCAGATCAAGAAGCTGGCAGACGGGCGCATTTATTCCGGTGAACAGGCGAAGGCTGCTGGACTCGTCGACGACATCGGTTATTTGGATGAGGCAATCGAATTGGCAAAGCGAAAAGCCGGGCTGAGCGAAGCGCGAGTCATCACCTACCGACGACCAGGCGAGTATCAAAATAACATCTATTCCCGTGCGGTTATGGGGGCCGGCACAGGATGGTCGAATCTGGCGAATTTTGATCTGATGTCGATGGTCCGCGGAGGCACGCCGCAGTTCATGTATCTGTGGATGCCTTAGTGCAACAATGGACGAGCGGGCCACCACAGCCGGTACGATCGAGCGGGCGCTGGCGACCCCGGTTGGCCGGCGAGCGGTGCTTGCGCTCGGTGCCAGAGGGGCCTGGGGGTTGTGCGCGGCGCTAGGCGCTGGGGCGGCGCTGGGATTGTTCGGGAATCTCGCCGGATGTTATCGCGCTCCTGGTACGGCCCGCGACCAGCTGATCTTCTTTTCAGAAGAGAAAGAACTGGCTTTTGGGTTGAGCGCCTACCGCGAAGTGCTTCGACAGGCGCCGATCAGTTCGAACCCGGAAATCAACGAGCTGATTCAGCGAGTGGGGAAACGGATCGCGGAGGTCGCCAACAAGCCGGAGTACCAATGGGAATTCGCCGTGATCGACGACGACAAAACCGTCAACGCCTTCTGTTTACCGGGGGGCAAGGTGGCGGTCTTCACCGGAATTCTGAAGCATACGAAGACGGATGCGGGGCTTGCCACGGTGATGGGGCATGAAATCGCGCATGCGTTGCAGCGGCATGGAGTGGAGCGGATGAGCCGAAGCATCATTGATCAAATTGCCCAGCTCGGCGCCATCGGCGCGGCCGCGGCCGGCCATTCGAGCGGCGGCGCCATCCAAGGGCTTTTGGGCGCCTATGGCGTCAATGTCTCCTTGCCTTTCAACCGGAAACAGGAGTCTGAGGCGGATTATATCGGTCTGCGGCTGATGGCCCTAGCCGGCTACGATCCCCGTGAGGCGGTGCCGTTCTGGGAGCGCATGAGCGGATGCCCTCGCCAAATGATCGACAAACTCTGCTTCCGATCGCAGCATGCCATTCCGGAATTCCTTTCGACCCATCCCTCGGACGTCACCCGCATCAATCAGCTGGAAGCCTGGCTGCCTGAAGCGTTGCACCATTACCACGGAGCGAGCGGCTCCACGCCGCCGCCGGCTCCTCACAAGCCCGCGATCGGTCCGATGCCGCAGGCCAGTTAGGACGTTATGCCCAGACGCACAGATATCAGATCGATTCTGCTGATCGGGTCCGGTCCGATCGTGATCGGACAGGCTTGCGAGTTCGATTATTCAGGGACGCAAGCCTGTAAGGCTTTGAAGGAAGAAGGCTATCGGGTCGTGCTGATCAACAGTAATCCGGCCAC
>CAZPYP010000067.1:0-1884 GCA_964590845.1 uncultured Nitrospira sp.
CGCCGAATGGGCCGTGCCGAACCCTTCACGATCAGCGTCGGTCGCGTGGCGTGCAACAGCACGCGGTGAGAGACGCTTCCGAGTACCAGCTCGGTGAGGCGGTTGGTTCCTCGGGCACCGACCGCCACGAGATCCGCGCCGACCGCGTCGGCCGTCTTGAGGATGACATCGGCCGGACTCCCAATTTCATTGACCTCTTGGATGGCCTCGCATTCAGCCCCCAGCGTACTTACGGTGCGGTTCAACACCTGGCGGCCCGCTTCCACGAGCGCGTCTCGGAATTCTTGGTACCCCTGCAGATTGGCCGCCTGAGCGACGACCGGGTATTCGAACAATCCAAGATCGACTCCGTGGACCAGCGTCAGTTCCGTCGGGCGATAGAGACGGCACACTTGTTGGGCGGCAGAAAACGCCTGTTCGGACCAGTCGACACCCACGACGATCTTCATTGCAGCCTCACCTCACCCACTTGACCCGGATAAAGTCTTCGTCTTGGTCATAGTGAAAATCCAGCTCCCCGCGATAGGCATGTTGCAACGCCTCACCGATGCGGCGAGGCAGATGCGTGTCCGTTGTGGAGATCACCAGCCCTTCGGGTCGACGCTCGATCGCCATGATGCGGGAGAGGGGATGTTCTTGCATCTCACGGGCTTCGGCGTTGCGGATAACGCCCTGCACCTGTTCCCGTTGCGCATCCTTGAACTCCCCCGTGATCGTGACAAGCCCTTTCGGATATCTGTCGCGGGTCCGATGGCAAGCGGGACAGACGCTCGCCTTCGCTCGCACCGGCGCGGAGCCCCACGTCCAACGGCCCTTGTGGAAGAACGCCCCGCACCCGCTACATATCGTCGGCTCCTTGAGTTTGCCTCGCTGTTTGTAGGTATCGTGTTGATACTCCTGGACCGTTCGGTCCCGTCGAACCGCACGCCCCGCTGACGATCTCACTTTCGGCGCCATTACGCCCGTCCTTTCTCCGTGATGCGAGTCGGCGAGGACCGGACCCGTTCACTCCATTCCCGATATGATTCCTCGGCCAGATTCAAATACTGCAGCACATCGTGATCCTCGACCTGCGTGAAGTCCACATAGTGATTCCCCACCGCCCAGAAGGGCTCCGGTGTCGCCAGCACGACGACTTCATCGACAAGGCTCCGCAGCTTGAAGATGGTGTCTGCCGGTCCCACGGGAATCGCCGCCACGAGACGTTTCGGCCGTTGCCGACGGATGGCTTCGGCGGAGGCGATGAAGGTCGCGCCGGTGGCGATCCCGTCGTCCACCACAATCGCGACCGCGTCTTTCAATGGCAACGGATGCCGCCCTTGCCGGTACAGCTGTTGCCGGCGATGGATTTCCCGCCGTTGATCATCGACGGCCGCTTCCACCTCCCGATGGGACAATCGGAACTCCGCCACTGCATCGGGGTTCAGGTAGATGTTTCCGGTCTCGGTGACTGCGCCTAACGCGTACTCGGGATTCTCGGGAGATCCGATCTTCCGCGTGATGAACACATCCAGCGGGAGATGTAACGCAAGGCTTACCTGATATCCCACGGCCACTCCTCCACGGGGAAGCGCGAGGATGACGCCGCCGGGAGCCTCCCGGTACTGGTGCAACCTCATAGCCAACTGCCGTCCCGCCTCTTCACGGTTCTGAAACAGCACCTTGTTCCTTCTTCAGCCATCCAGGCCGACCTTCGTCCTTCGGCGCGTCGCTACCAAAGCCCGCTGGTCACACCGACCCCCATCAGAAACAGGGCTGCGAGCACGACCAGCGCCATCAACCACCAGAGATGCCGGTGAGGCCGTACCGGACTATCTTGCCAATGAATATCCCAGGGCACTTCCAGATAGTGTGGGTGTCGGAACATGGCGCCCCCCTTCCCCC
>CAZPYP010000067.1:1984-5001 GCA_964590845.1 uncultured Nitrospira sp.
TCCCAGGGCACTTCCAGATAGTGTGGGTGTCGGAACATGGCGCCCCCCTTCCCCCATTCCTCATGCGAATGGTTCGCACCACCGGCTTAGGCGATTTTCACCTCGATGGCCTTCGGCTTCGCCTTTTCAGACTTGGGCAAGTGGACTTTCAGAACGCCTTCCTTGTACTCCGCGTTGACCTTGGAGCCATCGGCGTCCTCCGGCAATGTGAAGCTCCGCATGAAACTGCCATAGGCCCGCTCCACCCGGTGATACTTCTTGCCTTTTTCTTCCTTCTCATATTTCCGTTCACCGCTGATCGACAACACGTCGTCGTGGACGTTGATCTTGATCTCTTCCTTTTTCATTTCAGGAATCTCGGCCTTGACGAGATACTCCTTGTCGTCTTCGGTGATATCGACGAGCGGCGACCATTCGGCCACCGCAATTGATTCTTTCCTTTCACCGTTGGGGCCCGCGGGCGGGCGCCCGAACACCGTCGAGAGGCGTTTCTCCATCTCTTCCAGCTCTTTCCAGGGGCTCCAACGTGTAAACGGTTCCCATCTCGTCAGCGCGCTCATGATATCTCCCTCCTGTTGATAATGTTGCCGGTCCATGCGCCCCAGTTGTCGGGGCGCTTCCTCACGAATCCACTCGGGCCGCCTTGGCCAGGTCCATCTGTTTCAACACCATCTCCCTATCGACTCCCAACCATGCGCAGGCGACATCCAGGGAATTGAAGATGATCACCGTGACGCCGTACTTCCTCGCGCTGCTTTCATACGCCCGCGCCAGGTCGTACGTGCGATCATTGACAAGCAGCGCGCATTTACCGATCTTCATCCGGCCCTGCTGACCGGCATACAGACCGTCCACCACATGCTGAACGTCGTTCGGCGCGAGGCCGAAATTTGCGCTCCGCGCATCCGCGAGGACCGCGGCGCCAGGGGCGACCCGGGCATCCGCCAGATGCTTCCTTGAATGCGACTCGACATCCTCTCGGCTGATATCGCCGTTCCAGATCTCCAACACGAGTTTCCCGCCTTCCATAACTTCATAATGTACAGGCGACGGATTCACTGTCGAGTCCATAACGTCTGATCGATCTCCACAATTGTGAGTGTGATGCATTCAGGATGCCAGCATGGACGCTGAGAAAGATCGCTCCACACACTACCAACGGATTCAAGCAGTTGAGTCAGAAACGAATCATTTGGTGATCGAGCGCCAGGAGATCCCCTGTCCCAGAACAGGGCAAGCCGTCATGAGCCCTTGGGGAGTCTGTCACCAGGAATGCGAACCGCATGCCGATCATGGCGCCGATCGTCTTGTCTCTCTCTTCAAAAGAGGGGATGAGGAGCGATGCCGAATTGCAAGACTGGCTGAGACTCCCCGCCAACATTGCCGACGATCCGCCAGCGGCCGTTCTCTTTCTTCAGGTAATGGACTTCCTCGTACCAACTGTCGACGGGAGTCCGGAGGGTGGTCGTCTTCGAGGTGCCCCAAATCACGCCGGTACAGGTCATTTCAGCAGTGAGCTTTCCTCCGGCCCCTCCCACCGTGCGAATGACGGAGAAGGTATGGAAACTCTCCAGTTCCTTGTAATGCTCGAACAGCTGACTCCAGATCTTCCTAATATCCGCCTTCTTTAGGCCGTGGTAGAGGTAGTCATCCGAATAGAGGGCCATGATCCCTTCGAGATCCCGCGTCTGCATAGCCTGCTCCGCCTGCTCGAACGTTGAGAGGAGCTCCTTCAATGTCTGGGCATCCGCTTCCTGGATCGTACTGGGGGTCACTTGGGTTTTGGCCTCCGCAGACGACGATGCCCACAGGCTCACCCCGACAAGGATTGCAATGCCAATCGCCCTAAATCGCTTGAACATACAAATAGGTCTCCTGTGACCGTACCTGCTCTGCTCAAGCACGCGTTCTGCAAGGAAGGGACCACGAGCCGGTGCCGTCGAAATCAAAAATGCTCTGGTGAATCCAGGAAGTCCGAACGGCTCCCTCAGTCAGAAGGACACGGCGTCTGTGGCGAAAATCGTCAGCGTGAAACGACGTATGGTGGAAAATCGCGCCAATGCGCCCAGGAACATCGTGATCGTGGGTGCGGCCGGCCGCGATTTCCATAATTTCAACGTGGTCTATCGCGATGACCCGCGCTGCCGCGTGGTCGCCTTTACCGCCGCCCAGATTCCCAATATCGCCGGACGGAGGTACCCCCCTCAGGTAGCGGGGACCTTGTATCCGGACGGCATTCCCATCGTCCCGGAAGCTCAACTGGAATCGGTCATCAACGCCCATGCGGTCGATCACGTCGTCTTCGCCTACAGCGACGTCTCTCACGAGCAAGTCATGCACCTGGCCTCGCGGGCGCTCGCGGCCGGGTCGGACTTCTATCTGTTGGGACCAGACTCGACGATGCTGCGCTCCTCCAAACCTGTGATCTCCATCTGCGCCGTGCGGACGGGGGCGGGGAAAAGTCCGCTCGCGCGCGCGGCGGCGAGGTGGCTTCGAGAGGCCGGCATGCGGGTCGCCGTGATCCGTCATCCCATGCCATACGGCGACTTGGCGCAGCAGGCGGTCCAGCGGTTTGCTTCGCTGGAGGACCTTCGGGAGGCGCACTGCACCATCGAGGAGCGGGAAGAATACGAGCCCCATCTCAGGCAGGGTGATGTCGTGTTCGCAGGGGTGGACTATGAACGGATCCTCCGGCAGGCCGAATCGGAAGCCGACGTCATTCTCTGGGACGGAGGCAACAACGACTTCTCCTTCGTGGAGCCCGATTTGGAGATCGTGCTCATCGATCCGCATCGGCCTGGTCACGAGCGGCGGTACTTCCCGGGGGAGGTGAATCTCCTCCGCGCCGACGTCGCGGTCATTACCAAGGTGGATACGGCTACGCCAGAGCAGATTGAAGCGGTTCGGGCGGCGATCGGATCAGCGAACCCCTCGGCGACAATCGTCGAATCCACCATGCCGCTGGCGGTGGACGATGCATCGGCCATTCGGGGCAAGCGTGTTCTGGTGATCGAGGA
>CAZPYP010000067.1:5101-10899 GCA_964590845.1 uncultured Nitrospira sp.
TGGCGGTGGACGATGCATCGGCCATTCGGGGCAAGCGTGTTCTGGTGATCGAGGACGGGCCGACCGTCACCCACGGAGGAATGGCCTACGGGGCAGGAGTCTTGGCGGCGAAAACCTATGAGGTTGCGGCGCTTGTCGATCCGCGGCCGGACGCGGTCGGCAGCCTCCGCGAGACGTTCCAAAACAACCCTCACCTGGAACAGGTTCTCCCTGCGATGGGTTACGGGGCCGACCAGCTTCGGGATCTGGAACAAACCATCAACCGGGTGGAATGCGACGTGGTGCTCGTTGCCACGCCGATCGATCTCCGGCGGCTCATTGCGATCAGACAGCCGGTATGCAGGGTGACCTATGCGTTCGAGGAGGTCGCCGGACAACTCAGGGGCCTGGTTCTCGCCGCCCTGGAGCAGGCGAACCCGGTATGATATGAATCCTTTGCGCAAATCTTCGCTCATAGACGCTATCCAATCATTCTTTCAAGCGGAGGAAGGTGTCTATGGTCAAGGTTGCAAAGCGGTCCGTCGGGCACGAGCAGGGTCATGCAGACCGTTGCCATCGCTGCGGGGGGCTCATGGTGCCGGAGAAGGTCTTCGAAATCGGCTCGTTCGACTGGCGCTGCATCAGCTGCGGGGAGCGGATCGATCCCGTCATTCTGGCCCATCGCCAAGGTCTCGTGTCTGGTCCCAGGGACCGTGCGCGCGAAGCCGCCGAGAAGCTGTTCATCGGTCCCGGGAAATCTCGCCTGAACTAACCGCTCTGACGTGGACTCGGGGGCGTGATCGCCCCCTGTTCCATTCACCCCGCACGCGATTATTGGCACCCAGACGCGCCTGTCGTCTGACCAGTCGTGGTCTCAGATGCACGGGGGCTCCATGCGGATAACGCTCTGTCATCTGTCGGGAAGCCTTCAGGGAAAGACCCAGCAGTTCGACACCGACGCCATCTCGTTCGGAACCAGCGAGGGCTGTGGCGTTCGGTTCGACCCTTCCCAGGACCGGGCGGTTCGGCCGATTCATGCGGACCTGACGGTGGAGCACGGCGTCCCGGTCCTGCACGATCGAACAGGCCAGCGTCTGCTCGCTATAAACGGCCTGACTCAGAAAGAAGCGGCGCTCCAAGACGGCGATCTCATCCGGTTTGGGGAATCAGGCCCTGATGTCCGCTTCCGCCTGTTGTCTGACGGGGCTCCGATCACCAAGCCGCTCAAGACCATTGTGGCGGATGGTCGCGACATCCTCGTTCGCACTCCGCATCCGCGCTACCTGTCGCCGTGGTATCTCGCTCGCCATATCTTTAGCGACATCGTCATTCATGCCTCTCCACTCGTGAAAACTGTCGCCGGGGTAGCCGTTCTGATCCCCTTCCTCTTCATCTTGTGGCTCGGCGTCTCGCTCCATCGGCAGCACCAGGTGGTGAGTGAGACCGAGCGGCAAATGACCGAGGTGGTCCGTCAACTGGAACTCAAACGGCTCACGCAGGCCGAATTAGAGCGGCGCGTGGAGCAGGAACGCAGGCGGGCGGCGGATGCGACCCGGCAGGGAGAGGAACAGATGGCCGCCCTGACGGCCAAGATGAAGGCGCAGGCCACCTCGCAGGGGTCGCGGGGAGAGTTCGAGGCCATTCGCCGACAGCTCGATGCGATTCGCCAATCCCAAAGCTTTGCTGAAGACATTGTCCGCCGGTTCGGGGGCAGTGTCGGCCTGTTGCAAGGTGGGTACGGTTTCAAGGAGAAGGCGACCGGCCGCCCCCTGCGCTATCAAGGCCTCGATCCGCTGGGCAATCCCTACGTCGACAATGACGGCAATGCGCTCGTGACGCTGGAAAGCATAGCGCCCCGCGTGCTGATCTACTTTTCCGGCACGGCATTCTTGCTGGATCACGCGGGAACCGTCGTGACCAATCGACATATCGTGCGTATGTGGGAACTGTACGGGCCGGCCCAACAGGCCATCGCAGCTGGATTCGAGCCAGAAATGGTGTTGCTGAGACTGTTTTTCCCTGGAGAAGAGTCGGCCTACGCCCTGACGGAGATCCTGGTCCCCGATCGCGGCGACATCGCGCTGTTGAAGACGGATCGAGCGCCGAAACAGAAAACCCCCGTGGCGACGGCGCGAGAGGAGTAGCTCCACGTCGGCGAACCGATTGTACTACTGAGCTATCCGGGCAGTGTGGATACTCTGTTGGCACGGGCCGCTTCGTCGGTCAGCCAGGACATCCTCTCCCAGGCCGGCGGCGACGCCGTTCGACTGGTCGATGAGGTGGCCCGCCACCAGCTCATCCGTCCCTTGGCGACCCAAGGGCATATTTCCGACGTCTCGCCGGGCTTGATCACCTACGAAGCGGCGTCAGCGAGTGGAAGCAGCGGAGCACCGCTCTTCAATGGAGCCGGAAAAGTCATCGGCGTCAATCAGTCCATGTTGCAGCGAGTCGGCGGAGTCCATATGGCCTTGCCGGTTCGCTTTGTGACCGAACTGCTCGACGCGGCCCCCGGTCGGCCGTCGAACGTTCAATGAGGGAGCCCATGCGAGTCGTCCTGGCTGTCGATGCGTCCCCTGACTCCAAGAATGCCGCGCAAGTGATTCGACACCTGTCGGAACCGCCGATCCTAGACGTGCTCAACGTGGTCGACGAAGACGCGCTCAAGCACGCGTATATCTCGCCGACGATGCCGGCCGACTATCTGGACACCTACCGCCGGGAAGTGACCGAAGTCGCGGAGGAGGTCCTGCATGAGATGAAGGCCGAGCTGGAACCGTTATGCCGGCATATCCGGTTGATTGCCGACAGCGGGGATGCGGCGGAGAGCATCATTCACACGGCGGAAGAATCTCACGCCGATCTGGTCATCGTCGGCCAGCGTGGCATGACGGCGACGCCCTCCTTCCTGCTCGGCGGCGTCTCGCAGAAGGTGGCGACCTATGCGCCCTGTTCCGTCCTCGTGGTGAAAGCGCCGATGGCGAAGCTGGAACGGGTGCTGGTCGCCATCGACGGATCGGAGCCCGCGCACAAGACGGTCGAGTTTCTTGCTCGTTGTCCCTTCAAAGGCTTGTCCGAGGTGACGATCGTCACCGTGTGGCCCTCGGGACGATCGGAGCGCTGGGGGATTCCGTTCGGTATGCCGGAGCGGTCCGAATTACAGCATGCGGTAGAGGAGAAAGGGCAGGAATTGCTTCGGACCGTGACCGGAGAATGTGCACGCAACGGTCATAAAATCGTCACGGAATTCCTGCATGGCGATCCCGCCTTCGCCATTCTCGATGCGGCGGCTCGGCACCAGGCGCAGATCCTCCTCGTCGGTTCTCGTGGGGTGAAGGCGATTAAGCGGTTCTTGCTCGGCAGCGTATCCGAGAAAGTGCTGGTGCATGCACCCTGCTCGGTGCTCATCGTACGTTAAGGAAGAGGTGTACTGATGCCCACGATAGAGGAATTGCTCGCCAAGGCCCGGAAGCCGGCTGAAGAGTCGCGGCGCCTCCATGCTTTTTATAAGGGCAAAATTCAGTCGTTTCCCAAGTGCCCGATTCGCAACCTCGACGACTTCGCCCTCTGGTACACGCCGGGTGTGGCGGCCCCCTGCCGCGACATTCAGCAACGACCGGAGCTCGTCTACGAGCTGACGAACAAAGCCAACAGCATTGCCGTCGTGTCGGACGGCACGCGTGTGCTCGGGCTCGGAGATATCGGACCGGAGGCCGGGCTGCCCGTCATGGAGGGCAAGGCGCTGCTCTTCAAGTATCTGGGCGGCGTGGACGCGGTGCCGATTTGCCTGAGCACAAAAGATCCCGACGAGATAGTCCGCACGGTCAAAGTGCTGGAGCCTTCCTTCGGCGGCATCAACCTCGAAGACATCGCCATGCCGAAGTGTTTTCGTGTGTTGGATGAGGCGCGCCGCGCCTGTTCGATTCCCGTGTGGCATGACGACCAGCAGGGAACCGGGACGGTGCTGCTGGCCGCCTTGATCAATGCGTTGAAGCTCGTCGGAAAGTCCATCGACAAGATCCGCGTCGCCATGATCGGGATGGGCGCGGCCAACGTCCCCACCTATCGTTTCTTGAAAACGCGGGGAGCGGATCCGGCTTCAATCGTGGCTTGCGATGTGGGAGGCATTCTCGGCACCCATCGTACGGACTACCGCGACAATCCTGCTTTCGCCGAGCAATGGAGGGTCTGCCGGGAATCGAACGGCGGGAATCTCCGCGGCGGGATCCGCGAAGCGCTTCGCGGGGCTGACGTCTGTATCGCCTTTGCGGCGGAAGGGATCATCCAGCCCGAGTGGATCACAACCATGGCCAAAGACGCTGTCGTGTTTGCCTGCGCCAATCCGGTTCCAGAAATCTGGCCGTGGGAGGCTAAGGAAGCCGGCGCCAGGATTGTCGCGACAGGGCGGAGCGATTTTCCCAACCAAGTGAACAACTCCCTCGTGTTTCCCGGCATCTTCCGGGGCGCGTTGGATGTCAGGGCCCGCACGATTTCCGACGAGATGGCGACGGCGGCGGCCTTGGAACTCGCTGCCTGCGCCGAAGCACGAGGCATCAGCGACGAGAATATCATCTGCACCATGGACGAATGGGAAGTGGTTCCGCGTCTCGCTGCCGCCACCGCACTCAAGGCGCAGGAGCAGGGGTTGGCAGAAGTGAGCCGGTCGAAGGACCAGCTCCTCAAGGGGGCGGCTGAACGAATCAGCCACGTCAGAGAGACGGTCCGTCTCTTGATGAAGGAAGGGGGCATTTGGCCATCACCGGTCTAACATGAGGCATCGGGCGACATTGATTCCTTTAGTGACCGTGACTACCTCAGAAGCGAAGGAGGTGGCCTGAGCCTAACGAGGTCGGCAGCCTCGGATATGTGACCCGCTCTTGTGCAGCCAGCGTGCGGAGGATGCGGGCACTGTTTCAGTAGCGGGATGGGGTTCAAGGGACGCGCCATCGATCGTCGGTGCCACTAGGCACGGCTGTAGATGCGAGCCCGAGTGAAGATTGAGGCGCGGGGTAATCAGCCTCATGCGACTGACGGATTACCGAATCCGATCCCGGCCGGTCGACAGACTCCGTGGTCCACACAAGAGCGGGCCATTTTTTATGTGGGCTCAACCTCACTCCAGTTTCCTCGCCTACCCATCGTCTCACGTGATAACGCACCCCACGAATAAGTCTCACAAACACCAGCGCAATAGGTTGGAAACAGGCGTGATAGCGTGGCAGGCACAAAAAACCGGAGCGGAGGCGGGTCTAGAGAGCTTGGTTCGCATTCTGAAGGTCTTGGAGGGGCTTTAGGCTTCCCGCTTGATACCGGCGGGCCTGCTCACCACCCCAGCGTTCGACCTCGATCTCCCTGAGTGTTCCTCTCACCGAGGCCTCCGCTCAAGAATCAGATAGCGCCGCTTCTTGAAGAATCAACGTCGCTCCGCACGGGGCATGTGCCTCAGGAGCGTTTCCCCTTCTTCTCCTCGACGACCGTGCGCTCCCGCAATCGATGGACCAGCTCCTGATAGGAGTCCTCATGGATGATCTTGGCAAACTGACTCCGGTAGTTGCGGACCAGACCCACACCATCGACGATGATGTCATAGGCGAACCAGCGCCCGGACTTCTGATGGAGACGATAGTCCATTCCGATTTCGACCTTCGTCGAACGGAGTCTCGTTTGGACTTCGGCAAACCCATTGGCCATCCGTTCTTCCAGGTAGGAAACCTCCTCCCCGCTGTACCCCTCGATCTTGGCCGCATATCGATCTGAGAGAAAGGCTTTGAACAGCTCGACGAATTCCTGCCGCTCGGCGTCAGTCAACGGCCTCCAATGTT
>CAZPYP010000067.1:10999-13329 GCA_964590845.1 uncultured Nitrospira sp.
TTGAACAGCTCGACGAATTCCTGCCGCTCGGCGTCAGTCAACGGCCTCCAATGTTCTGCGAGGGAGCGTTTCGACATTTCCTCATAATCAAACCGCCTGGCGATCACCTCTTCCAACATGCGCCGGCGCGGCAGCAGCTTGGAGGGCTCCTTCAGCTTTGGGTCTTCCAGAATACGGAACACCTCCGTGAGCGTGGCCCGAACGACGGCCGTCGGTGATTCCGAGAGCGATTCCGACGTCGCCAAGGCAGAGGGAACCGCCGCGACCATACTCGAGGCGACCAAGAGCATAACGACGGCACGCCACCGATTCATCGGGTGAACCTGCACGACCGATGACATCGGACGCTCACGCTCCGGAGTATCAGTCCAGGACGAACGTCACCTTCAGATCGACCCGATAGCGGGTGATCTTGTTCTGCTCGATCACCACGGATTGTTCCTTGACCCAAGCGCCCTTAATGTTGTGAATGGTCTTCGACGCCCTTGCGACACCATCTTGGACGGCGTCTTCAAAGCTCTTCGGCGATTCACAGCTGATCTCGATGATTTTGGCGACAGACATACGTCCCTCCTCTGGAGATGGATCAATGCGTCACTTTCTCCGCTGCATGGGCCGTGCCGCTTGATGGAACGAGGTTTCCGAGCGAGAGAGCCCTTTAACGTGGCGTTCTGCAGCAGGCTAAGAATGCCTGCTGGGGTGTTACGCATCACTCAGGAGTCGGATCTTTCCGAGGAAGTCCTTACCTCGCTTGAGTTCCCGAAAGGATTCCGTGCGACCGCGGTGATGGCATCTTCGTTGCCTATTCCAGGCTTCATGAACAGGCCTGGCGTCATTGTCGCGGTTGCCATCGCGATGGGGTTTCTCATCATGTCCCGCTGCCATCACCATCCCGTTCCGTCTTCTGCGGCCGTAGAGACGGCGAAGCAGACGAATACGGAGACGTCCGGGCGGATTGTCCACCGTGAGGTGTCGTATGGGAGCTGAACAGGCGCAGCCAGGAACGAAGAAGATCACGCTCAGCGTCATCAAAGCGGATATCGGCGGCTGGGTCGGACATTCGGCGATTCACCCGGCTTTGATCGATCGGGCCGGTGAGTGCCTCTCGGCCGCCAAGAAGAAGGGGCTGCTCGTCGACTACCACGTGTCGGCCTGCGGCGACGACTTGCAGTTGATCATGACGCATCGAAAGGGAATCGACCACCAGGACATTCACCGCCTGGCCTGGGAGACTTTCGAGCTTGGCACGCAGGTGGCGAAAGATCTCCATCTGTACGGGGCGGGGCAGGATCTGTTGTCCGACGCGTTCAGCGGGAACGTCCGAGGCCAAGGGCCCGGGTTGGCGGAAATGGAATTCATCGAGCGTAAATCCGAGCCGGTGCTGATTTTCATGGCCGACAAAACCTCGGCCGGCGCCTGGAACTTGCCGCTCTATAAGATGTTCGCCGACCCCTTTACCACAGCCGGGTTGGTGATCGCGCCGACCATGCACCAGGGTTTCCGGTTCGAAGTGCACGACATTCACGAGCACAAGAAGATCTACTTTGATTGCCCGGAAGATCTCTACGACATGCTCATGTTCATCGGTTCACCGGGGCGATTTACGATCAAACAGGTCTACGCCCGCTCGGACAGTACGATCGCCGCGGTCACGTCCACCGAACGGCTGTCCCAGATCGCGGGCAAGTATGTCGGGAAGGATGACCCCGTCATGGCCGTGAGGTGCCAGCAGAATTTTCCGGCGGTGGGGGAAGTGCTGGAGCCGTTCCGATATCCCTGGATCATCGAAGGCTGGATGCGTGGCTCCCATTACGGGCCGCTGATGCCTGTCGCGGTGAAACAAGCGACGCCGACGCGGTTCGACGGGCCGCCGCGGGTTGCCTGTCTGAGTTTCCAGGTGGCAGACGGGAAGTTGATCGGGCCGCGGGACATGTTCGAAGATCCCTCCTATGATGAAGCCCGGCGGGATGCCAATCGGATTGCGGATGTGCTCCGCCTGCACGGTCCGTTCGAGCCGCATCGGCTGCCGCTCGGCGACATGGAGTATACGACCATGCCGGAGCTGATGAGGAAGTTGGAAAACCGATGGGCCGCCTTCTGACGGGCGGCGGCCGGTTCGCGGAGCAACGTAGGGCTGCCTGGTGCCTTGTCGCGGTCTTATGCGTGGGGACCTTCGTGGCGTTCGGCGATCTCCCCCCTCGTCTCACGGATGCGGCAGTGGACGTGACGCCGGGCGCTGTTGCCGGTGCAAATCAGAACGTCATGAAGGAACTGCTTGCGGCGTTCGACCGGGCGGAGACGGCCGTTCAACAGGCCGACCTCGACGCCCT
>CAZPYP010000068.1:0-9032 GCA_964590845.1 uncultured Nitrospira sp.
GGACAGCGCGCCGCCGGGTGTATCCTGCTTTCCGCCCTGACGCTGGCGTCCGTCCACTCCCTGGCGCCGACGATCCTGTTCGCCCAATCGGAAAAGCCGGCGCCGGCCAGTCACCCGGCGTTGAACCAAGCGAAACGGCTGCTGGACAAAGGCCAGTTTGAAGAGGCCATCACGACGCTCCGCCGGTTTCTCGACACCGCGCCCAAACCCGATCTTCTCGACGACGCATACCTCCTGATGGGCGCCGCATTGTACGGGGCGCAGCAACATAGCGAAGGGCTCAAGTACCTCAAGCAACTGCAGAGTGAGTTCCCCAACTCAGAGGTCGCGGAGCGCGGCAAACTGATGCTGGCGAAGACGCATGCGGCGATGGGGAATCCCGACCTCGCCTTTCCGATTCTCTCGCAAGTCCGCGCGCAGTCGCAGGACGAGAACACCAAACGCGAGGCAGTGCACATCAGCGGCGAGCTGTACCTTCAGAAACAGGAACAGACGCGGGCGATTCAAACGTGGCTGGACGAGATCTCTCTCAGTTCCGAGGAACAGGCGGACGAGATTCGCGCCCAGATCGCCGACCTCATCAACAAGTCGTTCGACAAGAAAACCCTCGAGCGTGTGCGAGACGCCTACCCCAAAAGTTATCCCGGCGACTTGGCCTCAATCCGCCTCATCGAACTGTACGTGGGACGCGGCGAAGATCATCAGGCCGCCCGACAGCTCCAGCAGCTGCTGGCGCGATTTCCCGGCCATCCCTACGCGGCCAAAGGCACGGAGTTGCTCGCCTCGCTGCAGACCAAACTGAAATCGAACCAGTTCCTGATCGCCGCGGTGCTGCCGCTGACCGGCAAACTCGGCCCCTTCGCGAGCGACGCGCTGAGCGGCATTCAACTCGCCGTCGAAATGAACGGCCCCCAGGCGGGAGGCCCATCGGTCGGCCTCCTGGTGAAGGATTTCGAGTCGGAGCGGCCCAGTTTCCTCGACGACCTCAACGCCCTGATCGCCAACGACCGGCCGGTCGCGGTGATCGGACCGCTCTTGTCCAAAAATCTTCCGGTGATGGCCGAGTTGGCCGAACGCGCGCACATTCCGTTGCTCACGCCGACCGCCATGCTGCCGAACGTCCGCCGGCTCGGCGGCTATACCTTCAGCACCGCGCTCACGTATCAGTTGCAGGCCAAACGCATCGCCGCCTACGCGGCGGGAGAACAGGGCTTCCGCCGGTTCTGCATTCTGCATCCGGACACCGCCTACGGGCGTGAATTGGCCCGCTGGTTCGCGCAGGAGGTTCGGGCGCACGACGGCGAAATCATCGCGATCGAGTCCTATAAGGAAGGCGAGAGCGACATCGGCCCGCAGTTGAAACGGCTGAAGGCGGAAGACCTCAAAAAATACGGACTCTCCGTGCCGGTCGATCCGACGAAGCTCGGCGGCAAGGTGACCAAGCTCGATAAGAAAGTGCTCTATACGCCGGGCTTCGACGCGATCTTCATTCCCGGGCGCGCCGCCGATGTCGGCCTGATCGCCGCCCAACTGCACTTTCACGACATGAACGTCCCGTTCCTCGGCAGCAACGGATGGAATGCGCCGGATTTTGCCCGCACGGCCGACCAGTCGATCGACGGGGCCGTCTTCGTGGACGGCTTCTTCGCCGACAGCCCCAATCCGAACGTCCAGGACTTCGTCGAACGTTATAAGAAACGGTTCCAGACCAATCCGACCCTCTTCGCCATGCAGGGCTACGATGCGGCGAAGTTCGTGATCGAAGCGATTCGGAAAGGCGCGACGTCCGGCGAGGCCATCCGCGAGTACTTGGCCTCGCAGCCGGACCTTCCGGCCCTCGGCGGCCCGGCCGCCTTCCTGCCGGACGGCACACTCAATCGCCCGCTGTTCCTGATTCAAGTGAAACGGGGACGGTTCAGCCAAGTGGATTGAACGGACCATGAACAGCCTCGCGCAGATCCTCCACACGATTTCGTACATGGCGCTCCCCTTGCTGTTCGCGATGGTGTTGCACGAATATGCGCACGGCTGGATGGCCGATAAATGCGGGGACCCCACGGCCAAGTCGCAGGGACGGCTCACCATGAATCCGCTGGCGCATATCGACCCGTTCGGCACGATCATCATGCCGCTGCTCTGCCTGATCCTGCCCGGTAGTTTTCTCTTGGGGTGGGCGAAGCCGGTGCCGATCGATCCCCGCAACATGTCGCGGCCACGCCGAGACATGGCCTTGGTCGCTGCAGCCGGGCCGGGCATGAACCTGGTCTTGGCGGTGGCCAGCGCGCTCCTGCTGGCCGTGCTCTTCGCCGTCGACCCGACCCTGTCCATCCGCAACGCCACGGGGAACCAATCGCCTTCGTCGTCGCTGTCTGCGATGGTGCTGCTCCCGATCGCGGTCATGGCGTTCTATTCGGTTCTCATCAACGTGTTCTTGTGCCTCTTCAATCTGATCCCGATTCCTCCGCTCGACGGAGGACGCATCCTCGTCAGCCTCTTGCCGCCGCAGCCGGCCCTCGCGCTGGCGAGACTCGAGCCATACGGCATGTTGATCCTCGTCGGCCTGTTGGTATTCGATAAGGAGCTTCGTGTGATTCACACCATCACCAGCACGTTCGCCACCGGGCTCTCCGGCACGATTCTCTCGACCGCCTTGGGCCTCGGCGGAGGAGCCGCGCAATGACGCCGCCGAAGAAACGGGTGCTGAGCGGCATGCAGCCCAGCGGACTGTTGCACCTTGGGAATTATCTTGGCGCGCTGGAAAATTGGAAAGGGCTGCAAGACCAATACGAGTGCTACTTCTTCGTGGCCGACTGGCACGCGCTCTCGACGAACTACGCCGACACGAGCCGCATCAGGGAATTCGTCCGAGAGTTGCTGATCGACTGGTTGGCCGCCGGCCTCAGCCCCGAGCGCTCGACGATCTTCGTGCAGTCGCGGATCCCCGAACATGCGATTCTCCATCTCCTGTTCTCGATGATGATTCCTGTCTCCTGGCTCGAGCGAAACCCGACCTATAAGGAAAAGCAGGAAGAGATCAAGGAGCGGGACCTCGGCACCTACGGCTTCCTCGGCTATCCCGTGCTGCAGGCCGCCGATATTCTCCTATACAAGCCGGACTTCGTGCCGGTCGGCAAGGATCAGCTCCCCCACTTGGAATTGACACGCGAAGTCGCGCGCCGGTTCAACGACCTCTACAAGCGGCCGGTGTTTCCGGAACCGAAGGAGCACCTCACGAAATTCCCCAAAGTATTGGGCACCGACGGCCGGAAGATGAGCAAGAGTTACGGCAATACGATCAATCTGTCGGACCCTGAGCCGGTAGTGCGGCAGAAACTCAAAACCATGGTCACCGATCCGGCGAGAGTTCGGCGCACGGACCCCGGCAATCCGGACGTGTGCCCGGTGTACGACTTTCACAAGATCTTCTCGCCGCTGCCCGTCATCGAGCAGGTCAACCAGGGTTGCCGCACCGCCGGCATCGGCTGCATCGACTGCAAGAAGCTGGTCGCGGATCGCATCGTGGAGCGGATGGCGCCGATGTGGGAGGCGCGGGAGCAACTGTCGAAGAATCCGTCACAGATCGACGACATCGTGCAGGCCGGCAGCCGCAAGGCCGGCGCAGTCGCCAAAGCGACGCTGCACGACGTCACCGAGGCGATGAGGATTTGATCACGCCATGAAGGGTCGATTGTCGAGGGCCGCATACCGCCTGGCGGGGGGACTCCTCCTCGCGGCCATCCCGTCGCTCTCCGGGGCCGCCGATCCGCCTTGCGACAAATATCCGACGGCCAAGCAAGCTCGCTGCGCGGAAGTCTGGAAGGGTCTCAACAAGGAAGACGGGCCGACGATCGCCCAGTTCGGCCTGGATCAGCAGAAGCGTCGCGACGAAGGTACAATCACCCCTCAGCAGCATCTCGCGGAGAACATGCAGTTCATCAAGCAATCCACCGAGAAGCGGCTCGAACGGCTCAAAGAACGGATGGCGAAAGAATAGCCGTTACAGATCCTGCGGCTTCGACGGCTCTTCCATCTTGCCGGCCTGTTCCAGCAGATCCCTCCCCACGATGATCGGCGCCTTGAAATGAACCGCCAACGCGATTGAATCGGATGAGCGGCTGTCGAAGACCTTGGTATCCCCCCGCAGCGTCACGGTGAGCGCGCCGTAATATGTGCCGCCCTTCAGCGTGATCACCGTCTGCGTCACCTTCGCCTCATAGGCATTCAGAATCTCGTGCATGAGATCGTGCGACATAGGACGCGAGAGCCGCTCGCCATTCAACGCACCCTGGATCGAGAGCGCCACGGTGAGATCGACGAAAATCGGGATGGTCTTGCCTTCTGCCTGGAGCAGCACCACCGGTCCATGGTCCGAGATCCGCACTTTGACGTCGGAAATGGTCACCGGATTTGCGGGCAACGGGGGCAGGTCTTTTCCGTCGGAGAGCGAACCGGTCACACTGAGCAGCAGTCCCGCGAACAGCACGAGCCGACTGAATGGAGTCATGATGTTCCTCCCCCATCAGGCGCGGACGAATTGATTGGTTTCTTTCTCCCATCCGATTTCAGTCTCCGGCCCGTGGCCGGTCACCACCACCGTGGCGTCATGGAGGGTATACAACCGCTCCCGAATCGATTGCTCAATGGCCTCGAAGTCTCCACCCCAGAGATCGGTGCGCCCGATGCTGCCGCGAAAGAGCGTATCGCCGGCCAGCACGAGCCGATTCTCAGGGACATGAAAACTCATCGATCCCGGCGTATGACCGGGCGTATGGAGCGCGACGGCCGTCAGACCTCCGATCGACAGTTTCTCTTCGTCCTTCATCCAATAATCCGGCGGCGGCACCGCGACATACGGCACGCCGAACATGCGGCATTGGGTTTCCAACATCGTCCACAGGTCCCGATCCTCTTCATGCAGGCACAAGATGGCTCCGGTGGCGCGCTTCATTTCTCCCGACGCCAGGAAGTGGTCGAAGTGCGCGTGCGTATGGACGATCATGGTCACCGTCAAGCCGAGTTGCCGGATCTCCTGCAAAATGCGCTCATGCGCCCCACCGGGGTCCACCACGATCGCCTGTTTCGTCACAGGATCGCCGAGAATCGAACAGTTGCAGCCCAACGGCGGAACGGAAAAAGTTTTACGGATCAGTGTGCTCACGCCTGACGTCCCTCTTCATGACGAGGATAGCCCGCGCCGCTGCGGAGGGTCAAACCGAGATTCGTCATAGACAAGCGCCTGCGAAGCATGGATAATCGCCGACCAATGACACGATCTTGCCGGAATCGCTCCCGCATCGCTTCATGCGTTCAGATGGGACTGCTGCTGGTGCTGTTGCCGTTGCTCGGCGGGTGTAAACCAGACGAATCGCCCTTCAAGGCCGAGAACGAGTCCCTCAAGAAACAGGTGGCCAAACAGGAGTCGCTGGTCACCTCCCTCCAGGACGGGAACAAGGTCATGCAGCAGCAGATCGATCTGCTGAACCAAGAGATCCGCGACGCGAAGAAAGCCGCCGACCACGCGAAAGCGGAAGCGAAGGCCTCCGCCGAGCAGTTGGAGACCCAGTTGGTCCAGGCCAGAAAGCTGACCGCCGACATCAAGCGAACGGCGATCGAGCAAGCGGCACAGAGCATCCATGTCGAAACCAAGGGCGCTCAGAGCGAGGAACTCCGGTACCCTCTCACAGCCGTGGCCCATTCGGTCGAAGAGGCGCTGAGTCGGAACGGCTACCAACTCAAGGTCAGCATCAAGTCCGATCAGAAGGCGGTGTACGTGACCGAACGGAAAGTCTCCAACCCGGTCTCCCTCGAAGTCGCAGGATTCAGAAACCAGTACGTGGTGTCCGTGCAAGCCCAGCCGGCCAATGCAACCCGCTTGAGCGTCAAAGCCGACTTCGAGAAGTTGGCGCAAGGCGGACGGATTCTGAGCGTGAGCGCCGAAGAGATGGCCGAGATCGAACGCCGGCTGATCGGCGAAATCGGCAAAGCGCTGGCGGCAGCCAGCAAGACATGAGGCGTCGCCAGGCGGTTGGAACACTGGGCCTCCTGGCGCTCGCTACGATTTTCATGATCAGCGCCGCCCGGGCCGGGCCGGCTCCGACGACCGAACTCTCCCGACACCTCAACGCGATCGCCTCTCTGGCTCGTCCCTCGCCGACAATCACCGTTCCGGAAGGCCAGTTCTTGGTCGGCAGCAAACGCATCGACGACGACCCCTACGGCCTGTGGACGCAGTTCGACGACACCGAACTCCCGCAGCAGCGCGTGTGGCTGGATACCTTCGAGATGGACCGCGACGAAGTGAGCCTCGGCGAATACCTCGCCTTTCTGAAGCAACGGAAGCAACACGCTTCCGAGCCCCTGCAGAAATTGATCTGGCACGTGATCACCGTCCATTCGGTCACGGACGAGACACTGACTCGCTGGCCCGCGTTGTATGTGACGTGGGACGAAGCCCGCGACTTCTGCGCAGCGAAAGGAACCCGGTTGCCGACGGAAGCCGAGTGGGAAAAAGCGGCGCGCGGACCGAACGGCAATCTCTTCCCTTGGGGCGACACAGCTCCCGACAACAAAGTCGCCATGTTCGGCCAACATCACGTCCACGAGATCCCGATCCTGGCGCCTGTGGACTCTCACGACGAAGGGCAAAGCCCCTACGGCATCCATCACTTGGCCGGCAACGTCGCCGAATGGGTGCAGGACTGGTTCGGATTCGACTACTACGCCTATATGCCCGAAAAGAATCCTCCGGGTCCGACGAATGGCCGATACCGCGGCGTCCGCGGCGGCTCGTGGAAGAGCAAGGTCATCATGTTGCGGACGGCGACCCGATCCGGGTCCGCTCCGGACCAACGCTCCGCCACGATCGGCTTCCGTTGCGCCAAGTCGGTGCACGGGCGCCAGCCCGCAGCCAAGTAGGCGCACATGCTTGGCGGGACGCCCCGTTCATGGTAGCTTTGGCCTGTCGCTGGCTACCTCTCATCCTGGGAGACTGTGCCCGATGGCACGCAAGGTCTTCATCGGAAGCTTCATTCTGCTGGTCACGCTGGTCGGATGTTCCGGACTCCAGCGGGATCGAATACACACCACCACCGGCGGTTCTCAGACTTGCTGTCGCGCGGAGGCAACGTCCCCCAGCCGCTCCGCCATCGTACAGAGCGCATCCCAACTCGTCGGCGCCAGAACGATCGACGTCGACGGCCGCCGGATCGAGTATGACTGCGCCGGCGTCACCAGAGCCATCTTCCTCAAGCACGGCATCGACCTGTACGAAAATCGATCGGTCAGCCAGCAGGCCAACGGCGTTCGCCTCATCCACAACCACATTCGCCAACACGGCGTCTTGCACAAGGGACCGGCCGTGCGTCCTGGCGATTTGGTCTTCTTCGACAATACCTGGGACTCTAACCGAGACGGGAAGGCCAACGATCCCCTCACTCACGTTGGGATCGTAGAGCGGCAGGATCGTGACGGCACCGTCACCTTCATCAGCCGGGTGGCAGGGGCGGTCCAGCGGTATCGAATGAACCTCGGCCTCCCGCACGTCTATCGCGCCGCGGACGGCAAAATCCTCAACGACCATCTGCGCCGGAAGCAGGGAGACTCGCCTTCGGCCGGCTACCTGACCGGTGAATTGTTCGCCGGGTTCGGATCCCGTTCCGGGCTCTAACGGCTCCCTCCCCTCAACCGTCCTGGCAGGTTTTTCATCCCGCGCTATACTCTACGTATCCATCGTAGTCGGACCTTTCATCCTTCCTTATTGCCGCATCACGCAGCGCCCGGCAGGCGCAGTCCAAGGAGGGACTAAGGAGGGACTATGGGGAAGACCGCGATGTATTGCAGCGATTGTTACAACAAGGTGGGGCGAACCGAAGATACTCAGGTGCAGGTAGCCGAGAAAGCCGGGCAAGTGCCGATGACCGGCCAAGGCACCTGCTGCAAGTGCAACAAAGCCACTATCGTCCTGTACTACGAGAACTAAAACAGGCCAAGTTGAAGGCCAACGCCCAGGGAGGCGCGGCCGTGATCTCTGCTCAACCTCAGCCTTAATCTTGGCCTTACCCGGTTACGCGTGCCCCGAACCTTCCGCCTCGTCGAACTCATCGATCAGCTCTTCGAGGTCGTCGAGCTCATCGGGGTTCATGTTCTGAAACTCCACGCCGAATTGCTGCCGCCCGACCCATCGGACCAACGCTTCTTCGATAGACAGGGAGTCTTGGCTTCCGGGCAGCACCAACCGAATCAAGATGACCTTCCCGGGATGAACGGCAAGGTCGCTTTCGAACCGGGCCCCACCTACGGAGAGGTCCAGCGTGCGCCCCTCCACTTCGTGGGAATTCCCCAAGAGGAACCCTTGTACCTGCGCCTCGACTCGCCGATGTTTTCGTCGCTCCATCGAGCGCCCCCCTACACGCGGCTTCGTCCGATCCGATCGCGGGCCCAAGCATACCCGTTTCCTGCCGACAAATCACGGAGGGGGCGAGCGCCGAGCCCCGCCAAGCGGATTTTCGATAGCCTGCTACACTTGTGAAATGACTCAACGCTCTCAGACCATGGCCTTGGTGCCTGTCGATCCTCGCCGGCGGACCGTGCTCACGATCCGGGAAGGACTGGTGTCCCTCCATGGCGCACTCATCATCGCAGAACAGGCGACCTACGAGGCGATCAGCGGACCCGTCGGCTCCGTGGAAACGTTGCTCGACCTGCTTCAACACAACCCCTGGTTCACGTGGCTCCACCCAGTGTCCGACCTACTGGTGCGCATCGACCACCTGCTCGACGACGACGCGTTCGACATCACCGACGAAAATGTGGCCCATCTGGTCGACGAGGTCGAGCGCCTATTGCACCCCTCGATCGAAGGCGATGGCTTCAATCGCGCCTATTACGAAGCGCTGCAGCGGGCCCCGGACGTCGTACTCGCCCATTTCCGCGTGAGACGCCTGCTCCCCGAGGCCGCCTAACCGCACTCTCCTTTATTCTTCTTTGGTATGATGAGTGCGATGGTTTTCATGCGCTCACTCGTCATCGCAATA
>CAZPYP010000068.1:9132-13237 GCA_964590845.1 uncultured Nitrospira sp.
CTCCCTCCGCTCCTCCGACGCCACAATCAGGGTCAAGTCCGGGGCGATTCGGCCGATAGTGCTGGTGAAAGGCATCGCGGGTTTCCCCCTGTCACCATTTTGACGGCGACCTGCTAGAATAATTTTATGGCTTCTTCATTTGAACCGATCGAGACCCAGTCCGTGGAGGTGCTCAGGCAGATTTTGCTCGAGATTCGGCGTAGCCTGCTCAGCCTCCACAAGGCGCTGATCATCGCCGAACAAGTCACCTACGAACGCATCAATGGGCGGGTTGGATCGACCGGCCAGTTGCTCCAGCTCGTGTTGAACGATCCTTGGTTCACCTGGCTCCACCCCCTGTCCCAGATGGTGATCCGCATCGATGAGCTGCTGGACGGAGAGCAGGAGCCGACGGCGGAAGACGTCGCGCAACTGTTATCGGACGTACGGGGTTTGATCCGGCCTTCTGAAGAAGGTGATGGGTTCGAGCGAAGCTACTACGAAGCGCTCCAGCGGGCACCGGACGTCATCTTTGCCCACGTCGAAGTGAAGAAGTTGCTCACGAAAGCCGCGGCCTAACGAGTCCTGCAGAAAAGAAAGCCGCGGCCGGCCCTTGTTGGGTCCGGCCGCGTCCCGTTTCAGACCTGAAATCGCTACTGTTTATCTCCGCCTTCTTGTTTGTCCTTCCCTTTGTGTTTGCCCCGATGGCCTTTGCCATGCCCTTTCTTCTTGCCCTTTCCTTTACCTTTCCCCTTACCCTCCTCACCGGTCTCGCTCTTCTTTTCTCCCTCCATCGCCGGCGCCTGTGTCGGTGCGGGAGCTGGGCTGCTCGCCTGTGGTGCAGCGGGAGCCGGAGCCGGGTCGGTAGCCGGCGCCTGTGCCAACGCGCTGGTAAAAGCCGCGAGCACTGCGGCAACGGTCAGAGTCGAAAGGGTCTTGAACATCTCTAGCCTCCTCGTAGATTGGCGTTCCGATCGAAGGGCCCATTCCCTTCGCGTTCATACATACAGCAAGTGAAGTGCCGTGACCAGCCCCATCATTTTCGCGGCGTTCGACAACCGGTCCCTGTAGCCGGACGGCGACAGAACGTTCGATCCGCCCCACCCTCACGGTCTCGGCCTCCCGAGCCACAGGTACCCCGCATAGACAGTCGCCAACAACACGGCCAGCATCAAGGCCAGGAAGCAGGCCACAGCCAGGACACCGGCCGCCGAGGATGGGTAGGTCGAATAGATGTGTGACAGCGGTTGATCCGTCGTCGGGCTGAAGTGCGAGAACCAGCCCAGCCCCAACCCGAGCGTTCCTACGATCGACCAAAACTGCGGCCCCACCCGACCGGATCGATACAGCCACAGACCGAGCCAGATTCCCCCGAGGATGGTGGCCGCGACGATCATGAACCCGACCGACTGCTCGTCGATCGGCCAATGAAAGTCTCCGCGGAGCACATGATCCAACAGATGCAGCACGTTCAGCGCCGCGATCGCCAAGACGAGGTTCACCAAGGTGTGATCTGCGGCCTGCTCCGTTCGAGAATTCACGGGCAAGGAGAGGTCAGGCTGCATGACCTTCTTCCTTGTCGTCGTAGTACTTCTCTCGGTAGATCGGGCAAAGCCCCTTGGCTTGGATAAGACTCGTGACGTCTTTGATCATCCCGCTGTTGCCGCACAGATAGACGGCCAGCCGCCGGACCTCCGTGATCTGCTGTCGCACCACGTCGGTGACTCGGCCGGTTTCGCCGGTCCAGCCGGCCTCCGGTCGTGAGAGCACAGGTGTAGAGGAAAAATTCTGGTGGCGCCTGTGCAACTCCGCAAGTTCTTCCTGGTAGTACAGATCGCGCTGGCTGCGAAGCCCCCAGAGCAGCGTCGCCCGCTGCGGGGTGGGTAGAGCGGCGTTCGCCAGCAGCATCGAACGAAGCGGCGCGATGCCGGTTCCTGTCGCCACGAGCAACAGATCGCGCGGCTGGTCCTGCCGCAAATAGAAGTGGCCCGCCGGCCCCGCGAAACTGGTCTTATCGCCTGGACGCAGCCCGAACAGATAGGTGGATCCTGGACCGCCTGCCACCAGATTGAGCACCAGCGACAGACGCCGGCTGTTCTCCGGAGAAGAAGCGATGGAATAGGGCCGCGTCACCAACCGGCCGGTTCGAGGATCGGGGACATCGAACGAGATAAACTGCCCTGCCTTGAAGGGCAGGACCGGCGGTTCGAGCAACTCCAGGTCGATCTGGCGCACGTCATGGGTGAGTTGCTGAATCGAGACCACCGTCGCAGTGGTGCGCGTGAGAGAGCTCATGAATCGCGATGAATCCGTGCCGTCTATGATTTCTCTTTCGGCGCCCACTGCTCATCGGCCAACTGCGAAGGCGTCAGCACCTCGAAGCGGCCCGGCACGTGCGGCACGAAGGTTGGTTGCAGGATGGCCTGGCCCTCAGGCGACGACGCGAATTGCACAAACGCCTCTGTCAAGGGATCCGGCTTCGGCGCCGTGAGAAGCAGAACCGGACGCCGGAGCTTGTACTCACCGGTCTTGACCGTCGGCTGGCCCGGTTCGATCTTGTCGATAGTCAACACCCTGATCGGAATGCCGTCGTCCTGCGCCTTCAGCGCCGCCGCCAAGGAGATCACGGTAATCGCCCCGTCTCGTCCGGAAACCAACCGGAGCGCTTTCTCATCCGTGCGTACCGCTTTGCCGAAGGCCCGGAGCTGCCCGATGATGCCGAGAGAAGCCTCGAAACCAGGCTGCACGTTATCTTCCGGCGTACGAGGCAAGACTTCGACCTTCTGATCACCCGCGTCGAGATCGGACCAGTGCGTGATCTTGCCGGTGAACAGGTCCTTCACCTGAGCAGTCGTGACCTCTCGCACCGGGTTCGTGAAGTTGACGATGACCGCCAGCCCATCCCACGCAACCGGCACGGTCTTCAGCGCCGGATCCGGCCGATCCGTGACAGCGACATGCACGTCGCCGGCTTTGACTCGCTCGAACGCCTTTACACTCTTGTCCCATTCGAAATCGATGGCCGTGCCGGGATGGGCCTTTTCAAAAGCGCGTCCTAAATCCTGCATCACCGGCAACTCCGGTCCATACCCGGCCACGAGGATGCGGCCGGTCAGTCCCGCCTGAGCCGAAAGCGGCGCCGTCATCCAGATCGCCAACCCTGTGGCTATGGTGAATGTGCGGATCGACATGGCCCACCTCATGTGCCTTTCATCTTACCAAGCGATAAGGCTTTTTGCTGAGAGGCTGGGGCCGGAGCAAATGGGCGGCAGCGAACAGTCGCCGTGGCGGCTGGTTCCTGTTTAGAGGCTGTTCAATATGGCCTTTCAGCAAGGCCGCGGCAAGCGAAACCCCGAGTCGTACGGTTCTATCCACGTCGAGGGATTGAGCGCAGCGAGAACGACGCTGGAGGCCATTTTCACAGCCTCACACGATCTGCTGGCAGGGCCAGGAGAAGACGCGCACGGCGGGCTTCTGCCAACCTGGGCGTTTCGCCGCCTCCTCGTACCAGCTCTTCACCGCCTGCGAGACCCGCGTCACATGGTCCTGGTCCAGAGCAACAAGGATCACGGAGTTGGTCCCCGGATGAAATGCCAGCCCTTCGGCAGGACCGGTTTGCCCGTAGCCGACTGTCTCGTTCACTTCGGTGAAGGCCCGCACATCGCACTGATGGAGCAGCTCATGCACCCGCTGCCGGAGCGACGAACGAAAGACCACCATCAGCATCTGCATGAGCCACCTATAGACGGCCTTCGTCCAGCTCGATCACATCAGCCCATGTGTGAACCGGTGGGAGCGAACCCACCGGCACCGCGCGCTTCTTCGCGATCTCCTCCAGCCGACCTTGAAATCGCTTCTTTCCTTCGTCGTCCTTTGGCTTGGAGGCCAGCAGTATCCGGGACCACTGCTCAATCTCCTCTGGCGAATGCGGCTTGCCGTTCGCCACCACCCAGGCCAGCAACTGCTCGTCCGACCCTCCGGCCAACACGCGCTTCTCGAAAGCCTTGGCATCGATCTGAAGGAAGTCGATCAGGTACTTGTCGAACCCGACCGTCATATAGTTGTAGTCCGGAATCTGCCCGGCGTTCCGCATGCGGATCTTATCGATGAATCGCCCCAGGTGGGC
>CAZPYP010000069.1:0-2645 GCA_964590845.1 uncultured Nitrospira sp.
TTGATCCGCCCGTCTTCCGGGCAGGTGTGCCACTCGTTGATCGTCGTGTCGTACTGCGTGCCGGGATCGGCGCAGATCCAGGCTGCCCAGGCGATCCGATCCCACAGATCTCGGGCCTTAATCGACTTGGCGACCTTGCCGTCGATCCGGCGCCGGAGTTGCCAATCGCCGTCCGCCTCCAGCGTGGTAAAAAATTCGTTCGGGATCCTGACGCTGTTGTTCGAATTCTGGCCGGAAACGGTCTGATAGGCCCTGCCGTCCCAATTCGTGTCGTATTCGTGGAACACGAAATGCGTGAAGCCCTGCTGCGCATAGGAGAACATCCGCTGCACATAGGCTTCCGGGACCGCATCGCGCCGGGCGGCTTGCAGCGCTTCCCGAAGAATCGAGTTTTGCTTCGGGTCGGTCTCGATTTTCGGCGTGCCGTCGGCGTCGACGACGTGACAGGCCTTGAGGACCGCGTTCAAGCGCTGGGCGCAGATCTTCGAGCCGGTCACCATGGCGGCGACTTTTTGTTCCTCGATGACTTTCCAGTCGATGAACTCTTCGATGTCCGGATGGTCCAAGTCGAGACAGACCATCTTGGCCGCGCGCCTCGTGGTCCCGCCGGACTTGATCGCACCGGCCGCCCGATCGCCGATCTTGAGAAAGGACATGAGGCCCGAAGAGCGTCCTCCGCCCGACAAACTTTCGCCATCGCCCCGCAGGCGCGAGAAATTGGTGCCGGTGCCAGAGCCGTACTTGAACAGCCGGGCTTCGCGGACCCAGAGGTCCATGATGCCGTTGTCATTGACGAGATCGTCGTCGACCGATTGAATGAAACAGGCATGCGGCTGGGGATGCTCGAACGCATTGGTCGCCTTCACGACCTCGCGTGTCTTGGGATCGACGTAATAGTGGCCCTGCGCCGGACCGGACAATCCATAGGCGTAGTGCAAGCCGGTGTTGAACCATTGAGGAGAATTCGGGGCGGCCATCTGGTGAGCCAGCATGTAACAGAGTTCGTCGTGGAACGCAGCGCTGTCGTCGACCGTCTTGAAGTAGCCGTATGCCTTGCCCCAATGGGTCCAGCAGCCGGCAAGCCGCTCGAACACCTGCCGGGCGTCGCGCTCGCCGCCGAGAACGGGTTTCCCGTCCTGACCGGTGATCAAATTCCCCTGCTCATCCCGCTGAGGCACACCGGCTTTCCTGAAGTACTTCTGCGCCAGGATGTCAATCGCGAGCTGCGACCAGGGTTCCGGAATATCGATTTGCTCCAATTTGAAGACGGTCGACCCATCGGGATTACGGATCTCCGACGAACGTTTCACGAACGTCAAGCCTTCATAGGGACTTTGTCCGGAACGCGTAAATCGCCGTTCTATTCTCACGGTCTTTCCTCCCCCAAGGTTATGTATTCAGTCGTCCGCAGCCAAACCACTCGGGGAACAGTCGAAAAACCAGCCCAGCCAGCCTACGACTCTCCCAATACTGCCGGTGGGGTGGTTCGTCGAACCGGCGGCGAAAGACTACATATAGCCATTGAAATGAATTGTCAACACTAAATGTAGTGGTGGCGTTGGGGATTCAGGGGGGAAACTGTGGATAACCGCGAGGCTAGAACCGAAGCGGATTCGGACCCAATTTGGCTCTATTTATCCACAGAAGAAGCCCATTCAAACGCAAGTTTTGGACATTCGTAGGGTCATTTTTCTAAAGAATCTAGAACGCATGACGTCCTAGCCGAACGATGGCGTCATCCACCCCTTTCAACGGAATGAACCGGCCCGCGACACCGATCACTTCGATGTGGACGTCCAAGGCCGAAGTTTCATAGCGACTCAGCAGTCCCCAGTTCTTCCGGAGCGTATGCGGCCGAACGATACTGGCTACGAGTTCCCGGCTATGAGATCGGAAGATCGCGCGAAGCATCGTCCGTTCCTTGTTCGGTTCCTTCGATTCGTAGCGGTCGAGTGCCTGTCCCAATTCGGCTTCGACAAACGCAAGATAGTCGTCCATGCTGGGATTCGTCAGCGCTAGCCACACACTGAGGCTCAATCCGAGGACGAGGAGCAAGAGATACCGGATTGGCATGGGGGGCTCCTATTGTCGGTGAATGGCGTCGGCCTCAGTCGAGTGGCGGTGGCACTTGTGCTTTGACAATCCCGGATGGCGCGATTAGCCTACCACGCGACGTTAATGGGCGATAGGGCCGACTCGCCTCTCACTCAAAGGAGGATGCGTATGTTCGTGTGGAGCAAACGTCTCGTGGGAACCTTGCTGGGTCTCTTCATTCTGATGCTAGGCCTGTTTCTCTTCCAAAGCACCCCGGATCAAGCCAGCGGACTGAAGATACACACCACCCGGTGGATGGCGCTCAACTACATCGGCCTCATCGCCTGGGTGTTCGTGTGGATGATCGATCAAGCACGCATGCGCGCGAAGAACGTTTGGATCTGGCTCGTGCCCTTCCTACTGGCGCCGCTCCCTACTCTCATGCTCTTCGTATTGTTCGTGCAGCGGCGGCTGCATGCGTCATGATCACACTCCCTCAACGGCAGAGGGATTACCCGACTGATCCTGCAGTCGCCCGCGGAACTTCCATACCAACCAGACGCCGGGCAGCGCCAGCAGAAACGACATCGTAAAGAAGTTCGCCCATCCGA
>CAZPYP010000069.1:2745-13163 GCA_964590845.1 uncultured Nitrospira sp.
TCAGCCGGCGCCAGAAGATCGGTCCGATAGGCGTCATAGACGATGTCCAACGAGGCGGAGAGAAACGCCACCGTCAGCGCCATCATGCCCAGCCACTCAACATGGTCCCCGGGCCCGATCAATCCCATCAGTGCCAGACCGACCGCAACGCCGATTTGTGTAACCAGCATCCATCCTCGCCGGCGTCCCAGCCAAGGCGGCACGATTCGATCCATCAAGGGGGCCCAAAGGAACTTGAGCGTGTAGGGAAGGCCGACCAGCGTGAAGATTCCGATGGTCTTGAGGTCCAGGCCGACGACGGCTAGCCAGGCCTGCAAGGTCCCAGCGGTCAGGGCCAACGGCAACCCGGACGCGAACCCTAACGGAAGCATCACGGCAATCCGGCGATTCGCGAGCGTCTCAACGAGAGAAGGACGGCTCATCGGGTGTGCAGAAATCTCATGATGCCGCTAGCATACCCCGGCTGACTGCGGAGCCTCAGCAGATTCGGCAAATGCGTCGAAACGGCGAAGAGCTGAAATGGAGGAGGCACCTTCAACAGGGCTGCCCGTTGAAGGTGCAAGGCTTGTAGCGCGACGCGTCGAACTCAACATTTTCCTGGTAGACTCGCTCGTTCCCGTTCACGCCGTCCTGCTCAGGATCATTCCACATCGTATGGTTCCACCAGTAGAACAACGGAAACGCTTCTGTCTGATACACCGGGTTGCCGTAATTGCTTCTCGCGTACTCCTGGACCAACCTGCCGGTCACATAGTCCACCTTCCCGTTTCCTTGTAGCGAATAGAGCATCAGGAACAGTCTGGCTTCGTGATCGTAGAGTTCCTCGACTCTTGTACTGACATCGGGCTCTTTAGGAAGCAGCTCTTTCGACAGTCCGGCGGTGGCCGTGAGCAGGAATACCGCGCAGAGCGAGAGGGATTTCAACGCGATCGAACCAATCATGACGAACTCGCGCGGGTGAGCGGGTTGGTTCGTGCATGCTACCATGGCGCCGGATGCGCTTCAACGAACCCCTGTTGACGCGGGCCCGCCTTGCCGAGCCGCCGGACACCTCTCTATAATGCTGCCGTCATGAAACGCGCGTCGCTTCATACACTGGGGTGCAGACTCAATCAGGCGGAGACTGCTGTCTTGGAGACCCGCCTGCGGAAGATCGGGTATGACGTCGTGGAATTCGGAGAGCCGACCGACTTGCTTGTCGTCAACACCTGCTCCGTCACGGAAGATGCGGAGCGGACCTGCCGGTACGTCATCCGTAAGACTCTGCGGCATTCACCCGAGGCCTTCGTCGCCGTCACCGGCTGCTACGCACAGACCGGCGTCCAAGAGCTGCGAACGATCCCCGGTATCGATTTGATCGTCGGCAATCAATTCAAATGGGACCTGCCGGATCTCCTTCCAGCGGCCGGGCATCTCAGAAAGCGATCCCAAGCCAATGTGGCTCACACGGGCATGATCGATCGAGAGGATTTCGATCAGCCGGCATACGGGGATCCGAGCGCCACCAGGGCGCTGCTCAAGATTCAGGACGGCTGCAACGTCATGTGCAGCTTTTGCCTGATTCCCTTCGCCCGCGGGCGGGAACGGAGCCGGATTGCCGAAGACCTGTTGAACGAAGCGGAGGTGATCGCGGCGTTGGGGCATCGCGAAGTCGTGTTGACCGGCGTCAACGTCGGACAATATCGGCAGGCTGGGCTGGACCTCGTCGGCTTGATCGATAGGCTGGAACGAATCGCGGGCATCGAGCGTATCCGGATATCTTCGATCGAGCCGACGACCGTCACAGAAGCGTTACTCGAACGGATGGCTTCGTCGACGAAACTTTGCCCTTATCTGCACATCCCGATACAGAGCGGCGATGACGGCATCTTGTCCGCCATGAACCGTCCTTACAAGAGGAAGCAGTACGTCGACCTGATCGAGCGAGCCGTTGCCGCAATTCCCGACATCGGCTTGGGAACCGACATTATGGTGGGCTTTCCGGGCGAATCGGACGCCGCTTTCGAAAAGACCTACGATCTCGCGCGATCGCTTCCCTTCGCCTACTTCCACGTCTTCACCTATTCGCCGAGGCCCGGCACCGCCGCGCTCAAACTTTCTGGACCGGTCTCCGCCATAGCAGCCAAGACACGTGCACAAAGTTTGATCGACCTCTCCCACGGAAAACGACTCACGTTCGCCGAGCGGCACATCGGCAAGACCGTGTCCGTCCTGTTCGAATCCGGTGACATGGAAAGCGTTCGACAAGGCACGACGCCGAACTTCCTCCGAGTCGCGGTCCCTGTCGATGCGGCTGGCCCGCATGAAGCCCGTCCCGTTCGGATCTGGGGCGCGTCGGACCGTTGGGCCCTCGGCCAAGTCGTAACGCCTCCGATGCACAAGCCGCAGACAATGGTGTTGGTATGACCAACCAGGCTTCCCCGCACCTAGTCCATCTCGAGACCTTCGGCTGTCAGATGAACGAGTACGACTCGGAACTCGTGCGCTCTTTGCTCAAGAAAGACGGATTTGCCTTCACCGATGACCGGGAGCGGGCCGACGTGATCCTCATGAACACCTGCGCGATCCGGGAAAACGCCCATAACAAGGTCTACACGCATCTGTCGGATCTACGCGCGGTGAAAAAACACCGGCCGCTCGTGGTGGGCGTCCTTGGGTGTATGGCGCAGAATCTCAAAGAGGAGTTGACGGAAAGGGAACCGCTCGTCGACGTCTTGGCCGGCCCCGATGCCTATCGCCAACTCCCTGTCTTGATTTCGAACGCGATCCGTTCGCAGGAAGCAGGGCTCGTGGAGAAAGGTTTTGCCGTCGACCTCTCGGAGTATGAGACTTACGACGACGTCGTACCGGAACGGGAAGACGGCGTGAACGCATGGATCGCCATCATGCGGGGCTGCGACAACTTCTGCAGCTTCTGCGTCGTGCCCTATACGCGAGGCCGCGAGCGGTCGCGTGACCCGCTGGGTATCGTCGCCGAAGCGGAAGCGGCGGTCGCAAGAGGGCACAAACAGGTCACGTTGCTGGGCCAGAACGTGAATTCCTACAGGTCCGGCGAGTGGGATTTCGCCAGGCTGCTGGCCGCGGTTGCGGACGTGAGGGGGATCGAGCGTGTCCGGTTCACCTCGCCGCATCCGAAAGACTTTCCGCGCAACCTTCTGGAAGTGGTCGCCGGCCATCCCAAGGTGTGCAAACACATCCACCTTCCGGCGCAATCCGGCTCCGACCGCATTCTCGACATGATGAACCGGACCTATACGAGGCGCGAATACATGGCCTTGGTACAGGATATCCGAACCCTGAACCAAGACATCGTGCTCACGACCGACATCATCGCGGGTTTCTGCTCCGAGAGCGACTACGAATTTCACGAGACGTACGGCCTGCTACAGGACGTGCGGTACCACTCGGCCTACATCTTCAAATATTCGGAGCGAAAGAACACCATCGCCGCCAGGAAGTACGCCGACGACGTACCGGAAGAAACGAAATCACAGCGCGTCACCGCGCTAGTCGAATTGCAACGGCACATTTCCCATGAACGCAATCGGGAATATCTCGGCTCTGTCCTGCCTGTCCTGGTGGAGGGCGATTCCAAACGATCGTCCGCTCAAGGAAAAGGAAAGACTGACGGAAACATCACCGTCGTCTGGGAAAAGGGCGTCCACCGCTGCTCTCCCGGCCAGTTGTTATCGCTCTCGATCTACGACACCTCCGCATCCACACTCTACGGCGTGCCGGCCTGACCCTCCGAATTTGACCGTTTCTCGAGTTCCTTCTTCGCGTCTCACGATGCCATCAAAACCGAACAGGCCTGCACCAGAATTGCCTATTCTGTAGGCCGATCCCTCCCGCGCTCAATTGGGTCTCCCTCGTTCAATCTCCACCCAAATCACTGCGCCAACGCTCGTAGATTCCGCAGCAGGAACGGTGTTCTGCCGTTGAGCCCAGAATATCCCGCTGCATGAAATCAATAATTTATAGGGGCTAGCTCACTTGTTTGATATAGGAGTCATGTGCGGTTGTTGGAGCGTGAATATCAAGCGCCACCGTAGAGATGTCCCGGTACGGCCGCTGGGTTAACAGAGCGACAGAAGGGCACAGTCTTTGCTTTGAATCCGGAACAATAACAAGTTCTTACCCAACGACCAACAGGGAGCGGACACCATGCAATCACACACAGAGCCCACGATGATGGACAAGTCCGCGCCTTCAGTCACATTGGAAACCATCATTGCGATGGGCCTGTTCGGCTGGTTGGCGCTCAGCATAACCTTGATGGGACTCGGCATCTGGTAACCCCTCAACCCACGTGAAGAACAGCCTCCCACTGGCGTCTACATATTTCGCAAGACAAAGGAGAACCCTCATGCACGCACAGTCGACACAAACGTTCGCACGGTTTGCACATGCGGCGCTGGGCATGGCCGCAATGGCGCTGATCATGGCTGGATGCTCTACGACAGCCAAAGTCGCGCAAAGTTCCAAGGGCAACGTGTTTCTGGAGGAAGTAACGGATTGGTCGTTCGAAGCCAGCCATCCGGCGGTGATCGATCAAACCACCATGTCGAAGGTCATCAAGGGTCTCTACAGCGAAGACGGGTCGTCGAGAATGTCCGCTGGTGGCAGCAAGCCGATGAGAATATTCAGCGATGAGGATGCGGAGTTTCTTGCCCCCCTGCTCACCCAAGGTTTGTCCAAAGCGAAGCCCGAGCAATTGGTCGGCTTCCGCGTATCCTCATCGGCAGGGTCAGGCTCTGAACCCACCACGGGCAGCATCTACGTGCAGAAAGGCTCCATCTACATCACGATCGCCAAAGGCGCTCGCGTGAACGGCTTCTCGCCTGAGACGGTGGCCCGCATGGAACCGGCTCCGTCCTATGCGGCCGCCGGATCGATCGGCGCCACGGCGACGGTCATCGATTACATCGCGCTGGCGAAGGCGCCGGCTTCGGCGGCGATTCCAATGGCGAAGCCGGCGGTGAAAGCTCCGGTGGCTCCGGTCGCGGCGTCCGTCGCGCAGGAACCGGTCATCAAGGCGCAGCCGGTGTCGACCGCTTCGGCATCTTCAATCGGATCGAGCGACAGCTTCGGCTCCGATGCGACTCAGATCGACAAGGTAAAGGACACGATCGCAAAGAAAGAATCTGAAATCAAGATGCTCCGCAAGGAGTCCGACTGGATGAAACGGGAACTGCGGGAGCGTGACGAAGAGATCAAGGCCTTGAAGGCGAGTAAGGTGTCGGGCAAGCCGGCGCCCAAGAAGAAGTACGCGGAAGCCGTCCAAACCCGCTAATCCCACAGTCGGACGTTCGAACGGACGACCGACTCAAGCAAGAGGCCCAACGTCCTGACCGACGTTGGGCCTCTCGATTTTCAGCAAGCCTCCTAACCCACGTCGATCAGTTCGGGCTGCAGCATCACCACTTCCCGAGACAGCGGCTGCTTGAAATTCATCCGGCAATAACAGGCATACGTCACGTAGGTGTCCTGGAGGCAGTACCGCGCGAGTTCCGCACCCTGGCCCCGTTCCCACATGTCGGCCACCTCGGCGCCGCTTCCCGATTTTGTCTCCACATTCAGCGCCCTGGCCAACACGTCCAGCTTGACCCATCCCCGGTTATCCCAGTTACTCCAGACCGCCATCGTGTCGTAGACCGGCTCCGTCCGGAACTTGGCGAGGTTCACATCGACGCTCGGCCTCACTTGATGGATCATCGAGCGCTTCTTGATGAACGGCAGGTCGAAACCCAGCCCATTGTGCGTGATGAAAAGCGCCGGCCTGATCTGGCCGATCCGGGCCCAAAACTGGCGGAGCAGATCCCGTTCGTTGCCGCCGTACCAGGCCACAGCACCACGCGGTTCGAGCTGGTCCGAGAACTCCAACAAACCGATGCAAATTATGGAACTGAACGTGCCGTCGAACGCCGACTTTGCATACAACTCGTCATCGATACGTTTGCGCTCTTCGGCCGCTCCGGCGGCAAAGAGATCGAGGCGATCTGCTTCCGTATCAGCGGAAGCCTCGGCGCCCTTGCCGGTCAATCGCTCCCACTCCTCGCGGGGCGCTTGAATCGTCTCGATGTCCAGTACGACTTTCATGACGCCGTCCGCGACACCGAACGTTGAAGCGAGTGGATGACCGGTCGATCGGCCGGCGGGAACTCGAAGCGATCCAGCTCGTGCGGATAGACCCAGCATAGTTCCGCGCAGTCCAGGGGATTCGGCTCGCCGGACTCGATTGCGCAGCGAAAGAAATGCAACTCGACCACTTTTTCACCGTAGTCGTGCCGGATGATTTGGAACGGGATCGGTTCGTCGATGGTCACAGACAACTCTTCGAACAATTCCCGCCTCAGGCACTCCTCGAGCGTTTCGTCCGGCTCCCGCTTCCCGCCGGGGAACTCCCACAGCCCGGCGAGATGCACGCCGGGCTTCCGTTTCGCGATCAAGTAGCGGCCTTCCCGCGCGATCAAGCCCGCCGCGACCTCGACCACTTTCATGCCCGCCCCCGCGCCTTCGACGCAAATGGATAGGTTTTACAGATGGGCTTCATCGGGCACCTGCCGCATTCGGGGTTTCTCGCCGTGCAGCACGTAGCGCCGAAATCCATCAACGCCTGGTTGAAGTCATAACCCTTGCCGCGCGGAATCAACGCTTCGGACAGTTCCCACAACCGGGATTTCAGCGCCTTCGGATCGCCCTTGGCGAGAAACACCCGGTGCAACACGCGGATGACGTTCGTATCCAATATCGGGGCATCTTCGTTGAAGGCGAACGATCGAATCGCCCCGGCCGTATAGCGCCCGATGCCTTTGAACGACAGCAACTCGTCGTGGCCGCTCGGCAACTTCCCGCCATAGCGCTCCACCGTTTCGCAGGCGATGCTGTGCAACCGTTCGGGCCTGATGTTGTAGCCAAGCGGGTACCAGGTCTTCTTCACCTCCTGTACAGGCGCCTCGGCCAGCTCCTCGAAGCTGGGGTACCGGTCCAAGAACTCATGGTACTTGGGGACGACGCGGTCCACCTGCGTCTGCTGCAACATCACCTCGGACACCAGGATATGATAGGGGTCGGATGTCTTTCTCCATGGAAGGTCTCTCCCGTTGGCCGCATACCATTTTAGGAGCCGCTGCTGAAACCGTTTCTTGAGCCGCTGGTCGGGAAAGGCCGGTTGGCGTGAACCTTTGGCGCGCGGTTTCCTGGAAGGACGAACATTGGTTCGACGAGGCGGCATGGCGTTCCTATTCCGCGGCGGTATTGTAGGAGGCGAGCGGGCCAAAATCAAACAAGTCGGTCAACTACAACGTGAGAAAGTCGTTGTAGGAGACGAGAGGGGCAATCTGTTCAAGAGACCGTCTACGTGGTATCGTGTAATCGTCGATCACCAGGAGGTCCCCATGATCCGTCAACCGACATCACGGGTTCTCTCTCAACCCCTTCCTTGGCAGTGGTTCGCGCTGACCGCCGGCGCTGTCGCCGGCATGATGCTTTGGATTGCGACCGCCCATGCGTCCGGACCACAAGTCCCCTGGGAATGTTCCAACTACAGCGAAGAGGCCCAGACTCGCTGTCTCAACGCCTTCATCGAGCAGCAGCGAGACCAGATCAGCAAACTCGAAGGGCAGCTCCAGGCCCAACAGGAGACCGTCAATCAGCTAAAGGGGCAGGTCGACCGTCAGGCCGCCGCTTCCGCCGATCTCCAGCGGGAACTTTCGCAGCGCCCGAGCACTACCACCATCGTGCCGACGCCTTATGCCTACAGCTACGCCTACCCACCGATCGGGTTGGGGCTGTACATCGGGCGGCCTTGGATTTACGGACCGCCGTACTATTACCACCCCTACTGGGGGCCGCGGTTCTACGGCCGATGGGGTCGGCGCTGGTGACTGAATGCGAGAGAGTCCGCTGCGCCTCCTTGACCTACCAGTCCGCACCCAGCCGATCCACGACGATGTGATGGACAACGGCATTGGGACCGAGCTGTGCGAGATACACCGCCGTTTCCGCGATATCGTACGGGCTGATTTTCCCGCTGCACGCAATCTCCTCCGGCGTCGCGTCGACGAGATCGTCCGCCACCGCGCCGGGACAGATGGCGCTCACCTTGATGTTGAACGCGCGCCCTTCGTCGGCCAACGATCGAGTCAGGGCCATGATCCCGTGTTTCGACGCGCTGTAGGCGCCGGTCCCGGACCAAGCCTGCACGCCTGCGACGCTCGACATATTGAGGATGATCCCGCCACCCTGCCTCCTCATCTGATTGAAACCGGCCCGGCAACAGAAGAACGTGCCTCGAAGATTCACATTCATCACCGAGTCGAAGTCCTCGGTGGAAGTCTCGGCCAGCTTCCTTCCTCCGAAGACTCCCGCATTGTTCACCAGGATATCGATCCGGCCATATGTGGCCACCGCGGCGCCGATAAGCGCTTCGACCTCCTGCTCGTTTGAGATGTCGGTCTTGATCGCAAGCGCCTCCCCACCCCGAGCCTGAATCTCTCGTGCCGTCTGCTCACACAGCGACAACCTCCTGGCCGCCACAACGACCTTCGCTCCCTCATCGGCGAACCGCTTGGCGACGGCCTTGCCGATTCCACTGCTGCTGCCGGTGACCACCGCCACCTTGCCTTGTAATGTCATTGGGCCTCCCTTCTTTCATGAATCCCGGCGGTCAAGCCACGATTTCTTTGACAAATCCGCCGACCCGGATTAGCCTGTACTGAGGTCGAGGCCGCGACATCCGGCCATCGTATCGCGCCCTCGAGACAGTCCGAAGACGGAACACATTCATGGTCACTCGCAAGTGCAAACGGTTCCCGATCTCCATGCCCAGCACGCTGGTGCAGAAGGATAAATTCCGATTCAAAGGATCGGTCCGCGACATTTCCGTCCGAGGCTGCCGCGTCGAAAGCGTCATCAGCCCCTTCACCGGGATGCAAATCAGCATCATCCTCCATGTCGTGGGAGAAGCGAACCCGCTCACCATCGAAAACGCGGCGATCCGCTGGTGTGGCTCGGCCGGGATCGGGATGGAGTTCTTGAGCGTGTCCAAACCCGAGCAGGATCGGCTCAATCGGATCGTTCAACAGCTCGAGAACAAGCCGCCCGCCGTCATCGAGATTCCCCAATCAAGTCAATTCAGCTGATCCTCCGCCTCGCAGGCATCGATCCGCCTTCCGATCATTTCATCGGGCCGGTTGCATTCGCTCCATTCTGAACCGTATCCTGCTCTCATGGATCTCTCGTCGCTCACACCAGACCAATTCAAAGAACTCGTCCGTGGGATGGTCGACGACCGCCTGCGCGAATTGATCGGCGATCCTGACCTCGGCTTGCACCTGGGCGATGCACTGAGAGCCCGCCTCAAAGATTCGCTCGCGGCCCGCGAACGGATGTCCGGTGAAGACCTCGCCGACAAACTCGGCCTCCGCTGGTAATCATGCCTTGGTATCGCCTCGCCTTTCATCCATCCGTGGTCGGCGATCTTGCCGCCATCGAAGTCCCGACGAACCAGCGGCTCTTTGACAAGGCCAAATGGATCGCTTCCAACGTAGACAACCTGCGCCACGAACCGGTCTCGCCGGATCTGATGGAACTGCACAAGTATGCGGTGGGTGACTGGCGGATCTTCTACGCGATCGACCACGCGGAGCAGTTGGTCCACATCCATGCGATCGTGCCGCGCTCGCGCCTGAAGTAGCGGCTCAATATCGCTCGAGCACGTTGCCCAACTGAAGAGGAAATGTGCCCCTGGAAGCGTCACGGACATACCGTCGCAGCGCGTCCGCCACAACAGGGAAGGCAATCTTGTTCCAGGGTATGTCCTCCCGCCGGAACAACTCCACCTCCAAGCTTTCGGTCCCTGCCCCGAACTTCGGCTCCAGCATCCGGCCGCGAAACACCATGTAGACCTGGCCGATGTTCGGCATACTCAACACGGCGTAAAGCGAGAGGATCTCCACCTCGGCCAACGCCTCCTCCTTCGTCTCTCGGGCCGCCGCCTCCTCCGTCGTCTCGCCGATTTCCATGAAGCCGGCCGGGAACGTCCAGAGCCCCAGCCGCGGATCGATGGCGCGCCGGCAGAGGAGAATCCGATCCTCCCATTCCGGAATGCAGCCTGCGACGATCTTTGGATTGTGGTAATGAATAGCCTGGCAGGTCCCGCAGACATAGCGCAGCACGTTGTCGCCGGGCGGGATCTTTTGACTGACCGGGGCTCCGCAGGCGCTGCAGTATTTCACGGCGGCTCTCGCAGGTGGATGGGAAAAGATGGATAGCACAAAACGACGGTTCTTTGCACCCTGCCCCCGCGGCCTGGAAGGCGTCCTCGAACAGGAACTGCACGACCTCGGTGTGCCGATGACCGCGAGAACCGACGGCGGTGTAGGGTTCACCGCGCCCTGGGCGAGCATGTATTGGGT
>CAZPYP010000070.1:0-4379 GCA_964590845.1 uncultured Nitrospira sp.
CTCCCGCGGCAGATGCCAATGGCACCGGTTATGCCAACTTCACCTTCTCGGTGCGCGACAGCAACAACAGCTATGACAGCGCCCCCAATACCCTCACCGTCAACGTCACCGCGGTGAATGATGCGCCGATCCTGGCAACGAACACCGGCAGTACAGTGGTCGAAGGCGGGGCCGACACGATCGATGCGAGTGAATTGGCCGTGACCGATATGGACCACGCCGCAGCTCAACTGACCTATTCGATCGGGACAGGCCCTGCGTATGGACGGCTGGAGCTGACCACGGCTCCCGGAGTTTCGGCCACCACGTTCACGCAGGCCGATATTGCCGCGAATCGTGTCGTCTACATGCACGACGGCTCGGAAACCACGAGCGACCACTTCACGTTTACGGTGAGCGATGGCGCCGGCGGCTCGATCGGCAGTACAACCGTCACACTGACGATCACACCAGTGAACGACAGCCCGAGCATCACGAGCGGCGGAGGCGGCGCCAACGCGTCTTACAATGTGGCGGAAAACGTGAGTGCTGTTGCCATCGTCACCGGTACCGACGTCGATCTCCCGGCCCAAGCCCTTACCTACAGCATCAGCGGCGGAACCGATCAGGCGCTCTTCACGATCGATGCGACGACCGGGGCGCTTCACTTCACTGCCTCACGTGACTTCGAGGCGGCAACCGACGCGAACGGCGACAACGTCTATGTGGTCCAAGTGCGGGTGACCGACAGTCAAGGCGCCAGCACGACCCAGGCGATTCAGGTAACCGTCACTGATGTGACGGAGGGATTGCCGCCCACCTCCAGCACGCTACCGAATACGCCGCTGGTGCCGCCTTCATTGGTTCCGACGACACCCGGTGCGCCGGCGATTTCAGGATCGACTGGGCCTCACACTCCACCGCCCGGGCCTTTGACTCCTCTTCCCATCGAACCGACCAGTAGGCCGATCTCGTCACCCTACCATCCGACCGACTCCACGCCGCCGTTATCAGTTGTGCCGGTGGAGCGAAGCACTCCGATCAGAATCGATGACGGGAAACGAATCGATGGCCAGTTCAGCGATCACCAGGTTCCTCGCTGGGAGGATCCCGCTCCGCTCCCTGCGTTTACGATCATACCGGTTGAGCCGACCCCCTCGCTCGAACCGACTCCTCCGGACCAGCCGCCGACCGTGAGCGAGTTACTCATGGCCAAGCTCGACGACATGACCGTTTCATTGGAAGAAGCCATCGGGGTCGACCAAGAACAGCACCGGATCGTGGCCCGCGTGACGGCTGTGACCGGATTCGTCTTGTCGGCGGGTTTTGTCGCCTGGGCGCTCCGGAGCAGCGCCCTGCTCGCCAGCTGCCTCGCCACCATGCCGGCCTGGCGGCATTTCGATCCCCTCCCGGTCGTGAAGCTCACCCGTCGCGAACGCCAGCGGCGTCGCGACGACGCCACAACCAATCAGCGCCGCGAAGAAGCCGAGTTCGACGGACTCAGCCGGCTCTTCGGTCAAGAGCCACCTCTCAAGCCTTAACCGCACGCAACCGATAAGACGTGAAGCATGGGTCGGTTGTCTCCCATCGTGCTGATCAGCGTGTGCCTGGTCTGCGTTACCATCGGGGCCATCTTGGCTGGGGACGCGATCGTGGGCCTGGCACCGGACCATGCCAAACAGGTGTTCTCCGCGCGGAAAGCGCTCTGCGAAAATTTGGCGGTGCAATACTCGCTCTTGGTCTCAACCGGGCATCTCACCACCATCGAAACCGCCATGCGTGCCCTCGTCGAACGCAATTCAGATATTTTGTCGGCAGCGCTGGTCGCCTCGGACGGCCGCCAACTCGCAGTGGCCGGCAATCACGGTCGCGCGTGGGTCCAACCGCCCGGCCAACAGTCGACGCTGAGCCATATCCAGGTCCCCATCTACAAATCGTCGACTCCTTGGGGATCACTCCAACTGTCGTTCAAGTCCGTGTACCCTTCGTGGGGCGAGCAACTGCTGACAGGAGCCTGGCCGCGCTTCTTGTTGCTCGTCGCGCTGTTGGCTTTTTTCGGCTACTTCACGTTTATGAAGCGCACGCTCCGCCAACTCGATCCGTCACAAGTCATCCCGCCGCGAGTGAAAGCCGCGCTCGATAGTCTCACCGATGGTGTCGTCATGCTCGATCCTTCCGGCTCGATCGTCCTCGCAAACGATACATTCTGCCGATTTGTTCAGTCGCCTCTCCATGCCATCCTCGGAACGCCGCTCTCCCGATTGTCCTGGAGCCTGGCATCCACGGCTCCCAAGATGGCCGTCTTGAAACACCCCTGGGAGCAGTCTATCGACCAGAAAACGCCTCATCAGGGAACCAGGCTCTCGTTCCAGCCGGCGGGCGAGGCTCCCCGAACCCTCTCGGTCACGAGTATGCCCATCTTGGACGAAGGGGCCAACCTTCGAGGCGTCCTCGTCTCGTTCCATGACGTCACCGATATCGACCGCGCCAATGCGCGGTTGCACGACGCAATCTCCCAGCTTGAAGAATCGCGGACGAAGGTCTTGACCCAAAACCGACAGCTCGAGCAGACGAACGAGACGCTGCAGCATGAAATCGAGGAGCGCAAGCGGATTCAGGCGGAACGAGAGGAACTCAATCAACAGCTCGTCGAAAGCTCGCGTTTGGTCGGCATGGCCGATGTGGCCTCTACGGTCTTGCACAACATCGGAAACGTCCTCACCAGCGTGAACGTGTCGGTCGAAACCATCATGAAAACCCTCAGACAGGCACCGATCGGCGACGTAGCCTTGGTCGCCTCCATGCTGCACGAACACCAGCACGACCTCGGCGCGTATGTGGTCAACGATCCGAAAGGCCGACAGATCCCCTCATACCTGTCGATGCTGGCGGAGGCCGTGACCCAAAACCAGGCGCTGGTCGAGAAGGAACTCGGAGGCCTTAGCCGGAACATCGATCACATTCGCCACGTCGTGTCCCGGCAGATGGATCTCGCCAGACCGGGCGGCGCGATTCACGAGCCGGTGCACTACCAGGATCTGCTCGAGCAGGCTTTGGCCATCTACCGGCCGGCGCTGGAAAGCCTCAATTGCGACATCATCCAGCGTTACGAGGACGTGCCGGACGGGTTGTGCGACCGCCACCAGGCACTGCAAATCCTCGTGAATCTCATCAGCAACGCCAAGAACGCGATCGAGGCGGCTCCCGGACGCGCCCATCAACTCACATTGCGGGTCATGCCGGCTCCGCAGCGCCCCGGATTCGGACGGTTTCAGATTACGGACAGCGGCGTCGGCATCGCTCCCGAACACCTGTCTCGTCTCTTCACGCAGGGGTTTACGACCAGGCCGGACGGACACGGCATCGGTCTCCATAGCGCCGCCCTCGCCGCAAAGAAACTGGGAGGGGAGCTGCGTGGCCAGAGCGACGGCCCGGGGCATGGAGCGACTTTCCTGTTTGATTTCCCTCTGCTTCCCATGGAGGTCTCTGCATGATGTTGGCACCGACGGAACGAAATCGCCGCATTATCATCATCGACGACAACCGGACTATCCAGGACGACTTCCGCAAGATCCTGATCCCCGACGTGCTCCCTTCAGCGTTGCACCAGGCTCGTCGATCGCTATTCGGAGATGCCGTCCGCTCCGCGCCGCCTGAAACGTTCGAACTGGATTTTGCCGATCAAGGCGAGCAGGGATTCAACAAGATCCAAATGGCGCGCAAGCTCGGCCGCCCGTACGCCCTCGCCGTCGTGGATATGCGGATGCCACCGGGGTGGGACGGACTCAAGACGATCGAGCACATCTGGCACGCCGATCCGGAGATCCAGGTCGTCATTTGCACAGCCCACACAGATCACACCTGGGCGGAGATCGCATCGCGCCTCGGTGTCAGCGACCGATTGCTGATCTTGCGCAAACCGTTCGACTCGATCGAAGTGCAGCAGATCGCCGCCTCGCTCACCTGCAAGTGGGAGCTCGGTCGCGCGATCAGGCTTCAGATCGACGAGCTGGCGGCGTTGGTCGACGATCGCAACCGCGAGCTGCAGGCGACCAACCAGCGGCTCGAACAGCAGGTCCTCTCGCGTACCGCCGAGCTCCAACATCGAAACGAGGAGCTTCAACAGATGGTCGAAGCTCTCAAGGAGGCCAAGGCGGCGGCAGACGAGGCCAATCAGGCCAAATCGCAGTTCCTCGCGCACATGAGCCATGAAATCCGCACGCCGATGAACGGAGTGCTCGGCATGAGCGAATTACTGCTGTCGACCTCCCTGACGGACAAGCAGCGCCACTATGTCCACACCATCCGCCACTCGGGCCAATCGCTTCTGCAGGTCATCAACAACATCCTCGACTTTTCGAAGATCGAGGCAGACAAACTCGAATTGGAACCGGCTGAAT
>CAZPYP010000070.1:4479-12440 GCA_964590845.1 uncultured Nitrospira sp.
GCCACGGTCCAGGCCGTCATCGATCTACTCGCCGAGCCGGCACGACGAAACGGCTTGTCGCTCACCTGCGAGATCGACGCCTCGCTACCTCGACTCTGGCAAGGAGACGCCGGCCGTCTGCGGCAAGTGCTGCTCAATCTCATCGGCAACGCCGTCAAGTTCACGGAGCGTGGCGGGATCCAGGTTTCGGTTCAGCAGCAGGAGGACCGGGACAGTGACGCCCTGTTGAAGTTCGCCGTCCGGGACAGCGGGATCGGGATCTCCGCGGAGGATCAACGAAGGATCTTCGATCCGTTCGCCCAGGCGGATGGCTCCATGTCCCGGCGCTTCGGCGGTACCGGATTGGGGCTGGCCATCGTCCAGCGATTGGTCGAGATGATGGGAGGCACCGTCGGCGTCAACAGTTCGGTGGGACAGGGATCGACGTTTTGGTTTACCGTTCGGCTCTGCAAACCGGCGAGCTTGCCTGCTTCTCATTCCCAGGCCGCGTGAACCAACCGGCCGAGCGTCAATCCAGAGCCAGGGTCAGACATTTTGCCGAGCCGCCGGATTTCATGAACTCATCGAGTTGCACGGGGTGGGGGTGGTAGCCCCGGGATTCCAAGAGAGCGATGGTGTCGGGACAGCCGGCCGGTAGGACGACATGTTTCCCGACGCAGACGGCATTGCAGGCGAATTGCCGCGCATCCTGCTCGGGGACGGCAAGCCGCTGTTCAGCGGGGATTCGCTCCGCGATGACATCCCGCCCATAGTGGTCAAAGGCCTCCGGATAGTAGAGCAAATCGCCGCCGCTGAGAGGGCAGAGACAGGTATCCAAATGATAGAACCGTCCATCAATGAGTTCGAGCGGGATGATCTCTTTCTTGAACAGCTCGCTGAGAATGGGAAAGACTCGGATGTCTGACCGCTGCCGATAACCGCCGAACCACACATCGGAAAATCCCAAGAGATCACCCGCGCCTTCGAAGTACATCTTCTCAGCCAACGTAATGATCTCGTAGCCATGATCTCGAAACCAGCCTTCGAAGTACGCTTCTTCGCGCTGCCGCTCGGGATACCGAAACCGGCTGACGACTGCCGTGCGTCCATGGACGACACCGGCGTTCGCCGTGAAGACCAAATCCGGCAGGCCTGAGACCGGTTTCATCCGCTCAATCACCACGCCGATCTCCTGCTCGAATACGCGCATGAGGCCGTGCCATTGCCGCACGGCCCGATCGTGATCGACCCGATTGCTCAATCTCATCCAGGGGTTGATCTCGTACTCGATGCCGAAATAATCCGGCGGGCAAACCAGCAGACGGCTCATGCGGCTTTCTCCAATAAGCGCGACAACTCGCCGAGAAACGACGCGGCGTCCATAACGATCCCGACGGCCTGAAAACTCCCGCGGTCAGACAATTTCGTCGGTACGGCCGGATTCACGTCGACACAGACGGTCGGCACCGTTGCCGGCAATAGATTGCCCGTCGCCACCGCGTGCAGCGTTGAGGCCACCAGCAGGGCCAGCCCCACGCCGGGAATCGCGGCCCGCATCGCCGCTTGAGCCGCCACCGAGTCCGTGATGACGCCGGGCAGCGGCCCGTCATCCCGGATCGTACCGGCCATGACGACCTGCACGTCCCGCGCGACGCAAGCCGCCATGATTCCTTGCTTGATGACGCCGCTGTGTACCGCGGTTGGAATGCTCCCGATCGCGCGGATGCGGTTGATCGTGCGCAGATGATGTTCATGCCCGTGCGGAACGGCTCGTCCCGCGGTCAAACCATACCCAAGAGACGTCCCGTACAGATCCGCTTCCAGGTCGTGCGCGGCCAGCGCGTTCCCACAAAACAGCACCTGAATAAATCCCTGTTCGATGAGCCTGGCCAAGGCTTCACGACCCCCCGCATGAACAATGGCCGGTCCGCCGGCCAACAAGACCTTGCAGTCCGCCCGTCCCGCGCGATGCCCTTCTCGCAGCGCCAGCATCCGTTTCGCGACATCCGCAATGATGTGCCCGTGCGGCCGCTCGGCAGAAATCTGGGATTCCATGAACCCGAACACATCCCGCTCGGTCGGCCGCTGCAGCGGAATTATCCGGATACCCGTTCGACCCGTTACGACCACCTCTCCCCGCCGCACGTCGCCCATCGGGACGGCTCGGGCTTGGGTCTTCTCCGCATTGAGAACGATCCCCAAATCCATCTCGATCCGTTCGACGTCGAGCCAGTGCCCCTGTGCTCTGACTTGGGTGCGAAGATGCGTCGTGGCGTAGAAATTATCCGGAAACACTCCGTCCGTTGGGGCGGCTTCCCACGTGCAGTCGCGCTCCTGCTCGACCGACGCGCCGTGCGGTTGGATGGCCTGTAGGATGTCGCCAAGAATTCGTTCGGAGGGAGCCTGGATACGGATCTTCGCCTGCGAAGTTTCGTGCCGGGTCTTGCCGATCGCGACTTCTTCGAGGTCGAACGTACCGCCCATCATGAGGATGGTATCGAGCACCTTGGCCAAGATCAGCGAATCGATGATATGGCCGCGTAGAAGGACGGTTTCCTGCGTACTCATCGCGAGGCCCCTCTTCGTGAATTGTACCACGAGGGGACCGAACCGCCGGCGAGCTGTCTGAGGGGGAACCGGCTTACATGAGTTCGGGAGATTTCATCAGTTCGCGCAAGACACTCGTGGCATAGGCGCCGGGAGGCAGAGAGAACCACACGGTCAGGGCTCCGTCAGTAATCGACCATTCGAGCTCGTCAAGGCGAACCCGCAACGCCCGCCGCTCGCCGCGAAATCCGCAAGCCTTGGCCGCTTCGGTCAGGCCTTCCGGCGTCGCGCCGTTGTCGACCACCGTCGTCCGTTCGATCTCGCCGGGCTCGCCGGTCGCCCAGGAGACGCGGGACCCGAAGAGGATCCCGGTCGGGCTGATTTCGAATCGATCGGCCCGCGGCTGCTCCTGCTCCGCATTCTCCACCGGAAAGCAGGCGCCGTTCTCCAGTTTCATCGCCCAATCGCCGACCAACACACGATCGAGCCGATTGATACGGCGGGCGAGAATCTGATTGAAGAGATACGACTGGAACGTATTCAGGTACCAGATGCGGTTCGCCCGGCTCATCCGTTCTCGCCTGGACTGGTCGCCCAGCAGCGCCGCCCCAATCTGATAATTGTCGCCCTTCCTGCCCTGTCTTTGCGGTCCAAAATAGTTCGGTACGCCGCGACGGGACAAGAGTTCCAGCACCGCCGGCACCGATTCCTTCGCATGGTCGGCCACCTCACGGATCACCAACCGAAAGCGATTGCCCGCATGGTGCCCGGGACGCAGCCGGTTTCGGTGCCGCCCCAAGATCTCAATCGCGAGAATCTGCTCGTCCGTTTTCAGTCGAGCGAGTTGCTCGACGGTGCCGAAGTGCAAGGAGACCATCTGGCTGGTCACGGCCCTGGCGTCTTTGAGCCCGGCCGTTCCGATACCCTGCACCTTGATGCCAAGAACGGACGAGAGTTTGCGGACGAGATCCGGGGTGGAAAGCATCCGCTTCGTTACGCGGATGTACAAATGTTCGCCGGTACCGCACGGGAGATAGAGCGGCCGCTCGTCCACCTGAAAATCTTCCGGCAGGACTCGCATCTTTCCGCCGATGCCGGGTACGGTCTCAGTCAGAAACGGGTGCAGCATGTGGCCATCCTGTCGTTCATGCAAAGCGGTTCAGAAGTCATCTTTCGGTCAGGCGTTCAATCGAGCCATGGTATACTTTCCCATGTCGACGCGACTGCGGCTCTCGATTCCAATCCTCGCCTGCTCGCTCGTGGCACTGGCTATGGCCGGTCTGGGCACGGCCATCGGCGGGGAACACAACGTGTTTTCGCAGTTTACGGCTCACATCATGGCGCAAGTGACCAAGGACAAACAGGCCTTCGCTCAAGCCAGCACCTGCCTCTCCTGGTTCTACAAGGGTTCGAAAACCCCTCCGCCGGCCGTCCAGGGTATCCGATTCGGCGCCGTGGCATCGACGCTCGATCAGGACTGCCCCGGCCGATATCCCGGCGGAATGGACTCCGCCCGCGACGATTTTGCCAAGACCCAAACCCTGCTCTCTCTCAGCCTCACCGTCTATGAGTTCGCGCTCGTGGCGGACCGCAACGACGACCGAAGCTACAATGCCACGGAGCTGACCGATCTGTTGCGATCGCTGTCCCTCATGCAAGACCGTTCGGATAGCCCGCGGGGACCGGCCTCGGTACTCGCCGAGCAGTTCGATCGATGGCATCGCGCGCGCAGTCTGGATATCGTGATGCAGGGCATGGGGACGCTCTACGAGCAGGGTTACCGTGTCACCGCTGCCGATCGGGCTGAACTGGATCGAGTCATGCAGCGATGAGACGAGTCGCCTCCTGGCCCGACCGGGCGCGCACCTACATTGGGCACTGGCTGAGCGAACCGTTTTACCGGTTCTTCCGGCTGTTTCCGCAATTGGAATATGGGTTGAACGCCTACGAAATCACCCGCGTCAGCCACGTCCATGCGCCCTTGGCGGGACGGCGCGCCGTCCATCTCAGCGATCTGCATCTGGACCGCTACCATCCCCGCCACGACGTGATCGTCGAGGCGGTCACCGCACTCAGGCCGGATTGGATCTTCATTACCGGCGACTTGCTGAACGTGCCCGAAGGGCTCCCGCACCTCTTCCGATTCCTCACGCGCCTGCGGAGCCTGGCTCCGGTCTACATCACGTTGGGCAACCACGATCACTACAGCGGCGTGCCTGTCTGCGATTACGCGGAGTTGGCCGACCGCCACAAGATTGCGCTGTTGGTCAATCAAACCGTGTACATCCCGGCTGGTATGGGCGAACTCGCCATCGTCGGCGTGGACGACCCGTCACTCCATCGCGCCGACCTTCGCTGTCTGCCGCCACGGGCAGACCACCGCTTTACCCTCCTGCTCGCCCATGCTCCGAACATCTTGGATCAGTTGGAAGAGCACCATGCCGTCGATCTGATTCTCTGCGGGCACAGTCACGGAGGGCAATGGCGGGTTCCGGGAGTCCCGACTTTCTGGCTGCCGCCCGGTTGCGGCGGGCGCATCGCCGGCCACCATCGGAACAGCCGGCATCGGCTCTACGTCAACCGCGGCCTGGGCTGGTCCTTCCTGCCGTTCAGGCTGAACTGCCAGCCGGAAATTGCGCTGATCGAATGGACGAGCGAACAGATCCAGCTGAAGGCCGCCTAACCCTCCGCCTTCATGCGTTCGAGCGCTTCTTTCGCCCGGCTCCTCACTGTCTGGTCCCAATCTTCTTCCGCCAACGTTTTCAGACGATCGCGAGTCTCAGTCGCGCGCAATCGCCCTAATCCCAGCGCGGCGCAAGACCGTACATAGGCATGGTCATCTTCCAAAGCCTTGACGAGCAAGGGGACGACGCTCCGATCCTGCAAGACGCCCAGGTGGCTGGCCGCCATCCCGCGCATGCGATGCTGTTTGTCTCCGAGCGCACGTTGCAGCGTCGCGGTGAACAGCTCCTTCATCGCCGGAATCGCGGGCTCCAACCCCTCGGCCCGATATTCGTTCACCTCGATCAAGGCAAAGGCGATTTCGAGTTTCTTGTCACGGGTGGCAGCCTTCTCGAACAACGACAGCAGTTCCGTCCTCTCCCGGCGCCGCTTCCGACGCCGACGTATGACTCGCACGACGAGATAGATCCCGGCGGCGCAGAGCGCGCCGGCGAAGGCGAGTGGCACGGCTTGATCGACTACCCATTCCTGGCTCTCCAGCGACAGGCGCTTCCACACCCACACGGTGGTGATCACCACGCCCAGCAACAGGAAGACGGCGGTCAGGTTGGCTTGGCCCTGAGCGGATCGGCCCATAGGGACCGCATCATAGGGAGGCGCCCGTCGCAACGTCAACGACTCAGGGGTACTTGCACTTCGTTCTAGCTCAGACTATTCTCGAATCGATGCAGCTGCCGCACCTGAAAGACGATCCGTACCTCAAAATCCTTCGGCCTCTCGTCGAGGCGTACTTGGCCTTTTGGCGCGTAGACAGCCGCCATATCCGCTCCATGCGCTTGACGCCATCGCAGTTCGACGTCATCGTGACGCTCGGAGATACCGACGGCCTCACCTGCTCCGACCTGTCGTCGCAGACGCTGGTCACGAAAGGCACGTTGACCGGCGTGCTCGACCGGCTGGCGAAGAAGGGGCTGATCAAACGCGAGCCGGTGCCCGGCGATCGACGCAGCACGAGGATTCGACTGACGGACAAGGGTGACGCGCTGTTCCAAAAGTGCTTCGCGTCCCACATCAGGTTTATTCGCCCCTTCTTCGAACGGGCGCTGAAGCCAGAGGAAGTCAGCACCGCCCGCGAGCTGCTGAACCGGATACGGGACAGCTTTAGACAGGCTGACCGCTAGGATTCTTCTCGATGAAATTGACGATTCTCGGGTCCGGGACCAACGTGCATCCGACCAGAGCCGCCGCCGGCTATCTAGTCCAAACCGACCACACCATGCTGCTGGATTTCGGCCCACGTACGTTGAGCAATCTCCTCAAGACAGGAATCGACCGCCACCGCATTACCCATATTTTGATTTCGCATTTCCATGCCGACCACTTTTCGGACTTCATTACCTTCTTTTTTGACGCCGTGATCTACACGAAGCATGGAGGGGGTCGCCGTCCCGACTTGACGGTGATCGGGCCGCAGGGATCGAAACACCTCCTCGGCGCCATCCTCAAGACCTTTCCCAGCTTCTCCTCGGCGCCGTTTCGCGTGACCGTCAAGGAAGTCGGAGACCGCAGCTTCTGCATCGGCGACACACGGATCTCTCCCAGAACCATGACCCATGTGCCGGAGCTCCATTGTCTCGGCTATCGCATCGAGTATCGCGGCAACGCGCTGGCCTATTCGGGCGACACGATGTATTGCGACAATCTCGTGCGGCTTTGCCAGGACGTCGATGTCGCCGTCCTGGACTGTTCGTTCCCCGCCAACAAGCCGGGTCCCGTGCATCTGCATGCCGGTCAGTGCGGACAAGCCGCAAAGGAAGCGGGAATCGGCCGCCTCGTGTTGTCGCACTTCTATCCGATTGCGGAACGTTATGATGTGAAGGCGCAGGCCGCGGAGGAGTTCACAGGACCGATTACGGTGGGACGAGACCGGCTGGTCATCAGAATTTGAAGATAGGTTCAGGTTGAGGCTGAGTGAGGAGAATCCCCTTGGGCTCTGAACCTTGACCTGAGCGTGGCTAGAGTCCGCCCTCGCGATTGTCGCACCCTAAGATCTCGATGAATTTCGTCAGGCGCGTTTTCTTGAGGGGATCGTCGAGTTTGGAGTAAATGGCCAAGAGGTTTTTCGTCATGCGCGAGAGGATGGCCCGCACCGGGCTCTGCTGGAGATATTTTTCGTCGAAGCCATACCCGGCTTCGGTGAGAAAGCGCTGACAGTTCTTCTCGGTCAACAGGGCGCCGCCGTTGAAGCAGTCCACGAAGATCTTGTAGCGATCGGATTCGTACTTCACCAGGAAATGGCCCGGCATCCCGATGCCGTGCACGGGAAGCCGCAAGCGTTTGCCGATCAACAGATAGACCACCGACAGGCTGATCGGAATGCCGGTCCGCCGGTCGATCACCCGATTCAGATAGCTGTTTTCCACTTCATAGTAATTCTTGGTGTTGCCTTTGAACCCCTGTTCAGTGAACAGGTAGCGGTTCAACGTCTTGACCGTTTCCTCGCCCGACGCGCGCGGACCGATCCGGTCCTGCACCTCTTGCGCCATTTCGTCGAGCGTTCGCGTGTAGACCGACACGTCAAGGGAGGGATAGGCGTAGCGCGCGATCAAGAACGCCCCTTGCTCGAGATCCATGCGATCTTCCGGCATGGCGGCCAACTGCAGGAGTTCGTCCTCCAGTTTCCCGCCGCGGATTTCCTCGAGCACCGAGGCGATCCGCTCGGCCATTTCCGGCTGTTCGATTTCCGCTTCTTG
>CAZPYP010000071.1:0-12387 GCA_964590845.1 uncultured Nitrospira sp.
TGGCCGATCCGTTCGAAGCGTAAGCCCTTCACGATAGATCTCCCCGAGAGGCGCCCATTCTAGACAAGTTTGGGCTTCAATGACAAGGGCGGCTGCTACGCCCCTTTGCCCTTCTTGCCGAAATATTCCTGCCGGCTGACGGCCACATCGGCCACGAACATGACGCCGGAATGGCGTTCGAACAGCGGCCGCAAACCCGCGAGGATCGGCTCGACCTTGTCGTCCGGCACCACCGTCATGATCATTTCGAGGCTCTCCTGCTCGCTGAACATGAAGTGGGCCTCGCGCACGCCGTGGTGACCCTTTCCCGACAGGTTGCCGATGATGGTATAGCCGGTCGCCTTGATGCGGTCCAGCAGTTCGGTCACGAAGGCGCGGTGCTCGCCCGCGACGATCACGCGAATCTCTTTCATCGGATGCAGGGTCAGGCTCATCTCAACTCCTCTCCTTTCCGGCCTCTGAGTTGGAGGTTATGCGATCGGGCTCCACTGTCCGTCGGGTCGATACCGATACCATACTTGCTCCTCGGGGTCGAGCGCGACGAGGTGCACCCACTCGTTGTGATAGAAATGCTGCAGGACTTCGTGGCGGTCGATCAATTTGTCGATCCGCGCGCGCGGCGCTTCCACGATCGTCAGCAGGCGCATCGGCTCATGGTAGGGCGCCTCGCCGTTCATGACGGTTTGCCTAGCCAGACCCAAGCGAAGGTCTGACCACGGACCTGACATGATCCCGAGCCGCCCGACCACGTTGTGGTAGATCTTGCTGCCGCTGCCGTAGACCTCGTTATCGACCGCCGAAAAGTAATGTTCCATATTGATCCACTGGGCCACGACTTGCGGCGCCGTCAACAGCACTTCGAGCAGCCGGTTACTCGGATCTTCTCGGTAGTCGTAGGAATGGAGGAAGACGCGCCCTCCCAGATCCAGTCCTTTTGTCAGCTCCCGGCGGCCAACCACAAACGCCGTATTGCTCGACAGACCCCACTCGGGCCGTACCTGGCTCCAATCCACGCTGCGCCGCTTCACGTGTGTTTCGGCCTTCTTGCCCTCCAACTTCTCCAGGACGTCGGGGAATCGTCCGCACCGTTCCTCGCTCGTCAATTCCGCCGCTTCCTTGAGATCTTCTTGTAGCCGCGACAAGTCCGCCCGATGGGTCGGCGGGACGTCTTCCAGATCGAGCAACTGCACCTCGTCGGTGGTGGTGTCCATTTGGCCGGCGATGAAATGTGTATCGGGGGGAACCGCGATGCCGAGTTTGGCGATGCGTTCGCGGACCTTCGGATTGTTCGCCATCATCGCCAAGACGCGGGCGTTCGGCCGGCCTTCGTTGCCGCCGCAGGCGCCGCAGTCCAGCGCGGATTCGTAGGGATTGTTCTCGGACGTGCTGCCATGCGCGCAGAACAGCACGAGGCGCGCGAAGTTCTTGGTCAACCCCATCATCCGGAGCGCCGTGTCCACCGTCAGCACCTGTTCCTCCAGCGTGAAGCCCGTCCTGGTGATCCGTTCTTTTTGGCGGGAAGCGGCGCGCGCATTGAGATCGTAGTCCCGGCGCAGGGCCTCGACGAAATCCGCGAGCGCCGTCCCGGTCAACCCGGCCCGCTCCGCTTCTTGCACGAGCGGGGGTTCCGGGTCTCCCAGCCCGGTGAGCGCCTGCTGGCGCAGCCCTTCGACCAAGGCCGGTGTGATCCGGGAACTCCGGAGGCCGAGCCGTTCTTGAAGCGCTTTGCGCACGGTCGCTTGCTGCTCTGCGTCGAGCATCTCCGCGGTTTCGGCCGGGGGCATCTTGTCGACCGTGAGCGTCGTGGCGATGGCCGGGACGAACAGGCTGCGCAGCCAGGCGGTCCAGCGCCGGTAGAGCGAGGGCAGGAGCGTCTTCCCGAAGATCGGGAGACCGTAGAACCAGCCCAGCGACTCCACCATCACATAGGGCGTCACGACGTTTTCTTTCAGGTCGTGGAGGAGCGTGTGGCCGGCCTGCACCCACTTGGCGCGCGCTTGGTGTTTCGAGACCTTGTGGTCGAGGTAGCTCCGGGGAATCTCCCGCACTTCGTTCTTGGCCCGCATGATCACCGGGAACTGTTCGGTGTCGTGCTCGCGCCCCCAGGCCCGGTACCGGATGAAGGCCGCGAAGAACCCGGCGAAGCCGTAGGTGTCGTGGGCGCCCACCGATTCCAAGTGGCGGCGGAACGGCTCGGAGCGCACGTCGATGCAGTAGACCGACTGCGAATAGGGGCGGGTTGAGAGAGCGCTTTCCGTCGCGCCCGCCGCTGGCGGAGCCTCCTTCGTGCGCGCGTTTCGCGCCAACATTCCGATCAGGGATTCGTGATAGCTCGCTTCGAAGGCTTTCAGCCAGACCGGGCCGTGATCGGCTTCGGGAAAGGCGTCGATCCAGTCGACCAGACGCGTCAAGTCCGCCGGGGAACAGCCCATAAGTCGGGCGGTCTCGATCTCCAGCGAGCGGGCCAAGACGAGGAGCTTTTTCGCGGCGCCGCGCCGTGCGGCCGCCTCCTGGCGCGGGACCACTTCCATCTTGTAGCGATCGAGCACGGTCTTCCAGCCGTCGCTTTTCAGGTGGGCCAATCTGTCCACTTCCTCGGCGTAGAGCGCGGGCAAACGCCCGGCGACCCGCTGCCGCCGCAGGTAATATTCAGCGGGATTGTTGCCCATGTAGGACGTGATGGCGTCGAACCGCCCCTCGATGCCGAGCTCATTCTTACAAGCCTTCTGCACCAATTCCTTCGCGTACCACAGGCGAATCGCGAGGAACTTCACGAGGCCGGCCGGATAGGCCTGTTGCCAGGGATAGTCCCGCTCTTCGCCGCGCCACTTGATAAAACCGGCCCAGCCGGGGAGTGCGGTCAACTGCAGCGACAGGTAGTCTTGCCGAAGCTTGGCGGGAATACCGAGCGCGTCGAGGCTCTGCAGCAGCGCATCTTCTGGATACTCGGGGAGCGCGGCGATCTTGTGTTTGCTGTCCACTATGCCGCAGGGCGACCATTCGTGTGACGCGATCTCCTTCCACGCCCTGTAGAGGCCTTTCTCTCGCTCCGGCATAGCCCAGGTCGCGTGGCCTTCGTCGAGGAACGCCTCGCACCATTTGATCATCTGATCGTTGATCTGCCGGACGATCCTGGTGCCGAGCGTATCGTCGCACCAGTGCGAGAGCGTAAGCCAGCGGCCGAGCGCCGCCTCGTCCCCTTTCGCAACAGCACGGATACGCTCCTGCAGATCCGGAAAGGTCAGGTGGGATGCGAGAATGGCCGCCAGCCGATCGATCGTCTCGCGCGAGGGGTCGGGCAGCTGGTCGTCAAGCGGTTCGATGACGGGTGCGCAGAGTCCTTCGGACAGACAGGCGCGCAACACCTCGACATGCGTCACAGGACGAGTCCCGACCATCACCTGCTTGTCTGCTGCGAACGGGTGGAGTGCCTGATCGAGATGCCTGGATGGAATTCGCCCGGACTTCAGGTAGTCGCGATAGAGATGGCTGGGGAGATAGCCGTTGCCGCCCATGAATTGTTGGCCGCGCCGGACCGTCTCTTCAAACGGCAGGTATTCGAGGCTATGGAGCGGATTGTGGTGGACGAAGGTCCGCATAGGCCAGTATTGGGCGATGACCTCCCCGGCGAGCTTCACGACGCCGCGGAGCTCCATCCGTCTGGTTTCGATATCGATCGCGGGATCCACCTGCTCCATACTCACATCACTCACATCGCCGCAAAGAGTGTGGCTGGTGCCAGCCCTAGGGCGAGGAGCACCAGCACGACGATCAGGAGCGCCGCCAATTCCGTTCTGAGTAAGTCCGTGTATCGCAACTCGGGCCGCCGCAGGCCGAAGAGCAGCTGCTGGACCATCTGCATGATGTACCAGGATGCAGCCAGCCACGCGAGGAGGGTGACGAAGAGGCCGGCCGACGAGGGGAACGGCGCGCTCAACAGCAGGCCCATGAATCCGGCGAAGACCCCGAAGGGCGGTAGCCCCATTGCGGCCAGGGCCAGCAACGAGAGCAGCACGGCGTATCGCGGCATGCCGGAGGCCATGCCGCTGACGGCTTGTGGATCAACGTCGTCCCCGTACCGGGTGCGGATCACCTGCCAGGCGACCAGGAGTCCGCTGGTCGCAAGACCGACCGTTCCGACCAGCAGCGCAGACCGTGGCGTCGCCGACCTGGTCGCAGCGGCGAACCACCACAGCATCGAATAGAACGAGAGACTGCCGTACGCGAGAAGGAGACGCACGCGCGATTGGGCGAGCGCCTTGATCGCGCCGTACGAAGCGCCGATCAGCGCAAAGAGCCCCACGGTCCAGGCGACGACATCCGGAACGGTCGGGAGGATCGTCGCAAGCCCATGCAGACCGACGAGTGGAAACAACAGCACGATGAACGAAGGAAGGCTGCCCGGCAATCGAGTCAACGCGGTCAGGTGACCGTCATGGAACGGCACAAGCGGCAAAAGCACCGCGCAGGTCAACAGGGATGCAACCGAGGAGACCGGAGGACCGGCGAGGAGGGCAAAAGCGGCGCAGCAGGCGGCAAACCCGTAGGTCCCGATGCCCCACCAGGAAATGGGCCAGAGCGCGGTGTGGTAGCGGTAGAGGAGGATCGCCGTGAGCGCAAGCGGTAAGATCAGGGCCACTTGGCCGGTTACGTCCTGGCTCGTCAGGGCGAAGAGGCCCAGTCCGAGGTACAACAACGTCATGACCCACGAGTGTCGATGGTCCTCATGAGCCGGCTGCGCAAGAATCGAAACGATCGCCGTCAACGGCAGCAAGTACAGCGGTAAGAATCCTTCAGGCGGAGTCGCGAGTTGTCCGGAGCATCCCACGATCGAGCCGAAGCTGATGACGGACCAGATCACGGACGACAGCTTTAGTCTTTCAGGATCGGACCAGAGGCCGGTACCCGCGAGCGCACCCAGGAGTGGGATTCCGGCTAAGAGCAAAGGGATGAACGCGCCGTCCTTCATCGTGACCAGCCCTGCTCACGTTTGTCGATCTGGTGGACCCACCGCATGACGGTCTGTCCCAAGAGATGATAGATCTCGTCGGCATAGAGCCGGTTCATGAAGGGGAGATAGAAGCGGATCTTCGCCCCTTCTATCCAGGCCGGTGTCCGCACTCTCTTCCCATGGGCGCTCATGTAGAGGTACGACCAACTGAGGATCGTGAGGACCGTGGCTCCGAGAATAATAAGATCGAAGAGCCAATCAGGCACATCCGCCGCTTTGAAGTACGACGCCACTTCGTTCGGATTCGGATACAAGAATGCCGTGAAGGACTCTGCGGCGAACAGATAGACGAACACGATAAAGAGCAGCGTGAGCAGCATCGCGGTCGAGACCTTCCACGACGCGACCTGTCGCAGGCGCGTGAGCGTCAAGATCGCCTGCGAGGATGTAATCCAGATGAAGAAGAGGAAAATCACCGTGCCCTGGGATTCCAGCAAGGGGATGCGCAGGATGCCGTGTGTGACCAGCAGAATGAGGAGCGGAATCAACAGCGTGGTCACGAATCCTGTGGCCCAGGTGACACGGGACAAGCCGGGCGCCTCATCATGGTGGTCGACGTGCGGAAAGTGCGGCTCATGCCTGGCTTTGTGAATCACGTTCCCGCAATTCAGGAAGACCGTCGCCTTGAACAGGCCGTGGGCGATCAAGTGAAACACCGCCAGTGAGAAGGCGCCCAAGCCGCACTCCATGATCATGTAGCCCATCTGACCGATCGTCGAGAATCCGAGCGTCTTCTTGATGTCGTTCTGCGCCAACATCATGGTCGCGCCGAGGATGGCGGTCAGGGTCCCGACCGCAAAGGCGACATGCAGCGTGGTCGAGCTCAGGCCGAATAGCGGCGCCAATCGATTGATCAAAAAGCCGCCCGCGTTGATGATGCCTGCGTGGAGCAACGCATGTACGGGAGTGGGCGCGAAGAGCGAGCCGGGCAGCCAAAGATGGATTGGAAACTGCGCCGATTTTCCCATCGCGCCGATAAAGAACAGCAGGGTCACGGCGGTGGCGGCGCTGATCTCTACGCCGGGGATCGGGGACAGGGCGATCGGCTGCTCGGCCGCCTTCGTAAAAAGCTCTTGGAAGTCCAGAGTGCCGTACACTTGATAGGCCAGCGCGATACCGGCCAGAAACGCCGTGTCGGCGATGCGCAAGAGCGTGAAGGTCTTGAACGCTCCACCCAACGTCCCGGCATGGGCGTGATTGTGGGCGAGCACGTAGAGCAGGTAGCTGAGCACTTGCCAAAAGAGAAACAGCATCATCAGGTTGGCGCTGGAGACCATGCAGATCAGCACGAAATCCGTCAGACAGATCATGGCCAGGTACCGCCGGGCATGACGGTCTTGGTACATGTAGCCGACCGAGTAGTTGTAGATGACCACGCTGACGGCGGCGATGAGGGTCATCATGACCGCGCTCAGCCGGTCGACGTAGAACCCGATGGGGATCGCGAAGGAGGCAACGGAGGACAAGTCGTAGAACCGAACGGAGATCGGGCCGTCGGTCGCGACCTGATAGAGCGTGGCCATGGCTCCCAGGCAGGCCCCTCCTATCGGATAGGCGGCCAACTTGGCGCGCGCATGCCGCGAGTTGTCGGAACCAATCAGCACGAGGCCGGCTGCCGCGAGTAAGAGGAGCGGAACAAAGAGCACGAGCGTCACGAACACCTCTTCACAACCGGCGCAAGTTCGGCCGCAACGACATGAACCCGATCCAGCGGGCACCCAATGGCGGGTTAACCATTAATACGTCGTTCAGACCCCCGTCAAGCGGCGACCTCACAAAATGCGCTCCTGTGGAGGCCTGTTGAAATATCGGATCGCGGCGAGCGGGAGGTCCCTGAGGCGCTGGAAGCCTTCTTCGACGTACAGCCGGTTCAAAAACAGCACATAGAGCCGGATCCGGAGACCTTCGACTGCGGCGGGCAGTCCCATCTTGCGCCCCTGGGCCCGCAGGTACAGGTAGCACCAGCCGAGGACCGTTGTGAGCAAGGCGGCCCCGATCATCATGTCGAACAGGCGACCCGGAAGCTCCGCGGCTTTGAAGTAGGCTGCGACCTCGTCCGGATTGGGATACAGGAAAGAGGTGAACGACTCGACGGCGAAGAGATAGACGAACACCACGAATAGGAGCGTCAGCAACATGGCCAGCGATACCTGCCACGAGGACACGGCACGCAGGCGTGTGAGCGTCAGGATCGCCTGCGAGGACGTCACCCAGATGAAGAAAAGAAAGATGACCGTGCCTTGCGTTTCGAGCAACGGGATGTTCAGGATGCCGTGCGTGAGCAACAGCATGAGGAGCGGAATCAGCAAGGTCGTGACAAAGCCGGTAAACCAGGCCAGGCGCGAGGAGATTTCTTCTTCCTTCTCCTGCCCGGCATGGGGAAAATGCGGCTCCTGGCGTGCCCGGCCGATGACATTCCCGCAATTCAAGAAGACGGTGGCTTTGAAGAGACCATGCGCGATCAGGTGGAACACGGCCAGCGAGAAGGCGCCCAAGCCGCATTCCATGACCATGTACCCCATCTGTCCGATGGTCGAAAATCCCAACATGTTCTTGATGTCGTTCTGGGCCAACATCATGGAGGCGCCCACCACGGCCGTGACGGTTCCGATCACGAAGGCAACGTGCAACGTCGTGGGACTCAACCCGAACAACGGCGCCAGGCGATTGATCAAAAACCCGCCGGCATTGATGATGCCTGCGTGGAGTAGCGCGGTCACGGGCGTCGGCGCATACAGATAGCGTGGGAGCCACACATGGAGGGGAAACTGCGCGGACTTGCTCATGCCTCCGATCAGCAACAGCAGCGTGACGACGGTGGCTCCGCTCAGTTCAACGCCGGGTAGCAGCGACACCGTGACGGTCGCTTGCGCGGCACTGGTAAAAAGATCCGGAAATTCCAACGTGCCATAGAGGGAATAGGCTAAGGCGATCCCGGCAAGGAACGCGATATCTCCGATCCGCAAGATCGTGAAGGTGCGGAAGGCGCCTTCCAACGTGCCGGCATGGGCGTGATTATGGATCAGGAGATAGAGCAAATAGCTCAAGATCTGCCAAAAGAGAAACAGCATCATCAGATTTGCGCTTGAGACCATCGAAAGCAGCACGAACACCGCGACGCCGATGAGGGCGAGGTACCGGCGTTCGTGGGGTTCCTGATACATGTAGTTTATGGAGTAGGCATAGATGATCGTGCCGATCGCGGAGATCAGCACCATCATGACCGCACTCAGCCGGTCGATATAGAACCCGAGCGGCACCGGGAACGACGCGGCCGCCGCCGGATCGTACAATCGGAAGGAGATTGGCCCGTTCGCGGCCACGACATACAGGGTCGTGACGGCTCCGCAGAAAGCCGCGCCAAGGGGCCAGGCGGCGAGCTTCGCTCGCCCGGGGCTTATCCGGTCGCCGCCCGAGATCACGATGAGCGTGGTCAACAATGGCAGCAACGGCAGAATCAGGAGCGCGGACATCAACAACTCCCTGGTGCGAAAAACAAGAAAGCCAACCGGATGCCAGACCCATGGTCGACGCATCACAGTTGGCTTGTACTGCAACCGGCCCGCACAGGTTGCCGGTTGCCCTACGGCCCGTTAAAAGAAACTCGGCGTCCTGAACATCCTCCACCTCACATCAGGAACATCCAGCGCGCCGTCTGATCGAGAAACTGTCCATCAATAGGCCGAGGAGGACAATGGCGTCAAGGATTGCCGGCGACCTCAGGTCTCAATATCCGAGTGCGATGGCCCGAAAGGCCTAGACTTGAGTGACGATCTGAGACCAAGGGCTTACCCTCCTACTTGTTCGCGGCTCTCGCGCAACCCTATAATCATCCGGCGACGGAGGGTTCATGGAAAACGCGATTCGCAACGCGATCATCAAGTTCGAACAGGAGTTCATGGGTCGGGGGCCGGACGATGTCCGGGCCTCGATCGTGAGGGATCTGGTCGTCGTCCGGTTGAAGGGCGTGCTAACTCCGGCCGAACGGCAGTTGGCGAAAACGACGGAAGGTGTCGACATGGTGAAGCGCCTGCGGCAGAATTTGATTGCTCAGGGGCGCGACAAGCTCAGCGAGCAGGTCGGCGAGATCACGAAAGCCAAGGTTCTGGGCGTCTTTACCGACATCGACGTGCAACTGGGAGAACGGGTGTTCGTCTTCACCTTAGATCGCGAGCCGCTCAACGGGCGATAGCCGAGCCATGGAAAAACTCGTCAGAGGCTTTCTGAAATTCCGCACCGAAGTCTTCGGGCAGAAGAAGGCCCTCTTCTCCAAGCTCTCCGACAAACAGACGCCGCGAGCCCTCTTCATCACCTGCTCCGACTCGCGTGTCGACCCCACGCTGCTCACCCAAACCGATCCTGGCGAATTGTTCATTCTCCGCAACGCCGGCAACATGGTCCCGCCTTACGGCTCGATGCAGGGAGGCAGCACAGCGACCATCGAATACGCGGTGGCGATGTTGAACGTCCCGCACATCATCGTCTGCGGCCACACGGATTGCGCCGTGATGAAGGCTCTCTTGCACCCGGAACACGTTCACGATCTGCCGGCAGTCAAAGAATGGCTCGGTCAAGCCGAGACGACGAGACGGCTCATGCGGGATCACCATGTAGGATCAACGGGGAAACGTCGCCTGATTCAAACAACGCAAGAAAACGTCCGTGCGCAATTGGATCACTTACGCACACATCCCTCCATTGCACTGGCGTTGCGGAAAGGCAAAGTGGATCTGCACGGATGGGTCTACTCCATCGCCACCGGCGATATCTGGGTCTACGACTTCGGCAGCGAGCAGTTCACGTCGTTGTTGGAAGACGCCCGGCCTCCCTTGAAAGCGACGCGATAGCCCTGGCATGCTGAGGCCATGGCCGGTCGCACCCTCGAGACGCTCTCGTTCGACAACAGCTATGCCAGGCTGCCGGCCGCCTTCTATGCCAAACTGAATCCGACGCCCTTCCAGTCGCCACCGTACCTGATCCATGCCAATCCCCATGCGGCTCGTCTGATCGATCTGGACCCGGAAGAGTTCAGGCGGCCTGAATCAGCCGGACTGTTCGGAGGGAGTATGCTCGCGCCCGGCATGGAACCGCTCGCGATGCTCTATGCCGGGCATCAATTCGGCGTCTACGTGCCGCAGCTCGGCGACGGCCGTGCGATTCTGTTGGGCGAAGCGACCAATGATCGAGGCGAGCGGTGGGATTTGCATCTGAAGGGGGCCGGCATGACGCCGTTCTCTCGCGACGGAGACGGGCGCGCCGTCTTGCGCAGCACGATCCGGGAGTATCTCTGTTGCGCCGCGATGCAAGGGCTCGGCATTCCCACCACACAAGCCCTCTGTCTTGTCGGCAGCGACGACAAGGTCTATCGCGAACAGATCGAAACCGGCGCGATGCTGGTACGGATGGCCCCGTCCCACGTGCGCTTCGGCACGTTCGAAATTTTCTACTATCGGAAGCAGCACGAGCACTTGCGGGTCCTGGCCGATTATGTGATCGACCGGCATTACTCCCACCTCTCGGGGACGGCCGATCGGTACGCGCGATTCTTTTCCGAGGTCGCCGAGCGGACGGCCGGATTGATCGCACGATGGCAGGCGGTCGGCTGGGCGCATGGCGTGATGAACACGGATAACATGTCGATCCTCGGCCTGACATTGGACTACGGCCCCTACGGTTTCATGGACGACTACGATGCCGGCTTCATTTGCAATCATTCGGACCACAACGGCCGCTATGCGTTCAACCAGCAACCCTACATCGGGCTCTGGAATTTGAGCTGCCTGGCGCAGACCCTGCTGCCCTTGGCGGACAAGGATGCGCTGAAAGCGGGGCTCGACTCCTACAGCCCGACCTTCGAACGGGAATACTTGGGATTGATGCGCGCCAAGCTGGGATTATTGGAGGAGAAGGCCGAAGACGACGAGCTGATCCGAGACCTGCTCGGCCTGCTGCAAGGCAGTCATTCGGATTACACGATTCTGTTCCGAGAACTCGGCCTGTTCAGCTCCGCCGATGGGTCGGTAAACGATCGGCTACGTGAACATTTTCTCAACCGCGAGCGGTTCGACGACTGGGCGCATCGCTACGCAGAGCGCTTACGAGCCGAGCGCACCCGCGATGAGGAACGGCGGCAACGGATGAGCCGGGCCAACCCAAAATATGTGTTGCGCAATTACCTCGCCCAGGTGGCCATCGAAAAGGCCCGTCAGAAGGACTTTTCAGAGATCGACCGGCTTTGCACCCTGCTGCAAAGCCCCTACGACGACCAACCGGGTATGGACGCCTACGCCATCCCTCCGCCCAACTGGGGCAAGCATTTGTCTGTGAGTTGTTCTTCTTAGTCAAGGTCAACCGCTCCTCGCCAACCACGTTCATTGGACTGTCGGTTCGTCAGAGCAGCTACTCGCCTTTATACTTTTGCGGGGTGGTCTTTGCCGGTCCGCTTGCGTATGGTGACGCGACGATTTCAGGAGGCGTTCTCTGTCCGAGCTAGGTCTTGGTGAAGGAGATCGAGTGAACCAAGAAGCGGGTGTGATGGTGATGCGGCGTAGTATGGCGGCCATCGTGTTTGCGATGGCGGGCTTGATATTAGGGAGTTGTTCGAGCTCCGGCGGATCCTCATCGAACTCTTCGAATACGTCGGGCGGCGGCACGGGTGTCCCGACGGTGACGGTGACCAATCCGACGCAAGGCGCCTCATTGCCGTCGGGACCAGTCACTATCGTGTATTCGACGGCCAACTTTACCGTTGGAGGGGTCGGCCAGCCGAGGTTGCGCTTCGAACTCGATGGCGACCCCAATCTGTACACGGTGGTCAATGGAAACGATAAGAAGATTTTTCAGGCCGGAGTCGAAGTTTCTGAGCCGGAATGGTTAACGAACGCCTCCTTCCGCTTCAACCAACTTCCCGACGGCCAACATCGGCTGGTGCTGCATCTGGTGGATGCAAATGGTGTCGCGCTCACGAACCCGGAAGCGTCAACCGCAGTCGTTTTCTTTCTAGGAGTTTCAGGAGGCGCTGTCCCGACGATCGTGCCGGTGTCTCCCGCCGAAGGGAGCGACGTGGCCAGCCCCGTGACCGTCACTTTTGCTGTTCTCAATCATACGATAGGCCTGCCCGGTCAGCCGCATCTGCATTTCTACGTCGATGGAGATCCGGTGGTCCATGAATTCTATAACGGCGCGGGCATCGACGAGATCAACGGAGTCCAATATCAGAACGCCCATACCCACTTTGTGCATTGGAACAGTGTGACAAGCTTCAACATGTATGGGCTCGGACAGGGTCAGCACGAAGTCCGTTTCGCCTTGGCCGCTCAAGATCACAGCGAGTTGGGAAACCCGGAAGCCGCAGTCACACGGACGTTCAATGTTTC
>CAZPYP010000072.1:0-12366 GCA_964590845.1 uncultured Nitrospira sp.
GCCTTCTTCAACAATCGACTGATGACGACGATCTTTTATCCGCTCGAGTTTGACCGGTACGTGGAACGGCTGGAACGGGAAGAGGAGATTCACTTCATGCCCGATCCCGAACGTCCTGACCTCCGTGAAGCAAGGGTGTGGCCGTACACACGTGTATGGCCATACCGAGACTATGGTGGGAAGCCATATGTCGGCTGGTCGGACACGAGGCTGGAGGAAGAAGAAAAACTTTGGATTATGAGGTACGCCTGATGGACATTCGGATCTACTACGAAGATACGGACTGCGGTGGGGTCGTGTATTATGCCAACTATCTGAAGTACTTCGAGCGGGCTCGCACTCAGTATTTAGAGGACCGGGGACTGTCGGTCGCGCAGCTGATGGCGGAGGGAACCCTCTTTGTCGTGGTCCGCGCGGAAGTCGAATATCGATCGCCGGCCAGATATGGGGAGACCTTGCGGATCGAGACGCGATTGTCCGAACTGTCGTCCGCCTCGTTCACGTTTGGTCACATCATCAGGGAACGAGACAGCCGGCGGCTGATCGTGGAGGGCTCCGCGCGTCTGGCGGCGACCGACGACTGTGGCAAAGTCAAACGGCTCGACAAGGCGATGTTGGCCGCGCTACAGTCCCGGACGGAGGAACACAACCTACATGGATAAAATCGGGACCTGGTTGGCCATCGGCGGCGTCGCCATCGGCTTCATCGTGTTGGGGTGGCTGTTGTTTGCTGAAGCCCCGAAGGACAAGAACAAGAAGTCGTAATCCCTTCCGAGAACAACCCCCTGAGTGCCCGACAGCCCATGGATACTCTGATGAGGTCTCAGCAATGAGACTTACGCAGTCCTCTTAAATCTTAAGGAAGCGACGGCTGTGTTTTCTTGAAGGGCTCCTTCTTCAACTAAGAAGGAGATACTACGGTAGTTTTCCTCGACGTAGCGGAGCAAGGCGAAATTGAACACAATGACCCCGACCATTTCCAAACCTTCCTCGGCATGAAGGAACAATTGGTAAGTCATGTTGAGAGATCCATGAGACTCGTCATAACGCGCGCCAAGCATCTCCAAACCAATGGCCCCACCGATATACATGCATCCCGCTGCGAGACTCAATAGACGTATATGAGCAGGAAGGCGTGACACGAAGCCTATGAACAACAATCCTACGACGGTCAATGCCAGCAGGGCAGGAACCACCCAAGCATAGTAAAAGACGCCATGATCGTTTCCCCCTAGCAGCCACCTTCCCGATTCAACAAACGATTCATGTATGGACCAGGACTCGTCGACAGCGAGGTAGAGAAATCCCATGGCAAGAACCATCCATCTATATCGGTCGCGATCGCCATCGTGAAATTTCAGAATCGTGATATACGTCAGCATTAATAAACAGAAAGATAAAAGGAAAACAGAGAATAACGTCGGGATGTTGAACTCATAGTCAACGTGAAACAGCCGTTCAGAGATGGGCAGGATTCCGTATACATGGTCATGGTTCAATACATACCGCGCCACCTGGGTTCCCAGACTGAGAAGAATCAGTACGAGAGCTATGCTTGCAAGCATGGCGACTATCAAGGACGGCCGCACGGCGATCGTTCGTTCCCGTCGCTTCTCTTCGGGCCGGCTTGTTGAACTCATGCGTGATCTCCTGGAGTGCTGCGCTCGCTCGTGCCGAAGTTCGTCGATGAGTTGAACTCCGGAGAAGGATTCTATGCGTTAAGATCACCCAGGGTGAGACTTTCGTCAAGCGATTACGGTTCCAATGGGGGGAGCATTCGGGAATATAGAGAAGAAATGCGGATGATCGAATTGGGTTATTGAGTAGGGGTTTGGAAGAGATCCGAGCCTTGAATATAGTCATGGCTTCCGGTCGACTTCATATTGCGGACTTCTTACGCGGGGATCATCACCATGCGGCTCCACTCGGTCTTGTGTGGATTCCAGGTCTCGTTTCGGCAATGTCGACTTCATGCTCTGGGCGATGGAGCGGTGAACATCGCTCGACTTGCCTCGATGACGGGACTTCTGCATGCGATGGGGGCGTGAGCCCTTAAGGTTCCTCCCGGGAAGCCTTTCTGACCTCTTGCATAAATCACAGAACGTGTGGGTCTTCGAGCCACTTGATCCCTTACTCAACGGTTCAACCGGTAGAGTCGATGGCGGAAAGGTCGACGGTTGTGCTCTCGTCCCCAAGGGATAGGGCAGGGAGACGATAATCGCCATCAAGAGACTGATAGGGAAGCGAGAATGCATGGTGCACCGGTACGCACACAACGTGCCAGATCACAGTCGTTGACAATGGCGAAAACCGCATGCTGGAATAGCCGCGCAAGTGGCATATACGGAGGTTGTAACCATGGAAATGTTTGGCCGTGTGGGTTTGGTCGAAGTGCCGATTCTGATTGCGCCGGATCAGAAGGCCTGGATGGATAAAATGATCAAGGAAGGTCGGATTGCCGTGCCGCCCGGGGGTACCCTCGAGAAAGGGTCGCTCTATTCGATGTTCATTCGTATGCTGCTTCACAACGCCATGGAGGAACAGAAACGGCAGGAGGCGCTGGAGGCGGACGACGAGGATGACGAGTAGAAGAACCTGTATCGTCTCGGATTCAGGGAGTATCGGGACGGATACAGACCGCTACAGAGATTTGAACGAAGCCTGCGCTGCCCGAACCGTCTGTTGGATGTCGCCAGCTGAGTGAGCGGTGGACAGGAAGGCCGCCTCAAATTGAGACGGCGCCAGATAGACGCCTTGCTCCAGCATCTTGTGGAAGAATTGGCCGTAGCGCTTGGTGTCCGATTGCTTCACCGTATTCCAATCGCTGACCGGGCCGGCGGTGAAAAACGCGGTCATCATCGAACCCACCCTCGTTTGAGTAAGTGGAATGCCGGCTTTCTTGGCGGCCTCCCCGAGGCCGGCGGATAGCGCCGCCGCACGGCTCTCCAAGAGTTTGTAGACTCCCTTTTTCTTAAGCTGCTTGAGCGTGTGGATTCCCGCCGTGACCGCCAAGGGGTTTCCGGACAGCGTCCCGGCCTGATAGACCGGCCCTGACGGCGCGATCAGATCCATGACGTCTCTCCGCCCTCCGTAGGCCCCCACCGGCAACCCTCCGCCGATGATTTTCCCTAGAATGGTCAGGTCCGGCTTGATACCGAATAGACCCTGAGCCCCTCCATAGCCGACGCGAAATCCGGAAATCACTTCGTCGAATATCAAGAGAATGTCTTGTTCTTGAGTGAGCCGGCGGAGTGTCTCGAGAAAGCCGGGGGCCGGAGGAACGACACCCATGTTGCCGGCGATCGGCTCCAAGATGATGCAGGCCAGCTGACGGCCCTGGTCCCGGACGATCCGTTCGACCGCTTCGACATCGTTGTAGGGCGTTGTCAGCGTATGTTTCGCGAAATCTTCCGGCACTCCCGGCGAATCCGGGATGCCCAATGTGGCGAGACCGGAGCCGGCTTTCGCCAGGAGGTAGTCGCTATGACCGTGATAGCAGCCTTCGAATTTCAAGATGTTGTCGCGTTTCGTGAATCCTCTGGCGACGCGAATCGCGCTCATGACCGCTTCGGTGCCGGAGCTGACCAACCGGACTTTCTCCATCGAAGGAAACGCCTCTCGAATCATGTCAGCCAGCGTGACTTCCAATTCGGTGGGCGCCCCGTAACTCGTGCCGCGACCCGCCGCCTTCTTGATGGCGGCCGTGACCGGCGGTGCCGCATGCCCAAGAATCATCGGTCCCCATGACAAGACGTAGTCGATATAGGTATTTCCATCCACATCGTACAGTCGCGATCCCTTGGCTCGATCGATGAATCTCGGTTGTCCTCCGACGGAGCGGAAGGCGCGGACCGGACTATTCACGCCGCCGGGGATGATCTCTTGAGCTTCGGCGAACAGCTTCGCCGATCGTGTGATTTTCATGATGGGGGCGCACCCTAACATGCTCGCGGAGAACCGGTCAAGAAAGCGGTCCGCGCGGCGCAGCCGCAATGTCGCAGAACACGAGTGAGGTCAAAAAATGCGAACGAGAGGCAGTTCTGATCCACTGTGGTTGCGCTGACGGTTGCATGACCGGTGACGGATTTTGAATTGCCTGGGAAATTTTGCTTCCCTCAGTCAGACTATTCTCGGTCTGATTCTTGCGTGCGTTTGTGTCCCGATCTTCATCAAAACGGGAGAGCCATCAGGAATGAAAATCGTGTGCTCCTGGTGCCGGAAAGAAGGCAGGCACGACTTCGTCGGGGTGAAAGACCCCGTTGACGATGTCCGGGAAACGCACGGGATCTGTCTGTATCACCGGGATGAGGTACAGGCCCGTTGGCGGGCATCCCTTCGACAAGGGGCGGATGCCCCGGTAGGTGCCGGCACATCCGCCGCTCTGTGGCGCTGGACCGGGCTCTTGAACGTGACCAAGAGGCGGCTCCCGTAGGACGGGCATAATCCAGCCGCAGGGCCTCGTCAGGCTCCCAACTTACCCTGAAACATCTTGAGCAGTTGATCGAGGCCGCCCGCTTCAATCTTTCCGCTGGGCGTCAGTTTGTCGATGAGATCCGGCAACAGGCCTGCCAGCTGAGAGCTTGCCGCCTCTGTGGAGAGTCCTGCCTTTCCGGCCAGTTGCTTCAGCACATCGCCTCCCAAGCCCTGGGAGATCTGTTCGGCGGTCACCGGAAGGTTTTTCCCCGTGCCGACCCACGAATTGACGATCTCGCCCAACCCGTTCTTTTGGAAGGCCTGCACGAGCCCGGCCAAACCTCCGATGTTGCCGTTCTGGCCGAGGAGGTTTGTCACGGCCTGCAGCAGCTGATTTTGTCCGCTTTGGCCCCCCATCATCCCGCCCACTGCCTGACCCAGTTGGTCCATCAGTCCCATAGTGCCTCCTTAACGTGTGGTGTGAGGTGTTCTCCTGCGGCTGCGAGCAGAGGATGGTCGCCGAACCGGATAGGTCGGTACCTTCCAGCTTGCCCGCTCCGTCTTGTTGTCCGCCGAGACAGTCAGGACCGTATGGAACGGTATCCGCTGTCCGGACGCCGCTCCGCACTGTCCTCCGGCCCAGGCAGACCCGACTTGCTTCAACAGGTTGAGAAACGTTCCGTAGTCCCGCGGAACGGGTAGCAGGCCCTCGGCGTCTGTGATGATCAGTACGTAGCCTTTCGCCGGGAACCATTCGAGATCCAGGAGACATTCTTCCAACGCATCCCAATTGTGACCGAAATAGTCCGGGAACTTGAACGCCCGGGCCATCTCTTTGAAGAAGCCGGGCGCTGTCGCGCACTTCCTTCCGTTGACTGTGACCGAGACGCAACCCTCCGGAGCAGCGAGGAGTCGGTCTGTTCGCTGGCCACGTTTGAAAACGAGCAGGGACACCCAGGGTCTTGTGAGGGTGGCGAGGTGCGGCTGCGCAGAAGGCTGGCTCATAGGCCCTCACTCCAACGGCACGAACGTGCGGTAGTGATCACCGGTGTAATAGGCCTTGCCGGTGCGCTGCTCGATCACGAGACGTTCTGCGTCCCGAGATTTCCCGGGACGTTTTGGATTGACGTCGTACTCGCGATAGCGCCCTCGTGGAAGCCTCCGTTCCCGGTTCTGAAACTCCCGGCCTCCGACATACCCCGGCAGCGGCACTCCGTCCCGTTTCCGAATTTGCGCCAGGAGATCGTACGCCTTCTTGGGCGCCGCGCGCTCCCGGTCCGATTTCACACCCGAGTTTGCGCCGACCGGCGCGTCCGTTGTTTCCTGTGCAGAGACGAGTTCCGAACCGTGACCCGAGACGTCGCCGATCCACGGCCCTGCCGGGAGGCAGACCAGCAAGAGGAGCAGGGGAACAAGAGGGCATACCCACCGGCTTCGCATGGAAACCACAGGTACTTCGCCGATCGGATCGGCGGTCGGAAATCAGGGAAAGACCCTAGCACGAGGTTCGCAGGGAGGTCAACGAGCCGGTAGGGTCTTCGGCCGCCATGAATTCAGGTCATGGCTCTGATACAATGTCGGCACCGATGAGCGCGCCTAGCGATAAGGCCGGTGTCCAAGCCACACCTCTCGCAGCCGCAGACCTATAGATACATGATCCGCCTCCTCACCATCATAGTCGTTTGTCTGTTCGACGTGCTTGCGAGTCTTCCTGTTGGTCTGGCCCAGACCGGCGGCCTCGACCATTCGCCCGCGGAAATCGTGAAGAAGTACTTCGCCCTGGACCAAAAGGGGGCCCGATTGGACGCGCTGTCGTTCGAGGCCTTGACGCCCTATGTCGACTGGCGGGAAGAGCCGGCTTGGGGCCGCGTCGTCGTCATTCGCGGGTTCAGCGTTGCCGAGCATTACAGTCAATGGGACGTCGTCGACCGGCTTGAGGTGGTCGTGCCCGTGACGTTTCAGATCATCGGCGCTGTGTATCTGGAGACCGCCGGGTACGTTCCTGAATCGGTCACCGAAGAAGTCCGGGTCCGTGTCAAATCCGTCAAGAACCGGTGGCGCATCGTGGAGCCGGTCCTTCCTCCGCACGTGGGACAGAAACGAATGATCAACTTCGTGCGGGAGGCCTGGATCAAAGAAACCGAACCGTCGAAACGTGAGCGGCTGGCGCTGTTGCAAGACGACCTGCGAAAGGCCAAGTGATGGGGAAAACGGCGGTCGATCTGCTCATCTTCGATCTCGACGGCACCTTGATCGAATCCAAATGGGACATCGCGGCCTCCGTGAATTTGACCCTGTCGGAGTTGGGCCTGCCGGATCGCCCGCTGGAAGAGATCTTCGGATTCGTGGGCGACGGGGTCAAAAAGCTCCTGCGGTTGGCGGTGGGCGATCATCCGGAGATCAGCTTCGAGCAGGCCCTGCAAGTCTTCCGCGGCCACTACCTGGCGCATTGCCTCGATCGCACGGTCTTCTATCCGGGAATTGAAACGGCGTTGTCGCACTTTGCCGGAAAGCGCAAGGCCGTGGCGACGAACAAGTCCATCGAATATACCAACGTCATTCTCCGGGGATTGGGCGCCTATCATTTCGATGCAGTGGTCGGCGGCGACAACGGGTTCGGCTTGAAACCGGAGCCCGGCATGTTGCTGCACGTGATGGAGCAGCTCAATATTCCGAAAGAGCGGACGGTGCTCGTGGGAGACAGCACCAACGACATCAATGGTGGACACAACGCCGGGATCCGCGTCTGTGCCGTCGGTTATGGGATGGGAAATCGGGACAAGATGTCGGCCTGTCAGCCGGACTGGTTCATCGAACGTCCCGAAGAATTGATGGGGTTGTTCGAGTGACGCGCGATCGTCACATCATCCAGAGGAGCACATGATACACAGGAAACGTTGGGCCTTCGTCGTTTGCCTCACGGTGACCGCCGGTTTGGGGTTGAATGTCGGCCGACCATCGGCCGCCTCCAACCTGGAGGATCGTGTGGTCGAGCGCAAACTTGCGAACGGATTGACGGTTTTGATGGTCGAACGGCATCAAACGCCGATCGTCTCGATCAACATGACGTTCGCGGTGGGCGGCGTGAACGAACAGGTCGGCCAAACCGGACTGGCTCATCTGTACGAGCATATGGCCTTCAAAGGCACGCGCACCGTGGGCACGAAAGACTTTGCCAAGGAGCGACCGATTCTGGAAGAACTTCAGCGCGTCGGGACCGAGTTGGAGCGGCGGCAGCGGGACCTGGCCAAACAACCGGGGACGGACGATGAGAAGGCGCAGGTCGACGCGTTGCAGAAGCGCTTCAAAGATCTGCAAGACCAGGCGGCGCAGTACGTCGTCGGCAATGAAATGTCCTTGCTCTACCAACGCCACGGCGGCATCGGGTTGAACGCCGCGACGGGGAAAGACCTGACGCGCTACGTGATCAATCTCCCGGCCAACCGCCTCCCGTTGTGGGCGGCGATTGAGTCCGACCGCATGGCCAATCCGGTCTTGCGCGAGTTCTATAAAGAACGCGGCGTCGTGATGGAAGAGCGCCGGTTGCGCAACGACGACAGCCCGAGCGGCCTCCTGTTCGAAACGTTCACCTCCGCTGCGTTCAGGGCCCATCCCTATGGTGTGCCGACGATCGGGTGGGAATCGGACATCTTGTCGCTCACGCCGGAGGCGACCGAGGCCTTCTTCAAGACCTATTATGGACCGGGGCGCGCCACGATCGGCATCGTCGGCGACATCGATCCGAAAGAAGTCATGGCACTGATTGAGAGTACGTTCGGGAAAATTCCCGCTTCGCCGCCGCCGCCTCAGATCGTCACGGTAGAGCCGCCGCAGAGGGGGGAGCGCCGTGTGGAAGTGGAGTTTGACGCGGAACCCTCGTTGGCCATCGGCTTTCACAAGCCGGGATTGGGCCATCCGGACGACTATGTGTTCGACGTGATCGACGAAATTCTGACCGACGGACTGACCTCGCGGCTCTACACGAAGCTGGTGCGAGACCAGCGTCTGGCGGTGTCGATCAATTCCGACGCCAACTTTCCGGGCGTCCGGGCGCCCAATCTTTTTGTGCTACAGGCCACGCCGTTGGCGCCCCATAGCGCCGCCGAAGTCGAAGCCGCCATTCTTGCCGAGTTGGAGCGGCTGAAGACCGAGCCGGTGACAGCGAAGGAACTGGAAAAAATTCTCAACAACCTCGATGCCGACATGGTACGGGCGCTGCGCTCCAACAGCGGGTTGGCGTCCCAATTGTCGCTCTATCAGACGGTCGCGGGCGATTGGCGCTACGTCCTGCGGGCTCGGGACAAGATTGCGGCCGTGACCCCCGCCGACATTCAACGAGTCGCCAGCCGATACTTCATCAAGTCGAATCGCACCGTCGCCACCCTCATCCGCAAGGGGGGCGACAAGCAAGTGGCGACCGCGCCGAACGGCGAGGTGGGCCGATGAGCGGAGGCAAGAAGCATCTCAACATGACCAGACGAACTGTGCTGTTGGCCTGCGTCTCGGCTCTCCTATTGTTGCAGCCGCTGGTGGCGTTTGCCGCGGACCATGGCATGGGCGATCCGCGCACGATGCGCTTCAAGCCGGTCGAGTTCGCTCCGCCTGAACCGGATCGTGTGGTGCTCGATAACGGGCTGGTCGTCTATCTTCTCGAGGACCACGAATTGCCTCTGGTGACAGTGTCGGCCACGATGCGAACCGGCGCCTGGCTGGACCCGGTGGACAAGATCGGCCTCGCATCGATCACGGGTTCGGTGATGCGGACGGGCGGCGGTGGCGGCCTATCGGCGGAACAGGTGGATGAGGAACTGGAACATTTCGCCGGCGACGTCAGTATTGCCATCGGCCGGCAATCCGGGACCGCAACGCTCGACGTGTTGAACAAGGACATCAAGCGCGGGCTGCAGATCTTCGCCGGGCTGCTCCGCGCCCCCGCGTTCGAGCCGGGGCGGCTCGAAGTGGCCAAGCTGCAGGCGATCGAGGGCATCAGGCGCCGGCAGGACAGTCCGGGATCGATCGTCGGCCGGGAGTTCGTCAAGCAGCTCTACGGCCCCGACCATCCGACCGCGCGTGAAAGTTCGATCCAGTCGATCGGGCGCATCACCAGGGACGACGTCGTCGCGTTCCACAGCAAGACCGTCCATCCCAACGGGATCATTCTCGGCGTGACAGGAGACTTCCAGAAAGCCGCGATGCTCGCGCTGCTGCGCGAGGTCTTCGGCGATTGGAAACAGGGAGCCGTGCCGGAGTTGAAGATTGCCGATGCGACGGAAACCGCCAAGTCTTCGACGGTGCGGTTCGTGAACAAAGAAACCTCGCAGACCCATCTCCGGGTCGGCCATCTTTCGATCAAGGAGAACGATCCGGACTACGTGGCGTTGGCGATCGCCAACGATATCCTCGGCGGCAGCTCCTTTCGCAGCCGGTTGTTCAACGACGTACGGACCAAGCGCGGCCTGGCCTATTCCGTCGGCAGCCGCCTGAACACGGGTGTGCATGACCAGGGTGTCTGGCTGATGCGGGCGGAGACGAAGCTCCCGTCCACGCAGGAAGTCATCAGCCGGTTCGTCGCGAACATGGAGCGGATGCGCAACGAGTTGGTGACGGACGAGGAGCTGGCCGAAGCGAAAGAGGCCTACGTGAACTCGTTCGTGTTTTCCTTTCCCAGCGCCTCGTCGGTGGTCAACCGCCTGATCGAGTTGGAATACGACGGCCTGCCTAAGGATTTCCTCCAGCAGGTTCGCAACAAGGTCGTGGCTCTGACCAAAGAAGAGATCCTGGCGGCGGCCAAGAGGCACTTCCATCCCGACCGATTGACGATTGTGGCGGTCGGACCTGGCGAGGCGCTACCCAAGATGCTGTCGGGTTTCGGTGAGGTGAAAGAGATCAAGCTCGTACCCGAAAGTTGACGCACGCCGACATGCCGCTCGAAGACGATCTCTGCGACATCATCAAGAAAGCCCGCATGGGCTTGGGGATGTCGGTTGAGGGCGTCGCGCAGTGTTCCGGGGTGTCAGAACCTGAGATCGCCATTCTCGAACGGGGAGAGCGGCCGAAGGATCGCGCGCAAGTGCGTGCGCTGGCTTCCGCGCTTGGCCTCAGGCCCGATGCCCTCGAGCGGATCGCCATCGATCAGTGGCAGCCGGCGGTGCAGGAGCCAGCGCCCTTCCTCGACATCATCCATGGGTCCGTCGGAGGCTATGGCGTGCAGGGGTATCTCTTGCACGACGGGGCGGAGGCCTTGGTCATCGACACCGGGTATAACGCGACTTCCATGATCGCGGCGCTGACGCGGAACCGATTCCGTTTGCTCGGGATCTGTCTGACCCACGGCCATTCGGACCATGCGGACGGAATCGAGGCACTCCTCGCGCATCGTGAAGTCCCGGTCTACTTAGGTGAGGGCGACCGGGAGCTGCTTGGTTGGAGCCCGCCGGCACGGCTGCTTGCCGCACCGGTGGACGGTTTCACGATACCGGTCGGGCGCCTGCGGCTTCGCTGTCTCACCACGCCTGGCCATACGCCGGGTGGGATCTGTTATCTCCTGGAGGGTGGCGACCCTTGCTGTTTTGTCGGAGATACGCTGTTCGCCGGATCGATCGGCCGGTCGAATCCCAGCGGTCTCTATCGGTCCCATCTGGCATCGGTTCATCGCGGACTGTTGACCCTTCCGTCCGAATGCCGTCTCTTGCCCGGCCATGGTCCTGCGACCACCGTGGCGGAAGAGCGCGCGCACAATCCGTTCGCCATCACGCCATGAATGACCGCGAGGCCGGGGTTTCGGAACGACGGGAGGCGGGGGAGCAGGCAGCCCTTGAGGAGGACGAGGCGGCGCCTTCGACGTTCTCCCGCTGGTTACTGCCGCTGATCCTCTTCATCTTGACGATCTTCACCACGCTCTGGGCTGGTGCCTATCAGGCCTACAACGGCACGATACGAGGGCCCGTCAACTATCTGCTCGAGTATCCTGACCGACTCTTGGACGGCTTGCCTTTTGCCGGAACGTTGCTGTTCATACTCGTCACGCATGAGCTCGGGCATTTCGTGCTGTCGAAGATCCACGGTGTACCGGCCTCGCTCCCGTTGTTCATACCCGGTCCGCCGCATTTCATCGGAACCTTCGGCGCCATTATCCGGCTGCGCGGTCCGATCATGCATCGGCGGGCGCTGTTCGATATTGGCGTCGCCGGACCGCTGGCTGGATTTCTCGTCGCTGTCGGAGCGTTGCTCGTGGGGTTGAATCTCTCAACCGTGGTGGATCGTTCCTCCACGTTCGGTCTGCAGCTGGGGGAACCGCTGCTCTTGCAGCTCCTGTCCTGGCTCGTAATCGGATCGTTACCCCCACAAGCCGATGTGGTCCTGCATCCCATCGCGTTCGCAGCCTGGTTCGGACTGTTCGTGACATCCCTCAATCTGATCCCGATCGGCCAGCTCGATGGCGGACATGTCGCCTACGCCTTGTGGGGGCCTAGGCAACGGACATTGGCCATGGCGTTCGTTCCCATGCTGATCGTACTGGGATTGGTCGGCTGGCCTGGGTGGTTAATTTGGGCGTTCATGGCGGGCCTCTGGGGCCTCGGCCATCCGCCGGTGATGGATCCCATGGCATCTCTCGGACGGGGCCGCACGGTTGTCGGCTGGATCGCATTGGCCGTGTTCACGCTGACCTTCGCGCCGGTTCCCTTCTCGTTCCACTAACGCGATCGCACGTGCATCGAACGGCCTTTTTGTTGCTCGATCCGCCGTTCCCTCCTACAGTGGCGTCATGGCGACGCTCGTGCCGTCGACAACGACCTGCCCCAAGTGCCGCTTCGACCAGTTGGAAGGGGAAGCGGCGTGCCGGAAGTGCGGCATCGTCTTCTCCAAGTACCGAGCGGTGGTCGTCCCACGCAAGACTGTCCCCACCGTCTCCGGCTCTCCAAGCCCGCGACAATTGGCGAAGTGGTGGCTGCT
>CAZPYP010000073.1:0-12268 GCA_964590845.1 uncultured Nitrospira sp.
GTAGCCCCAGGGATCGTTGTCGACGAGCACGTACACGGGCAGCCGGTATTCTTCATGCAGCCGCCGCGCCAGACGCCTGACGCCTCTCGGCGGCTGTCCGTTGCCGGTCAGCAACACGCAATTGTATCGCCGCCAGAACTTGTCCTCAGAGAGTCGGTTCCACTGCGTGCCCTTTTCGACCAACAGGACGAAGTCGGCCGTGCAGCGCCGGATCTCGAGATACTCGGGCTCCACGATCGACGGAACGGAGTAGCCGCCCTTGCCCAGTCTGGCGCAATCCACCCGGTCGCCGTCGTCGCCGAACACCACCGGTCCCACGATGCTCCCGCTGTTCTCCGCGCGGACATGCAACTCCTCACGGAGCGCCGCCAGCGAAACTTCCAGATCCTCGATCACCGGATCGGATTCGTCCTGCGTGTCGAACGTGTTCTCGTGCGAGTCCTTGATCGTGTGTTTCGTCCGGTAATAGATCTCTCTGAGCGAGGTGGTCAGGTCGGCCCGCTGCAATTCCGACAGCGCGTCGGCCACCAGCACCGTTTGCATAAACTTCTTCGCCATACCCACGTTGAAGAAGGACCGCGCTTGTTTCTTGGAGCCCATCTCGATCAGGCCTTTTCGTTCGTTGAACGCAACGTTCGAAAGCGCGCGGATGGGGATGGCGAACGTCGGATCCTTGGAGCGATCCGCCGCCGTGATCACGACGTCGGCCAGGCCGATGAGTTTCTTTTCCACCGCTGTCGTCTTCTTGGCTTTGGTCGGCATAACGTCCTACTTCTTTCCCCGGGCAACCGACTTCTTCTCGGCCTTCTTGCGGCCGTCTGGCTTATCCGCGAACAATGCCATCTGCGGCGCCTTGCCTTTGGCCGGCTTCGCCGTGCCGCCCTTGGCAGAGCGGGGGTCCGGTTTCTTGGCAGTCTGAGCCTTGTCGGGAAGCAGCGCTTGTCCAAGCAAATCCTGATCTGCCGGAGGCGCGGCGATGGCGGTATCGGCCTCGACCCGGGAGGCCAACTCGACTTCGCCTTCGACACCTTCAGCCGTCACGATGATGGAATGGGGCAACCCTTCCGGACCGCCGCCGGTCTTCCCGAGCGCTTCGTCCGTCTTGAGGCCGCCCGTTCGGCTCGACGCGATTTTCTGCAGTTGCGCCTTCAGTTTTTCCGTCGGGAGCGTTCCGCCCTTGAGACGGTTGCAGGCCTCCACCACTTCTTCGATGTACAGCTCGAAGATATTCCGGCGCCGGAATTCGCTTGCCGCCCGTTCGCGACGCCTGAGGAACAGGCCGAGCCGCCGGCCGCATTCCCGTAGCGCCAGCGTGATTTCTTTCTGAATTTCGTCGTAGTCGGCGATCGCTTCCTTGGATTCGCTGGTGAAGGGCACCCAGACCGAGGCCATGTGCACGAAGATGACCATCGGCCCGCCGGGGAGCGCCCCGCGAGACTGCGTGACGCCGTAATTCTTCCACGTGGTGCTCAAAACCGCTTTGAACGTGGAACAGGCCGACTGCTGATAGAGCAGCGGCACTCGATTCGCGTATCGGATCACCCGGGCCAGTTCCGAATCGTCCTCCTCATCCTCACCTTCCGCCTTCGGGACCGCCGGTTTCTGCGGCTTGTTCTGGTCCTCCGGCCGGTTACCATAGGCCAACCCCGCTTCGATGATGAAGGGATTTCCACGGTAGACGGCAGGCGGCCTGGTCACGGCGGTGTAGAACTCGCCTTTGATCTGTTTATAGAGACCAGACAGAATCGCCTTTTCGCCGATAGGCGAAATACAGTTGGTCGGCGGCGCCATGATCTTGGTGGTTTGGATCGCCTGGTACAGCGCCTCGGCCGCCGCTCCTTTGAGATCGCGCGGCTTCACGTTCGGAGAGACCTTCGCCGTCTTGCAAATCTCCTCGGCCAATTGCGGCGACACCCGGCAAAAGTCCCCGGCTAGGAATCCGGACAGCGTGTGGCTCTTCGTGTCCTGCAGCATCTTCAGCAACATGCCGAATTCGATGCCGTACGGATGCGGCTTGATCTCCCGCGGCGAAGGTGGCAGCTCATGATAGGTCCTGGGGTATTCCTTCACCTCCCCTTCGGGGGTGTGATAGACCAACCGGACGTGCGGATTGGCGATGGACGTCTGTTCGAGCCATTCGTCGACCGACGCGCGGCCCTTCTGATACTTCCCCTCGACTTCGAGCGTGACTTGCGTACCCTGCGATTGATTCCAGTCGATCTGCTTGTTTTCATGAACCAGCGGCTCGTTCTTCTTCGTGTCGATCTGCACTTCGAAGAAATGGGCCGCGGCGCGCGGTCCCGTCCGTGAGATGATCTTCACCGGTTTACCGGTCGTCAGCTGGCCATACATGCCGGCCGCCGAAATCCCGATCCCCTGTTGCCCGCGGCTCATCCGCATACGGTGGAACTTGGAGCCGTACAACAGCTTGGCGAAGATGCGCGGGATATGCTGGCGGACGATGCCCGGCCCGTTGTCGGCCACGGTAATCCTGAACCTGGTCGCCTGGCTCGGCGCGACGGGCTCCCCGTTCGACACGACTTCGAGCTTGACCGTCACTTCCGGGAGAATCCCCGCTTCTTCACTCGCATCGAGCGCGTTATCGACCGCTTCCTTCACGCAGGTGAGCAGCGCCTTTCGAGGATTGTCGAACCCGAGCAGATGCCGATTCTTGGTGAAGAACTCGGAAACGGAGATTTCCCGCTGACGCGCACCCATTTCGACCGCCGTCACCTGTTGTGCCGGCTTGCTGGCGGCCTTCTTGGGAGCGGCGGGCTCAGGAGCGGATTTTGCGGATGTCGATGCGGAGGTCGACGGAGCGGACAGTTGCTTCTTGGCCATTCACCCTCTCACCCGATGAAGTGGGATGTGACTTGGTATCACAATTCGACGCGGGATTCCACCCTCGAACCCACCGCATCGTCATTTTCTCGAATGGCGCCGTGAGTGAATGAAGGATGACGCAACCGAGAGGAGACTAGAAGCTTCCGGCCTGAACGACATCGTCAAGGCTGTTGATGTCGAGCCAATGACCGACCGTGTAGAGGACACGCACCGGCTGCTGCCGCTTCAACATTTCCTGCAACAAGGCTGGAATGCCGGCTCGCCGATTTTTTGGATCCGCCAGCATATCCTCGATGAGCGCCTGGATGCGGGCGGCGCCGGCCGTCGACATTTTGAGAAATCCCATCCAGACACCGTGGGTGGCGTCTCGCGGCACGCTCTCCCCCAACTGTTTCAGATAGATCCTAGCGTTGAACGCTTTGCGCGAGTTCGGCATGGTGCATTCGGCAAACCCGCCCAACCTCGCATAACTTGCCTGATTCTGCCAATCGCTGTCGACGAAGACCACAACGTCGTCTTTTTCCTGACACAGCGCCTGGGGAATGTATTTATTGAACAACACATCGCCGTACGAGACGATCAGATCTCGCGCCGGCCCCTTCCTCGCCTGCAGCCCCTTCAGCAGCGAATCCAATTCCCCGGTCTGCGCATACGCGTCGTTGTCGACGTAGGTCAAGTTGGGCAGCGCAACGGCCTCTTTCTTGTACCCGCGAACGACCAGAATGTCTTTGATTCCGACGGCGTTGTAGGCATCCGCGATGTGCGACAAGATCGGGGCGCCCTGAATCTTCACCATGGTCTTGGGCTGGTGCTCGGTCAGCTCCCCCAACTCTTCTCCGCGGGACGCCGCCAAGACGATCGCCGACGTGTCTTCGGCGCCGCGCGGCAAATACCGCTCCTCCGCTTCCTGCAACTCCGCCGCATTCTGCAGCCGGAAGATTTCGGCTACCGGCGCCACCTTGTCTTCGATCGACAATAGATTCTCGCTCGCCTTGAGAACACGCGCCGTCTTCTGCATGGCGTCCACCGCCGCCCGCAGCATGTGATTGGCCCATATGACCATCGAAAATCCATGCTGGCGAAAGACTTCGGTCGGCGTGGCGTAGTATTTCGTCGGAACGATCACCACCGGACAACGATTGCCCCATTCCCGCTTGAAGGCGAGGATCTCGTCAGGCACCGCAAGCGCGCTGTGCATGAGGATGCCGTCGGCCCCGGCTCGATGATACGCCTCGGCACGCCGCAACGCTTCAGCCAATCCCCAGCCGCAGATGAATGCCTCGACCCGGGCGATCAAGCAGAAATCCGGATCGGCCTGGGCATCCTTTCCGGCTTTGATCTTTCCGCAGAACTCGTGCATGTCCGCCAGCGGCTGCGCGGCACCCTTGATGAAACTGTTGGTCTTGGGGAACTGCTTATCTTCGATGCAGACTGCGGCGATCTTGCGCTGCTCCAGCTTCCGAATCAGGCGCTGCATATTGTTGAAGTTGCCGTACCCGGTATCGCCGTCGAGGAGAATCGGCACCTTGGTGGCGTCCGACATGAACTCCAGCGTCTCGAGCACCTGCGTCCAACTCGCTTCGTTGTTGTCCCGCACACCGAACTGAGCCGAGATCGACAAGCCGCTGGCCCAAATACCGGAGAAGCCCGCTTCTTCGACGATCCGCGCACTCAGCCCGTTGTGCGCCTCGCAAATGAATTCCAGCTGATCGGAGGTCAGGAGGTTTCGAAACTGCTTGAAGGGCGACTGAATTTGAGTCGATGCCATGTGGAAACCGATAGATGCCGATGGTCCGGAGACGACGGACAATCACGTACCATAGAGATAGCGACAGGTTGCGTCAAGGGGATGAGTATTCCGCTCGTTGACCCCGATGAAGCCACGGGGTATATGGACCTAACTTGATTCGCACATGTCTGTTCACGTGAGGACTCTCAATTCGGCAATGGCTATGCGACCGCACTTGATCCAGCGGCTTGGGCAGGCGGCCGGTCTTCTGGGTGCGATCGTTGCCGTCCCTTGCCTGACCGCCTGCGACCGATTTCAGCCTATCGCGCTGACCACCGAAGACTACCGGTTCACTCCCGACCTCATTCGAGCCACCACCGAGTCCCCGCTCGTCCTGACCCTTTTCAACGCCGGCCGGGAGGTCCATGAGTTCGACAGCCCTCTCCTGCAATATATCGCCGAGAGGCCGGCACAAGCCAAATCGGATCGTGTGGGGTTGACGATCATGCCCGGCGACCGCGTCCGCCTCGTCGCCACTCCTCTAGCCGGTACGTATCTCTATATCTGCCGGCGTAAAGGACATGCCAACATGACCGGTACCCTGATCGTGGAATAGGGAAACCGGCGATCGTGAAGGGAGTTACTGTGAAGAAGAATTCTGATCCTGGACTTGCATCTCGTTGAAGACGTGATGCACCCGCGCCAGTTCTTGCTCCGCCTCAAGCAGCCAATGTACCAACTGCTTGCCCGATTCCCGTTCGATGGCCAGATCTGCCTCAAGGCGGTCGATCCGTAAGGCTTGACTCCTCAACTTCCCAAGTTCGTCGCGTTGGGCTCGGGACAACGCCTGCTCCGCCTTGAGTTTCGACTCGAGTGCCCTCACCTGTTCTTCGAGTCTTGATACGAGGAGTATGGGGGCGTCTGGCTGCTTCGTACGTCGTTCGACCGATTCACCCGACAGGCCGAGCCGATGCAACAATGACTTGAGCGAACGTTCCCTCCCCGGCTTGTTCGGCTGAGTTGGTTCTATCCGCTGCGGCTTCACGATCGGCTCAGGCCTCATACGCTGGGACACTTCCTGGTCCGAACCGAATAGGACGTCCAGCGAATGGTTCACAAAATCAGGGAGTTGAGTCATGGCGTATAGCGGAACGCCGCCAGGCCCCCGACGGATCTCCCTGTCACCAGATCGGAGCACTCCGCTGTCCATCATCATCCGGAATGTCATGTGGCTCATGGGAGTCCGCCCTTTCCGGCATGCCGTCAGTCGAAGCATGCCATTCGAAATGCCAGCCAAGACTATCCCGGCTACGGAACCCCGACAATAACGTGAAAGTATGGAACTCCGTACGAAGGAGGGAGACCGCTAACCTATCGATTCGACGTGGGAAACATGACGAGTCGTTGATAGAGACGGATGAGAGCGGACTCTCGGCAGCAGAGGTGATGGAGCCAAGCGGTTGTCAATCTCAGGAGAAAATAGAATGCCAAAGGGATAGGACCCACCCCTTGATAGTCGAAAAAATACCTTCTTCCGCGGGCTCCGCGGCAGCCGTTCTCGGCCGATCGGTCTTCACTCCGGATTGCTCCACCGGTGCCGATGCAGCCGCAGGCTGAGGGGCAGGGTCAGGCACTGCCCTGACCTGGTCCGCAACCGCTGGCGAGGGCACCTGCGGATCACCGACCGGGGGGCTCACAGGGGCGTATGTCGTGAATGACGGCGCTCTGGGTCCATCCGTCTCTCCCAGTTTCGATTTGAACTTGTCGATCGTCGTCTGCAGCGCGGGCCGCTCATCCTGGGCCCGCTGGAGTGCCACTCGGAGGCTATTCTGCTGAGCGGCCAACTGGCTGAGCTTCTGATTGAGTTGGCTCAACTGGCGCTGAGCCGCCGCTTGTTCGTTCTCTATGTCCTGCTTGGCTTGCTGCAAATTGGTCGTGGCGGCCTCGAATTGTCGTGTGAGGTCGACCTTCAAGCGCTCCAACTCGGCCGCTTCCCGTTCCAGCGCCCGCGATTGGGTCTTGGCCTGTTCGAGTTCGGCTTTCGTGGCGTCCAGATCGGCGAGCGCCTGTTCATAGGTGCTCTTCATCACGCAGCCGGATCCCACAAACAAGATCGCAGGAAGGAGGAAACCTACTCTCAAGGCTTTCATGGAGTTAGATCCGCGATTCACAGCATCGACTTGCCGGAGCAAGCCTCGTCCTCACCTGGCTGAAGAATACATGGTTCCGAACAGGAAATCATCTGTGCGATGAAATTCGACCAGGTGGCGATGGTCTTCGCCGCCTCCATGGCCCAACGAAGAACTGTCCGACTTCAGCCGACTTGAACCTCGCGAGTAGCCCCTCCCCCTACCAATGCCTAATAGTTAATTCGCGTTGCCGTTGGGTACTTTCACACCAGTTCGTTACGTCACGGAGGCCGGAGTGAGCATCGGACTGACTGCCATTTATGCGGGCATGCTTTACGCCGGCGCTATGATTGCTCCGGGAGCCGGACTTTCAGGTCGCCTACTCTGCCAGATTCCGTTGAACCTGCTCGACTGGGCCCATGCGCCGGGCTATGGCATTCTCGCCTGGCTGCTGATTCAGGGGTTGAGGCAACGAGCCTGGCCATTTTTCTATGCCGTGCCAACCGGAGCCGCCGCAGCGCTGATCTTCGGTCTCTGGACCGAAGTATGGCAAGCGGCGGTACCGGGACGGACGCCTTCGACCGATGATTTGACGATCGACGCGATGGGAATCGGCGCGGCGGCGCTGCTGAGTCTTCTGTCTATCCGCTCAGCGCCGATCACGCCACAGAAACCGACAACGATTTCGCACTTCTCATAAGGGGGCCGACTGTCATGATGTTTCATTCGGAAAAACGCTCGGACCTGCGAGCGCCAGTCGCCTGCGCCGTTTACTACTCCGACGGTGCATTCCATGCCAGCGGGATGACGGCGAACCTCACCCAAACCGGCGGATGCCTGCGCGGGACGCACAGCGTCCAGGTCGGCATGGAGCTAACGGTCTTATTGATCCCCCCCACGCAGAATGCGTTGTTAATTCGCAAGGTCGTCGTCCGCTGGGTCAAAGACACCTGGTTCGGCGTCGAACTGGACCGGCACGATCACGTCACGGCCAATGAACTCGATCAAGTGCCGTTCGATCAACCGCACATCCCCCTCTCCTTCATGACTCACTAAGCCCTCACCCGTTTTTCCTCTGTCGCGCCCATCCCGGAATACCTTGGTTGCATCGCCCTTCCCCTTCCGCTAAGTTAAGCCCGATGCGTGACTGGCCCGTTCGCCAGATTGCTCTCGCGGTTGCGAGCGGTCTCCTGCTCCCCTTTTGCTTTCCCAAATTCGACGTCGGCCTGTTGGCTTGGATCGCGTTGATTCCACTCCATCTTGCCCTCGATGACCTCAGCAAATGGCGCGCCTTCCGTCTGGGATGGCTCGCTGGGACCATCGGTTTTACCGGCATCATGGCCTGGGTCGTCACGGCCATGCACACCTACGGCAAAGTGCCGCTGATCATCAGCTACGCGGTGATGCTGCTGCTGACCGGTTTTCTCGGGTTATACGTAGCGCTTTACTGCGCTGGTCTAGTCTGGTTTCGCTCGCTGGTGCCGCGCTATGGTCTCTTTGCCGCGCCCTGTCTTTGGGTAACGCTGGAACTCGCGCGCACCTATCTGTTCAGTGGGTTGCCCTGGTCCCTGCTCGGCTACTCGCAATACCGGCAACTCGATATCATTCAAGTCGCCGATCACTTGGGCGTCTACGGGGTCTCCTTCTTGATCGTGTTCTTCAACCTGGCGATGGCCGAACTGATCGCATGGCTCATGCCGCTGTTCCGCGGATTCAGACCTGCGCGGCTGCCCTGGGAACTGGTCACCACCTCGACCATTCTCGTCGGGCTGTCTTGGGCCTACAGCACGTCCCTCATCGTCGGAGAAGGCATTGTGGCCCCTAAGTCGACCGTACAGGTCGGCGTCGTCCAACCGAACGTCAACCAGGCGACCAAGTGGGATAAGGCCTTTCGAGAGGACACGCTGGCGCGCTACGACCGGCTGACCGCTTCGCTCGGCCAGGGAACCGATCTTGTCATCTGGCCCGAAGCCGCCACGCCGTTCCTCTATGAGCGAGAACCTCTCTATCAATTACAGCTGGTGGCCATCGCCAATCGCGCCTCGGCGCCTTTGTTGTTCGGCAGCCCGGCGGTCCGATACGATCAGAGCAAGACGCCCTATCTGCTCAACAGCGCCTATCTGCTCTCGCCGGACGGCCCGCTGCTCGGCCGCTACGACAAGCAACACTTGGTTCCCTTCGGCGAATATGTGCCGCTCAAGTCCTCCCTACTCTTCTTCCTCGACAAACTGGTCGAAGGGATCGGCGACTTTCAAGCCGGACCCGGCCCGACGATCTTCGCGATCACACCCAAACCGCGCGGCACCGGTTCGACTGACACGTCAGCGGGAAGCCGGCCGGTGAAACTCGGAGTCGTGATCTGCTACGAAGTGATTTTCCCCGATTTGGTCCGCCGATTCGCGGGCAACGGCGCCGAACTTCTCGTGACGATCACGAACGACGCCTGGTTCGGGGATTCGTCGGCGCCGATGCAGCACTTCTCCATGGTCGTGTTTCGGTCGGTGGAGAATCACCGCTCCTTCGCCCGGGCGGCCAATACCGGCGTTTCCGGCTTCATCGACCCGTTCGGCCGCATTCTTCACGCCTCTCCGATTTTCACGGAAACCGCCGTGCAGGCAGCGATCCCGGTATGGCAGCCACACACGTTTTACAGCCGTTACGGGGATGTGTTTGCCTACGCCTGTATGTTAATCTGCGCCATTCTCTGTCTCTTCGGCCTCTTCAGGACCGAAGGCCCGGAACCCAACACCGTCGCAGCCACGCCGGTGTAACGCGAAAGGAAATCGTGCGATGTTGGATGAGATCCGTATCCGTGTGCGTTCGGTTCGCGAACAGGTCTCCGAACTTCGGGGGCATCTTTGACTTCGCCCGCATGACGTCCGAGCTCGAAGAGCTGGAACAACAATCCGCACAACCGGGCTTCTGGAGCGATACCCAGGCGGCGGCCAAGCTCAGCCGCAGGAAGGTCACGCTGGAGCGTGAACTGCAGCAGTGGCGTGAAATCGAGGGCAAACTCTCCGATATCGACGCGCTGCTGGAGTTGGCCTCGGAAAGCGGCGACCTCGGTCTCGAACAGGAACTCAGCTCGGAACTCGATCGGTTCGAACCGCGCCTCGCCACGCTCCGGGTGGAACATCTGCTCTCCGAAGAACTGGACCCGAACAACGCCATCGTGGCGATCCATCCCGGCGCCGGCGGCACGGAATCTCAGGACTGGGCCCAGATGCTGCTGCGCATGTACGTGCGATGGGCGGAAGGTAAGAAGTTCAAAGTTGAGACGCTCGATCTCCAAGCCGGAGACGAGGCCGGGATCAAGAGTGCCACCGTGTCCATCACCGGTCCTTACGCCTACGGCTATCTGAAGGCGGAGGCGGGAGTGCATCGCCTGGTCCGGATTTCGCCGTTCGATTCCAACAAGCGGCGCCATACGTCATTCGCCTCGGTCTTCGTCTATCCCGAGCTCAGCGAGGACATCGACGTCGTCGTGGAAGACAAAGACTTGAGGATCGACACGTTCCGCGCGGGCGGCGCCGGCGGCCAGAACGTCAACAAAGTGGAGACGGCGATTCGCATCACCCACCTGCCGACGGGCATCGTCGTGCAGTGCCAAAACGAGCGGTCCCAGTTGCAAAACCGCAACGGCGCCATGAAGATCTTAAAGGCCCGCCTCTACGAGCTGGAGCAGAAGAAGAAAGAGGCGGAGTTCAACGCCATCGTCGGTGAGAAAAAAGACATCGCCTGGGGCAGCCAGATCCGCTCCTATGTGTTTCAGCCCTACCAAATGGTGAAAGACCATCGCACCGGATACGAAGTCGGCCAGGTAGCGGCCGTAATGGACGGAGACGTCGACGGATTCATCGAGGCCTACTTGAAGAAGAAACTCGCCGGCGGACCGACGACACCATCCAAGGTGCCGGACGACGACGAATAAATACGGACGGAACGGACATGGACGAACCGAATGAACAGCGACAGCAGCGGGTGAAGAAACTCGATCACTTGCGCGAGGCAGGAGTGGCTCCCTACGGCAGCCGCTTCGAGGTGAAGGACCGCGCCGGCCAGTTGATCACGCTGCACGGTGAAAAGACCAAAGAGGTCCTCGATCAGGAAAAGATCCCCTGCACCTTTGCCGGCCGGGTGGTCGCCCTACGGCGGTTCGGCAAAGCCGGGTTTGCCGTCTTGCAGGACGGCTCTGACCGACTCCAGGTCTATTTGAAGAAAGACCTGTTGAACGATCAGGCCTACACCGTCGCGGAGCAGCTGGATCTCGGCGATTGGATCGGCGTCAGCGGGACGTTGTTCCGCACGAAGACCAACGAATTCACGGTCGAGGTGCGCGAGTTGACCTTTTTGAGCAAAGCGCTCCGGCCGCTCCCGGAGAAATGGCATGGACTGACGGATGTGGAGACGCGGTACCGCCAACGCTATGTCGACTTGATCGCCAACCCCGACGTCCACGGCATCTTCGCGACGCGCAGTCGGATCATCGCCGGCATCCGCGCCTTCTTGATCGAGCGCGGCTTTCTCGAAGTGGAGACGCCGATGATGCATCCCATTCCAGGCGGCGCGACAGCCAAACCTTTTGTCACGCATCACAATGCGCTCGGCGTGGATCTCTACCTCCGCATCGCGCCCGAGTTGTATCTGAAGCGCCTCATCGTGGGCGGCTTTCCGCGCGTCTTCGAGATCAACCGCAACTTCCGAAACGAAGGGATTTCCACGATCCACAATCCCGAGTTCACGATGCTGGAGTTCTACGTCTCCTATGCGGACTACCAGGATCTGATCATTCTGACCGAAGACATGATCTCCTCGCTGGCGAAACAGACGCTGGGCAAGACGGTCATCGACTACCAGGGCAAGACGATCGACTTGACGCCCCCCTGGCGCCGCTGGTCGTACCATCAGGCCGTTCTGGAAGTGAACGGCTTGGATGAATCCGTCTTGCACGACCGGGACAAGGCGCTCGCCGCGGCTAAAACCTTGAACGTGCCGGTCGATCCCAAGTGGCCGCTCTTCAACATCGTCAATGAAATCTTCGAGGAGACGGTCGAGCCGAACCTGCAACAACCGACGTTTGTCACGGACTACCCCATTGAAATCTCTCCTCTTGCCCGGAGAAAAGACGCCAACCCAGCGCTGACCGATCGGTTCGAGCTTTATATCGCCGGACGGGAAATCGCCAACGCCTTTTCCGAGTTGAACGATCCATTGGATCAGCGCGAACGGTTCGAGGGACAGGCGGCTCAGCGCGCAGCCGGCGACGAAGAAGCCCATCTTGTCGATGAAGATTTCCTGCGGGCCTTGGAATACGGCATGCCGCCGACCGCCGGCGAAGGCATCGGCATCGACCGTTTGATTATGCTGTTCACGAACCAGGCTTCGATCCGTGACGTCGTCCTCTTTCCTCAACTGCGGCCCGAGAAATAACCGATGGCGCTGCCTTTCGAGATCTTCGTCGGTCTGCGGTATCTTCGCGCCAAGCGCAGGAACCGAACCATCTCGCTGAACACCTTCGTCTCGACCGCCGGCATCACGTTGGGCGTGGCGGCGCTGATCGGCACCG
>CAZPYP010000074.1:0-1428 GCA_964590845.1 uncultured Nitrospira sp.
GCCTCTACGCCAACGAGGTCTTGGACCATGACTACGTGCGGTACAACGTGACCGAAGAAGAGAAGAAGGAAATCGATCCGCTGCTCAAGAAGCAAGAGCGCTAGCTATCTGCGGTCAGTAATCAGCCGTCAGCCGCGGGCTCAAACTGTCTGAAGCTGATAGCTGAATGCTGAGAGCTGAGAGCTTGAAGAGGAGGCCAAAGAGGTGGAACGAAAAGAAACACAGGTCTGGCAGCGTTGGAATTTCACGCTGAACACGCTGCTGGTGATTGCGCTGTTGTTGATCGCGGTGCGAGTCGCCTGGGGGCTCGACACGCAGGACATCGTGGTCGAATGGACACCGGAAGGTAAGACGCTCGCCATGCAACGGGTGGCCGAATGGCAACCGAAGGAAGAGATGGTCCTCGTGCCGGCAGGCCCCTTCTTGATGGGGAGCGACAAAAAGGTGGATCGCAACGCGTATAAGGCGGAGCTGCCGCAGCGGTCGATTTATCTCGACAGTTTCCAAATCGACAAGTATGAAGTGACGGCCTTGCATTATTTGAAGTTCGTGCTCGCCACCGGTCGCCTGCCTCAGCTCGATTGGCGCTACGACGGAGGGAACTTCCAGGAGCCTATGGCAAACCATCCCATCATGCACGTGACTTGGAACGATGCGGACGCCTACTGCAAATGGGCCGGCAAGCGTCTACCCACGGAAGCGGAATGGGAAAAGGCGGCTCGTGGAGAAGACGGGCGAATATTCCCCTGGGGCAATCAGATGGGCGGTCTGACGCGCGCCAACTACGGCCGATCCGGGCTCTCGGGACCGGTGCGCGACCGTCCCGAGCGGCTGCTGCTCTATCCGCCGATCATTTCCGTCGACAAGTACGACAATGCGGCCAGTCCCTACGGTGTTCAGCAGATGGCGGGTAACGTCGCCGAGTGGGTGGCCGACTGGTACGACAAGGACTATTACGCGACGGCGCCAGACCGCAATCCAAAAGGACCGGAAACGGGGACCAATCGGGCGTTTCGCGGCGGCGGATGGATCGACAGCACCCCGACGGTCCGGGCTGCCCAACGCAACGGCGCGCCGCCGGATACCAAAATGAATTGGCTTGGATTCCGCTGCGCCAAATCCGTTCCGTCCGTCATGCTCGGACAGATGTCGGAGGGCCAAGGAGACGACAAGCAGAAATCATTCTGATTGAGTGGCACACAGGTACGCAGGGATCGATGGTTCATTTCCTCTACAAGCTGATGTCTCGGGCCGGCGAGCGCAAATCAGCGCAACCGTCGAAGGGCGAAACGCGCCCTTCGATCATCGCCGAAGGGAGGCATCATGCAGGGTCGGAGAAGAGTCAGGACCGTTGGAATGAAGGGTGCGATCGCTGCGATCGCGCTGGGGCTCGCTGTCTGTGGTGTCTTGCCGGCTTCGGCTGAGGAT
>CAZPYP010000074.1:1528-10756 GCA_964590845.1 uncultured Nitrospira sp.
GGATTCTGAGACTGTCCGGCACCTCGTGATAAACCTCATCGTCCATTTGCCCTATGGAGTCGACGAGGACAGCGCACGGGCACTGAGTCTTGCGCAACGCGCCCCGAGCTTCACCGTCGAATGGACCGGCCACCGCCGCATGGCGGTGGCCATTTATTCGTCGTTGCCGAACGGCCTCAACGAGGCGGTCCAACTGGTGGGAGAATCCGTGCGCCTCCCCGGCGCGTGGGCCAGCCTCAATGCCAAGCCGCTCTCCAGCCTGACGGGTTTGTGGCAACGACTGAGCTGCTTTCAGGACAGCTTGCGGGCGCCCGATGCAGCACGATACTGCCACGAACGATCCGCGCTCTTTCATCAGCTCGTCGACTGCGCCGCCCAGCGCTGCCCCGTTTCTTGCCAATTCATGTGCCGACCTTGTTTGACGCAGGAGTTGGCCAATCAGAGGGCCTCGCACACCGAACGCTGGCGCCTTGCCGCAGTGTCAGCTGAAATCGATTGGTGCCCACAGCTGCAGCTTCCAGATCACGAGGCGTCTTCGTTGATCGACCCGGCCTCGCTGCGATCTCATCCGATTCCGTCCACCGCGTAACCCGCCATGTCTATGACCTTCATCGTCCTCGTGACGCTCCACGTCGCGGCGGCCGTCACGTGGATCGGCGGGATGATCTTTCTCTCGATCGTCTTGGCTCCACTTGTCCGTAGCTCTGCGTTTCCCGGCTCCTCGGCCCTGTTTCGGGCGGCGGCTTTACGATTTCGGCCTGTCGTGTGGACCGCGATCGCCGTCCTGCTCACGACCGGTCCGCTGATCGTTCTCCAGCGGGGATTCGGCAGTCCCGACCGCTGGCCCACGATGCTCGTGGCGAAACTGACGTTGGTGGCGGTGTTGTTGCTCATGACCGTTCTTCACGATCTAGTCATCGGCCCTCGCGTGAGCCGGATCTCCGCCATCCCAGATCGGGAACGAAGCGCACGAGACCAGCGATTGGTCCGCTTCTCCCGTTGGCTGCCTCGATTCTCTCTCATCATCGCCGTGGTGATCGTCATTGCCGCCGTTCTCCTCGCCCGTTCCTGACCTCGGCCGCTGTCGCCTTCTGCGACAGCGATCAACTTCCACCTGGCGCAAGACTCCCCTCTTGAGAACCGCAGTCACTCTCCGTGGCTGGCAACCTCCTGATTTGCTGACGTTCACGACGAGGTTCCCTCCTTGCAAGCTTCCCCGTCTGAGGCGCCATGCATCCCCTTCATCCCATGCTCGTGCATTTCCCGATCGCCTTGTTGAGCGCGAGCGTCCTCTTCGATCTGCTCGCCCAACGGTGGCGTCGGGACGAATCACGCACCGCCAGCCGCTACACGTTGATGCTGGGAGTTGCCGGTGCGCTGGCCTCGGTCATTTCCGGCCACATGGCAGAAGAAACCGTCGAACATAGCGGCGTTCCTGAGCAACTTCTTGAGATTCACGAAAAACTTGGCTTCGCCACCTTCTGGTTGTTTGCGGGCCTGCTGGGCCACCAAATAGCGGAGTGGCTGGGTTGGGTCGCCGAACGGCCTGCGCTGAGAATCGCGCTCGGCATAGGAGCGGTCGTCGTCCTGTTCGTCGCGAGCTACTACGGCGGAAGCCTGGTGTATGACTACGGAGCCGGCGTCACACTGAAACGTTAACTCCTATGGGAGCAGATATGAAACAAGGACTCTGCGTTGCGGCAATAGTCTTGTGGGTTGTCACCTTGGCCATCGGCGGATGGTTCTTCGTGAAGGGGTGGACGACGAGAGGAGCCGACGGTCGAATGGAAATTCTCCTGGCGCCGGCTGAACGGGATCAGATCTTGGCGGAAATGCGGCAGCTGTTGAAAGCCGTCGACGGTGTGGTCCGTGGACTGAGCGAATCAGACTTGAATCGGAAGTCCATGGCGGAAGCGGCCAAGGTCGTTGGTATGCAGATGGCGGCGGATACCAGCCCGGCCATTATGGCCAAGCTGCCGTTGCCCTTCAAACAGATGGGCATGTCGATTCACAAGGATATGGATGCGCTGGCAGACGCGATCGTGCAGAACGAAACGCCGCAACAGATTCTGGAGCGATTGTCGAGCATGACCGCCCGCTGCACGACCTGCCATGACCTGTACCGATTCGGCGTGGGCCCCTAACTTCTAGCCGTTAGCTGTCTGTCCGAATCGAATGCTGAAACGCTAGACGGCGGTGAATCCAATGTACACCCAGAGGCTCAAACGAGTCAGGCTGGTGAGCTGATCTTATTTATGGCTGTCTGCTGATAGCTGAACGCTGACGGCTAGTGAAAGGAGATGCCATGGCACGAGTGGCGATCATCGGCGCGTCGATCGGTGGGTTACCTGCGGCCTATGAGGCGCGGGCGCTGTTGGACAAGAAGCACAAGGTCACGGTGATTTCGAATGTCGACTCGTTCCACTTCGTGCCGTCGAATCCGTGGGTCGCCGTCGGCTGGCGCGCGAGGAAAGACATTAGTTTTGCCCTTGGCCCGGTGCTGGAGAAGAAAGGCGTTGAGTTCCTCCATGCGGCGGCTGATCGGATTGATCCGGAACAGAATCGGGTGATCACCTCGAAAGGTGAAGTGCCCTACGACTATCTCATCATCGCGACGGGACCTAAACTGAACTTCGGCGCGGTGCCTGGACTCGGTCCGAGCGGGTTTACGCAATCGGTTTGCAACGTAGACCATGCCGAGCAAGCCTACGGCGTCTATCAGAGTTTTCTGAAAGATCCCGGTCCGATCGTGGTCGGTGCCGCACAAGGGGCCTCGTGTTTCGGCCCGGCCTACGAAATGGCCTTCATTCTCGACGCAGACCTACGGAAGAAGAAGCTTCGAAAAAAAGTCCCGATCTACTTCGTCACACCGGAGCCCTATATCGGCCACATGGGCTTGGCCGGGGTCGGCAAGTCACGGCGGCTCATGGAAGATGAGTTCGCCGAACATTCCATCAAGCCCATCTACAACACCGCGATCAAGGAGGTGCAGCCTGGCAAGTTCCTCCTGGAGGACGGACAAGAAGTGCCGTTCCGCTACTCGATGATCATCCCGCCGTTTGCCGGAGTGGATGCGGTCGCAGGAACTTCCGGTCTGTGCAATCCCAAAGGTTTCGTGAACATCGACGCCTACCAGGCTAACCCCAAGTACAAGAACATTTATGCCGTGGGGGTCTGTGTGGCGATCCCGCCCGTTGAACAGACTCCTGTGCCGACCGGCGCCCCGAAAACGGGCTACATGATCGAATCGATGGTCTCGGCAGCCGTCCACAATATCAAGGCCGACATCGACAACAATGCCAAGCGCGACACCGCGACATGGAATGCGATCTGCTTGGCCGACATGGGCGATACGGGCATGGCCTTCGTGGCTTTGCCGCAGATGGCGCCGCGCAACGTCACTTGGGCCAAGAAGGGGAAATGGGTGCATCTCGCCAAAATCGGCTTAGAAAAATACTTCCTCATGAAGATGAAGCGCGGAGTGAGCGAGCCATTCTTCGAAAAGGCGATTCTGAAGGCGATGGGGATCACGAAGCTAGAGCAGTCCGCCTAACCAGTGAAGCACGGAACTGGGGAAGGTGAACCCGGAGAGGGTAATGGGTAAAGATCGAGCGGGGATTGCCGTTAAAGGAGGAAAGGCATCGTTCTGTTCACTGCTTTTCTGCCGGAATTTCCGATGCCAGAAATCCTGCTCATTGTCCCTGAAAGGACGTCATGCACAGCCCTGAATCCGAGCCGAACAACTCGCTCTCAGACGAATTGAACACGCCGGTCTGCCCGCGACGGAATTTCTTTCAGTGGATGATCGGAGGAGCGGCAGGGTTGATCGGGCTCGGGCTTGCAATCCCTCTGATCGGCTATGTCGTGTCGCCCGCCTTGAAGCGCCGTGAGCGTCCATGGATCGATGTCGGCGCCGTGGCCGACTTGCCGACCGGCGAACCGCGGCAGTTCGACCATGTCACGACCATCCGTGACGGCTGGATGGAAACGAGCTCCCACAAGGCCGTCTGGGCGGTGAAGCAAGCCGACGGACGCGTCACGGTCTATTCGCCGATCTGCACGCACCTTGGATGCGGCTATCGATGGGAAGGCGAGGACAAGAAGTTCAAGTGTCCCTGCCACGGGAGTATGTACGATGTCACTGGGGTGGTGCTCGGCGGCCCGGCGCCCCGGTCGCTGGATGTACTTCCGTCGAAGATCGAGAACGGACGGCTGCTCGTGCAGTACAAAGAGTATAAGTCGGGTCTGGCCCGGTCTGTCGAGATCTGAAACCGAATCGAGATGTTCATGGGAGCGGCAGCGGCATGAAGGCCCAGCTATGATCGGCAAGACAGTCTATATGTGGCTCGACAGCCGGCTGCGGCTGAAATCGCTCGAGCGCACACTGCTGGACGAACCGATTCCCGGAGGGGCCAGCTGGATTTATGTCTTCGGGTCCGCCACACTGTTCCTCTTCCTCCTTCAAGCCGTAACCGGCATGTTCCTGGCGATCTACTACGCACCTACACCGGATCACGCCTACGACAGCGTCCAGTTCATCGACACGCAGGTGCTGTTCGGCGCGTTCGTTCGCGGCCTGCACCACTGGGGCGCCTCTGGGATGGTGATCGCGGTCGGCCTCCACATGCTGCAGGTGTATCTCTACGCGGCCTACAAGCCACCGCGCGAGTTGCTGTGGATGGTGGGAGTCGTGCTCTTCTTGATCGTGTTGGGATTCGCGTTTACCGGCTACCTCCTTCCCTGGGATCAGAACGCCTACTGGGCCACCCAGGTCGGTATCAACATGGTGGGCACGGTGCCGGTGATCGGTGATGCGCTGACGCCCGTGTTGCGGGGTGGGGAGACACTCGGCGCCTTGACCTTGTCGCGTTTTTTCGCCTTGCACGTCCTGTTCTTTCCGGCGGTACTGGTCAGCCTGGTGATGTTCCATCTCTTTATTCTCCGTCGAGTCGGTCCCGCAGGACCGTGGCAAGGAGGAGTCGAACGGCGGCGCAGCGGCGGGCCTGCCTCGAAGGAAGGCGGATCCGACAGTCCCGGCTTTGTCGAACGACGGGTCAGAATCAGCGAGGCATTTTATCCCCGGCAGGTATTTATGGACGCCGTCGTCATGCTGGGCATTTTCGCCGTCGTAGCGGTCCTCGCGCTCACCGTGCATTTTCCGCTGGCCGACAAGGCCAACCCCTCCGACACCACGTTCGTGCCGGTGCCGGAATGGTATTTTCTTTTCTACTACCAGCTGCTGAAGTATATGCACGGGCCGCTGGAGCCGGTTGCCACGTGGATTCTGCCCTCGCTGTTCTTCCTCGGACTGTTCTGCTGGCCGTTCTTAGATCGGAACCCGGTTCGCCATCCGACGGCGCGACCGGTTGCGCTGGCCGCGGGGGCCATTTTTCTCGTCGTGGTGTTCGGTTTGTTGGGAATCTCGATACGGGATCTCTATGCCGTGCCGCGCATCGATCCAGCCGTGGCGAGAGGCAAAACCGTGTATACGCAGTTCGGCTGTGCGGGCTGTCACCGTACCCACGGCGAAGGCGGAGCGATAGGGCCCGATCTGTCTTTCGTCGGCGACGTCAGGCCCGAACGCGAATGGCATCTCAAGCACTTTCGCGATCCACAGTCAGTCTCTCCGGGATCGTTCATGCCGAAATTTCCGCTGAGTGAGCACCAGTTGAACGATCTGACCACCTATATGCTCAGCCTGAAGCAAACGCCATAAACCGGCCTGGTGAATCCTTTGCCTCCTGCCTGCCTCCCATTCGACAGGAGGGAAGGAAGGGAATATGAGACTCAACGAGATGTTACGCTTGATTGCGGGGGTATTTGTCTTCATTGCCGTGGTCCTCGGAGCGACGGTTCACCCCTATTGGAACTATTTCGCCGCGTTCGTCGGAGCGAATCTCATCCAATCGGCCTTTACCGGCTGGTGTCCGATGATGGCGCTGCTGCGCAAGCTCGGGGTGCAAGAGTAGCCGAGCGCCAGGATGATGGGGCTCACGCCACGTGCGAAAACATCGACGGCGGGGAGTCACCGGTGACGCTTCAACTTATACTCGACGGAGCCTTCGCGAGCGAGCAGGCATTGCGAGACATGATCGTCGCGCGCAAGGTCTGTTTCGATCACGACCCGTTTTACGTGAAAGACGGGACAGGCCGTATCGTGCAAATCGGCTTTCAACTCAACCTCTATGCGGCCTTTCAGGATGCCAAACACTTGCCGACGGGTGAAGATGCTGAGCTGCGGGAACTGGTGGGCACACTCCATCGTCTGTGCCGAGTGTTTTTTCAATCCTTAGATCTCCTCAAGCCCTGTCAACATCCTCACCCTCCGATGCACCGCATCATGTACGCGCCTGAGCGGCAATATCGAGCCGAGGTCTGTTTGCAAATTCCCATCTTCGATCGTGAACGGTACGGCGCGGAACCGAACGGCCGCGTTGAAGAACTGCTTGCGACGGCCGAATGTCTTCTGCGCCAGTTGGGGGCCAAACGCGGGAGGTGGGACGACCACGAGAGGGAGGGCGCTCGGTCCGACATTCCATGCGAGAAACACGCTCAGGCAGCCATGGGTGTCGAAGAAGCAGAAACATGAGCTGTTTCGCCGGCCTGCTCGTTCCGGGAGGACTGGGGCCAAGGGGCCGGCGTGGTGCTCATACGGCGCGCATTGACGTTCTGTGGAGATTAGGGGAACATCCCCTGAGGCGAGGATTGGCCAGGTGAAACGAGCACTCATTGCAGCGCTGCTGTTGTCCGTAGGATGCGGTCCCAAGGAGGAACCGGCCACGTCCGTCGTGTCGGCTGCGCCGCAAACCACGATTCAAGCCGTAGTGGTGGAGATCAAGGCCACCGCGGTGCCCGTGCGTGTTGAAGTGACAGGCCAAGTGGCCCCGGTATTCCAAGCCACCCTTTCCAGTCGTATCCAGGGCACGATCAAGTCCATGCTCGTGCGCGAAGGGACGCAAGTCGTCAAGGGGCAGGCGCTCATCGAGCTGGACAATCGGGATGTGCGGGCGGATTTGGCCCGTGCCGCCGCAGAGCTGGAAAACGCAACGGCCCAGCTCGATCGCATGAACAAGCTGTATGCGCAGGACGCCGTCTCGAAGCAGGAGATGGAGAATGCGACACGCGCCTTTAAGGTCGCGGAGGCCAACCGCAAGGCTGTACTGGCCCAGCTCAGCTACACAGTAGTGAAAGCTCCTTTCGACGGCGTGATCACGGATAGGATTGTGGAGGCGGGTGAACTCGCATCGCCGGGGCAGCCGCTGTTGAAGATGGAAGATCCGACGCAGTTGCGCCTCGAAGCCACGGTGGCAGAGGGAGATCTCAAATCGCTCTCGCGTGGGGACAAGATTCCCGTCGTGATCGATGCCTTGGGTCAGCAGGCTGTGACGGGGACGGTCAGCAAGGTTCTGTCGGCGGGAGACCCCCAGACCCACACATTTACCGTGAAAGTGGATTTGCCTCCGACGCCGGGCTTGAAGAGCGGCATGTTCGGACGGTTTCGGTTGGACAAAGGCACCAGTCAGACGATGCTCGTGCCGGAGTCCGCCGTTGTGGCTCGCGGCGAACTGACGAGCCTGTTTGTCGTCGGCGCCGATCACATCGGCCGCCTTCGCTGGGTGAAGGTCGGACGGCGCTTCGATGGACAGATCGAAATCCTGTCCGGCGTGAATGTCGGCGAAGTGGTCATGCGTGAAGGCGCCCGGGGCGTCGATGGTGCCACCGTCAAAATCGTGGACGCTGTCGCGGCTCCTGCGCCTCCTGCCCCATAGGCCTCGCGATGGACCACTATCGTCCAGGACTCAGCGGTCGGATTGCCGCCCTCTTCATCGGGAGCAAGCTCACGCCGTTGATCATGCTGGCAACCTTGCTGCTGGGCCTGTTTGCGATTGTGGCCACGCCGCGCGAAGAAGAACCGCAAATCATCGTGCCGATGGCCGATGTCTGGCTGCCGTTTCCCGGCGCCTCCACCAAGGTTGTTGAGGAACAGATCACCAAACCGTTCGAACGCAAGATCTCCGAGATCAAGGGCGTCGAGTACGTCTATTCGATCTCCCGACCAGGCGGCGCGCTGATCATTGTCCGGTTCTACGTCAACCAGCCGATGGAGCAGAGCCTGGTCGATCTCTACGACAAGCTGATGTCGAATCAGGACTTGTTGCCGCCTGGCGCCGATCCCTTTCTGGTGAAACCGAAAGACGTCAACGACGTGCCGATCGTGACAGTGACGCTGTCAAGCCACCGGTACGGCGAGTTCGAACTGCATCAACTGGCCGAGCAGGTCTTGGAAGAGGCGAAGAAGGTCGCGGGCACCTCCAGCGGCTTTATTGTCGGAGGGCAAACTCGAGAGTTGCGTGTGCAGATCGATCCCGCCAGATTGAAGGCCTATGGGTTGACGCCGTTGCAAGTCGCAGGGGTGATTCGCGGAGAGAATCGAGCGCTGCCGACGGGCCGCTTTGACAGCCGCAATCAAAGCTTCCTCGTGGAGACCGGTCGGTTCATTCGATCGCAAGACGATCTTGAACGATTGGTCGTCGGTGTGCACGACCAACGGCCGGTCTACCTCCGACAGGTGGCGGAGGTGATCGACGGTCCTCGGGAAGCGACACAGTATGTTTGGTTTGGATCTCATGGCCTGGAGGAAGAGCCGGCCGTGACCGTGGCCATCGCCAAACAAGGCGGCACGAACGCGGTGACCGTTGCCGAGGAAGTGATTCGGAAGGTCGAGGATATGAAGGGCGTGACGATTCCGGCGGATGTCCGCGCGACGGTGACGCGCAATTACGGAGAGACCGCGCAAGACAAAGCCAACGAACTCCTCTGGCACTTGCTGATCGCCGTCGTCGCCGTCGTCGCATTTCTCGGTCTCGCATTGGGCTTACGTCCCGCACTCGTGGTTTCGATCGCCATTCCTCTGACCCTGGCCTTGACGCTCTTCACGTCGTTGCTCATCGGCTACACCATCAATCGGGTGACGCTGTTCGCGCTCATCTTCTCCATCGGCATCTTGGTGGACGACGCCATCGTGGTCGTCGAGAATACCTACCGCCACCTCACGCTGCGCCTACGGCCGCATCAGGAGGCCTCCATCTACGCCGTCGATGAAGTCGGGAATCCGACGATCCTCGCCACCCTGACCGTGATCGCCGCGTTGCTGCCGATGGCGTTCGTCTCCGGTTTGATGGGGCCGTACATGCGGCCGATCCCTGTGAATGCCTCGATCGCCATGTT
>CAZPYP010000074.1:10856-12207 GCA_964590845.1 uncultured Nitrospira sp.
AGGCTCTACCGCCGGTTTCTGTCGCCTCTGTTGTCCCATCCCATCTTGGCCGCTGCCTTCCTCACTGTCGTTGCGCTCCTGCTGATCGGTTCCGGTGTCCTGTTCTATACGCGCCATGTGGTCGTGAAGATGTTGCCGTTCGACAACAAGAGCGAGGTGCAACTGGTCATCGATATGCCGGAAGGCACCACCCTTGAAGAAACCGCGCGGGTCACGAAGGCCCTCGCGCAGCATGTCCAGACCGTTCCGGAAGTGCGGGACTATCAAGCCTACGTCGGTACGGCTTCGCCCTTCAACTTTAACGGTCTGGTCCGGCATTACTATCTGCGGGAACGGCCTCACGAAGCGGATATTCAGATCAATCTGGTGTCTAAGGACGCACGAACGACTCAAAGTCACGAGATAGCCAGGCGGCTGCGGGGGCCGGTGCAAAACATTGCCCGTCAGTACAAGGCCAATGTGAAAGTTGTGGAAGTCCCGCCGGGACCTCCGGTGCAGTCGGTGCTCGTCGGAGAAATCTACGGACCGGAGTATGCACGCCAGATTGCCGTCGCGCGCGAGGTACGCTCTTTGTTTGAGTCCACGTCCGGTGTCGTCGATGTCGACGACTACATCGAGGCGGATCAGGTGAAGTATGTGTTCACGGTCGACCGGGCCAAGGCTGCGCTGGCCGGTATTCCGTCGGAGGAGATCGTGCAGACGTTGCGCATGGCGCTGGAGGGGGCTAAGGTCGGCTTAGTCCATATTCCACAAGAAAAAAGCCCGGTGCAAATCGTCCTTCGCCTTCCACTCGCCGAACGCACGGGCCTGGAACACATTGGCGAGATCGGGATGAAGACGAAAACCGGCGGGATGGTGCAATTGTCCGAACTGCTGACGTTGGAGCAGACCGTCCAGGATCAAGCGATCTATCACAAGAATCTGAAACCGGTCGTCTATGTCGTGGCCGATGTTGGCGGACCAGGCGCGGAGCAAGCCGAGAGCCCCGTCTATGGTGTGCTGGGAGTGGGGAAGAAGTTGGAAGCCTATCGGCCGGCCGAAGGCTACCACATCGAGCAATACTACGCGTCACAGCCCTGGTCGGAGGAGAAGCTCGCGATGAAGTGGGATGGGGAGTGGCAGATCACCTATGAGACGTTCCGCGACATGGGGATCGCCTTCGCGGTGGCGATGCTCCTGATTTATCTCCTCATCGTTGGGCAGTTCCAGTCGTTTCTTACCCCGATCATCATCATGGCGCCGATTCCGCTCACACTCATCGGCATTCTGCCGGGCCATTGGCTGACCGGTTCCTACTTCACGGCCACGTCGATGATCGGCTTCATCGCGCTCGCCGGCATCATCGTGCGCA
>CAZPYP010000075.1:0-12153 GCA_964590845.1 uncultured Nitrospira sp.
AGGACGCCGGCCTTTCAAGCCGGCAACACGGGTTCGAATCCCGTTGGGGACACCAGCCTTTTCCTGAGCGATTTCCGATTTTTTCTCCGTCAAGACGTTTGAGTTTGGACGTGAGTCTGAGTAGACTGATTTCCCTCATCGCTGTTCTTGCGGAGGGACCATGGGACATTGGCATAATCTCATAACACAAGTGGCAGTGTTGGCGGCGGGGTTTGTGTTTCTCGCGGCGTCACCGCAGGAGCCGGTCAAACCGGCGGTACCGGTGCCCGTCGAGACGATCAAAGGGAAGGACGGGGCTCCCATGATTTTGGTGCCGGCCGGGCCGTTTACGATGGGAAGCAATGACGGGCTCCCCAATGAACGCCCTGAACATACGGTTACGCTGAACGCCTATTACATCGACCAGTACGAAGTCACGCTCGCCCTGTATCGGAAATTTTTGGACTCGGGGAAACAGGATTCACCTCCCACATGGGATGATGAGGCCGCGACGACGGTCGGCGATCGTCCCGCCATCGGCATGAAGTGGGCGGATGCGCAGGCCTACTGTCAGTGGGCTGGGAAACGACTGCCGACCGAGGCGGAATGGGAGAAGGCCGCCCGCGGTAGCGATGGTCGCCGGTATCCCTGGGGCCACATGCAGCCGTTTGTCGATATCGCCAACTACAACCGGGGGCTTTGGGTGAGCGAGGCGATCACCTTGGTGGCCGTCACGTCCGGTCTGGAAGGCATGAGCGTACGCCACGGCCTGAAAGAAGGCGGAAAGAGTCCCTACGGTCTAGCCCACATGGCGGGCAACGCGGCCGAGTGGGTCGCTGACTGGTACGACCGCGAGTATTATCAGAAGAGCCCGGGGAGCAATCCGACTGGTCCCGCGCAGGGCGAGAAACGCGTGTTGCGGGGCGGCTCTTGGGCCGATTTGCCGGTGGCCTTGCGTGTCACCGCCCGTTATTCAGCCGAGCCGGAATTCGAGGACCGTACGATCGGATTCCGCTGTGGCATGACGGCGGCCAAATGACGGGAGGATCTTCCGGGGCTCTGACTGCCGGACGACTGGGTTATGTCTGATCGATCCGTCACGCTGTTGATCGTTGCGGTCATGGCGCTGGGAGTCATCTGGGCCATGATGACGACGAAGGAAGGCGCGGCCCCGGCCTCGACGAGTGTTCCCACTCTGGCTCCGGAAATGGTTCCGCTCGTCACGGGAGACGAGCCGATACCCGCCATGTTCACTCGCGCCGGTTGTCCGGTCTGCCACGCCATTCCAGGGATTCCCGGCGCGGAAGGCCGGGTCGGGCCGGCGTTGGCGCTTGGGAAGACAGGACCGGCGAGATTGCAAGACCCCTCCTACAAGGGAGGAGCCAAGACAGTTCACGATTATGTGGTGGAGTCGGTGGTTGACCCAGGCTTGTATGTGGTGCCTGGTTATCCGGCGAACACGATGCCGACCTGGTACGGGGCCAAGCTGAGCGCGTTGGCGTTGGAGAAGATTGCCTCGTACCTCGAGCGGCAGACGGGGGAGGAGACGCAATGAGGCGAATCAGCGCTTGCGAATCGGGGAGACGTTTCCCGGCCCTCCACCTTGGATCTTGAAGGCGCTGTCGCCGGTCGAGTGCGGGCTCTTGTCGAGCAGAGCATTGATGGCCTCATCGCCCTTGAGTCCCTCGAGCTTGATCTTCAGCCGCAAATTATTCGCGCTGTCGGCGTTGATCAGCGCCTGCTCCAGTGAAATCTTGCCTTCCTTATACAGCTGCAGCAGCACGTAGTCGAAGGTCTGGCACCCTTCCTCGATGCCTTGCTCCATGGCCTCTTTCAGGGTGTCGACTTCCGCTTTCTTGATCAAGTCCTTGATGCGAGGCGTGTCCATCATGATTTCCAACGCCGGCACCCGTTTCCCATCCGTGGAGGGGATCAGCCGTTGGGAAATGATTGCGCGGAGATTGAGTGAGAGCTGCAAGTAGATCTGGGCATGCCGTTCGACGGGGAAGAAGTTCATGATGCGCTCGATGGCTTGATTGGCGTTATTCGAGTGCAAGGTGCCGATGCACAGGTGACCGGTTTCGGCGAAGGTGATGGCCGCTTCCATCGTTTCCGTGTCTCGGATTTCGCCGATCAGGATGACGTCGGGTGCCTGGCGCAGGGTGTTCTTCAAGGCGTTCTGGAAGGAGAGGGTGTCGAAGCCGACCTCGCGCTGCGTGATCAGGGACTTCTTGTGATTGTGGACGAACTCGATGGGGTCCTCGACCGTGACGATGTGGCCCGGGTGGACGTCGTTTCGATGGTCGATCATCGCGGCTAAGCTGGTGGATTTGCCGGAGCCGGTGGCGCCGACGACGAGGACCAGCCCGCGTTTTGTCATCGCGATGTCTTTGATGATCGGCGGAAGCCGGAGTTGCTCAACCGTCTGAATCTCGGCTTTGATGTGACGGAATACGAGTCCGACGTTCCCCCGCTGGCGGAAGATGTTCACGCGGAATCGTCCCAACTCCTTGTAGTAGAGGGCCAGGTTCATCTCCATCTTTTCTTCGAATTCGCCGCGCTGCTGTCCGCGCATGAGCGCCAAGGCGAGGGCTTCGAGCTGCTCGTTGCTGAACGGCGGCATGTTGGCCGGCGTCGTCGCGCCATGCACGCGATACGTCGGCGGCGCGTCCACCGTCAGGTACATGTCTGACGCTTCCTGATCCACCATCACTTTGAGCAGCGTACGAACGTCCATGTCTTTCCTCGTCTCCGGTCCGGTGGTGATTAGGCTGCCGCGCCGAACAGATTCGGGTTCATGCTGCGGGATTGCGCTTCGGCCTTGGTGACGACCCCGCGCATGGCCAACTCGCTGAGGGCCATGTCCATCGTCTGCATGCCGTCCTTCTGGCTGGCTTGCATGATGCCGGGGATCTGATGCAGTTTGGCCTCGCGAATCAGGTTCCGGATCGCCGTCGTGGCCACCATGATTTCCAGGGCCGCGACACGTCCGCCGGCTTTCTTCTTCAGCAACGTCTGAGTGATGACGGCTTCCAACGCCTCCGAGAGCTGTGTGCGGATTTGGGCCTGTTGGGCGGGCGGAAACGCGTCAATGATACGGTCGATCGTCTTGGGCGCGCTGGAGGTGTGCAAAGTGCCGAAGACGAGGTGCCCGGTCTCCGCTGCTGTCAGCGCCAGCTGGATGGTTTCCAGGTCGCGCATTTCGCCGACGAGCACGATGTCGGGGTCTTCGCGCAAGGCGGACTTCAACGCGTTGGCAAAAGACAGCGTGTGGACGCCCAACTCCCGTTGGTTGACCAGGCATTTCTTCGACTTGTGGACGAACTCGATGGGATCCTCAATGGTGATGATATGGCCTTCGAAGGTGTTGTTCAGGTAGTCAACCATCGACGCGAGCGTCGTCGACTTACCGGAGCCGGTCGGTCCGGTGACGAGGATCAAGCCCTTCTCCTTGTCGCACAGTTGGCGCAGGATGGGCGGCATCCCCAGCTTTTCCATCGGAATGATTTCCGTCGGGATGTTCCGGAAGACGGCGCCGAGGCCTCGGTTTTGGACGAACACGTTGACGCGAAAGCGGGCGATGTCCCCCAACTCGAAAGAGAAGTCGCATTCCCGTTTCTCTTCGAAGGTCTTGCGCTGCGCGTCGCTCATCATGTCGTAGATGAGCGCGTGGGTTTCTTCTGTCGTGAGGGGTGGGTGGTCGAGTTTCTTGAGGTCTCCGTGAAGCCGGATCATCGGCGGTTCGCCCGCGCTGATATGGCAGTCGGAGGCGCCTTCTTTGGCCGAAAAGGTCAGCAGTTTCGAAATGTCCATGGATACGACTCCTCAGAGGTAAGAATGAAGACGATCGCCTAGGTCTCGGTGAATCATCTGTAGGTGATGATGCCACAGAGTCCCGTGAAAGCAAGGAAATCGAGGGAATCTGTCCGTCAACGTCTGACGTTGCCGTTTACAACAGGCCGGCGGATTCGCCTGCGAGACGGAAGGCGGTGAGGGCTTCGTCGATCTGAGCGGCCGTATGTTCCGAGGTGATGGTGACACGAATCCGACTTGTGGATTCGGGGACAGTCGGCGGGCGGATGGCCGGCGCAAAGACCCCGCGGCGCAGCAAGGCTTCGGCAAACGCCACCGTTTTATCCGCCTGACCGACGAGGATCGGGAGAATCGGGCTCTCGCTCGGGGATAATCTGAACCCGAGTTGCCCCAGCCCAGCAAAGAGTCGTTGCCGGTTCGCCCAGAGGCGGGTCCGGCGTTCCGGTTCTCGTTGCACGATAGTGAGAGCCTCTGCGGCCGCTGCGGCGGACCCCGGCGTCGGCGCAGTGGTAAAGAGAAACGATCGACCGGCATTCATGACGTATTGCGTCAAGGACTCCGGTCCTGCGATGAACCCTCCGCAGCTGCCCAGTGCCTTGCTCAGCGTGCCCATGTGAAAGGGGATGGCGGATTCGAGATGAAAATGTTCGATCGTTCCTCGCCCCCCGGCCCCCATCACGCCGGTGCCATGTGCGTCATCCACATACAGCTCCGCTCCGTGGGTTTGGCACAGCCGCGAGAGCTCAGGAAGGGGCGCCAAGTCGCCGTCCATGCTGAAGACTCCGTCCGTGACGACCAGCGTTCGGCGCGCGGATCGACGGCCGGCCAAGAGGGATTTGAGATGATCCATGTCGCGATGGCGGTAAATACGAAAGTCCGCTCCGCTCAAGCGGCAGCCATCGATCAGACTGGCATGGCACAGGCGGTCGGCCAGAATCAGTCCGCCTTTGCCGACCAGCGCTGGAATCGTTCCGACATTGGCGAGATAGCCGGAGCCAAAGGTCAACGCGCGATCGGAGCCTTTAAACTTGGCGAGCCTCTGTTCCAGTTCCGCATGCGGCGGGAGCGTGCCTGAGATGAGTCGGGCTGCCCCGGCCCCCGCTCCGAATTGTTTCGTGGCATCCACGGCTGCCTGAACGATCGACGGATGTCTTGCCAAGCCGAGGTAGTCGTTCGATGCCAGCAATAGCACCGGGCGCCCGTCGATCTGCACCACCGGTCCCACGCCGGATTCTAACTCTGTCATTCGGCGTCGCAGGTGGCGCGACTCCATGTCGTTCAACAGTCGATCGAACATTCGAAACGAGTACTCCTCCCCGATTCGTCGTTCTCCGATGCCCGGCCCCTGCCGGCTTGCCTCATTGACAAATTCGTCGAGACATTAGTATAAGGCGAGCGGGCGTAAGGAGGAAACGGGTCCGGCCCACCCCCCTCTGCCAACCACATGAGTTACCGCATCAAAGTTCCCGCGAGAACGTTGGAAGTCGACGAAGCTCACCTCCTGAGCAGTGCCGAGCATGCGCTCGTGCGGCTGCAGGAGTACCGGAAGCCGTTGTTGGTCGGGCTCGGCGTCCTTCTGCTGGCGGTAGCCGTGGTCGCCGGCGTGTTCTGGTTCGATCGTCAGGCCTCGCAGAAGGCTCTGGAGATGGAACGGGAAGCGACGAAGCTCTTCATGTCACGGCCCATCGGGGATCCCAAGAAGTCCGACGAAATGCTCAAACAGGCCATCTCGCAATATCGTCAGGTGATCGACCTGTATCCCCGCACGCCGACCGCGCCGTTGGCCTTGTTTCATCTCGGCAACGCGTTGGTACAAGCGAACGATTTTCCCGCGGCCATCGAGGCCTACCAGCGATTCGTGCTGCTTTATGGCTCTCAGCCTTCACTGGTCGGTCTGGCTCAGCAACGTCTTGCCTACACCTATTTATTGAAGGGCGATCGCGATCAGGCGGTCAAGGCGTTCATGAGCATACTGGAGATGCCGGGTGCGCTGAACAAGGACCAAGCGCTATATGAACTGGCCCGCTTGGAGGAATCGCAGTCGAGACCAGAAGGGGCGCTGGCCCATTATCAGGAATTGATGAAGTCGTATCCAACGTCGCCTTATACGAGCGAGGCGACGATCCGGATGCGTATCTTGGACCCGAAGAAACCAGCCGAAACTGCTCCGCCCCCTGCGGCCTCCGGGTCGCCGTCACCCGCATCGAAGAAGCCGTAGACTCGCCGAATGGCTCCTATGCAGGGGCCGTCTCTTTGCTAGGAAGCCCGATTAGCGACTGATGATCAGAAAGTCGCCTGGCCGGATTGTCTGCCCGGTGAGGCTATTCTTGGACTTGAGGGTCTTGAGGGGAATGCGAAACCGCTTGGACAATTTTTCCAGAGTATCGCCGACACGGACCTTGTACCAGCGGGAGGATGAGTTCGCCGAGGCGAACTGCGCTTTCGCCGGCTGCGCCGGGAACTTGTGGCTGGGGATCCGCTCGAGCAGCTGTTCGACCTTGGATTTCGTTCCTACCGGCACCTTCAGGTGATAGGACTCGCCACCGGGCGGTGTGGCGTCTCGTCTGAGCTCCGGATTCAGCAGGCGGAGTTCCTCGAACGGAATGCCTGTCGCGTTTGCGATCGCATGGAAATGGAGGGGTCGGCTGACGACGACCTCTTCGAACTGATGTGGTTCACTCGTTTCCTGAGAGAAGCCGTAACGGTCCGGGTTCTTGGCGATGATGGTGGCTGCCATGAACCGTGGCACGTACTCCTTGGTTTCCCGCCTGATCAGGCGCGTTTTGGAAATGTCCGAAAAGCTTTCGGCCTGCGCCTTGTGCAGGGCGCGCATCACCTTGCCTTCACCGGCATTGTAGGCAGCCATCGCAAGGGGCCAGGTGCCGAACAGGTCGTAGAGGTCGCGAAGGTAGCGGGCTGCCGCTACCGTTGACTTGATCGGATCTCTGCGCTCGTCGACGTAGGAATCGACGCGGAGGCCGTAGACCTTAGCCGTCCCTTTCATGAACTGCCAAGGGCCAGTCGCCTTGGCGCGAGAGTAGGCATAGGGGTTAAAGCCGCTTTCCACCAGCGACAGAAATACCAAGTCGCTGGGGAGATGGAACTCGGCGAAGATATTCTCGACCAGTGGACGATATCGGCTCAGCCGGAGTAGCCACTGTTCAAATCGATTGTGAATCGAGGTGTTGAAGTAGCGGATGTGAGACTGGACGGAGGAGTCCATCACGATCGGGACATTATACTCGCCCGGCTCCTGCCCCCCCATTGACGCATTCGCGGCCTGGGCCGCCTCGGCCGGCGGATTGAGCGAGTCCGTGAAGCGGGCTGCCGGCGAGGTGCTTGCGGGGCTGAGAGTGATGATGTCTTCCGTCCTTGGGACGATGCTGCTCTCCTGAGATACGACCGTCTTATCTTCTGCGGGGGCGTCGGTATCCAGCGGTACGAGGTTGGCGTCCGGTTCGTCCTCGGGATCGGTGGCCTGCTCTTCGAGCGCAGCCAGCGGCGGCTCCGGTCCCAGCCGTCCATTATTTTGCGGCTCAGCAGACAAGGCGGGGGATATCAGAGTTCCGATTGAGAGAAAACAGCCGGCCAGCAGCAGGATGTTGGCGTGTTGTGATCGCGTGATTAGCTGAACCATAGGGAGGCAGTGTCCTTGTGTGTGATCAATATGTGTGAAGGTAGACTATCGATGGTGGCAATACTTGTCAAGGAAATGCAGGCCAGAAGCGTGCCTATTTCGAGGGAGAAGACTTCACTGTGCATGCCTCTTCGGAAGGGTGATCTCGGTTCCCGGATCACAGGTCTTGACGACATGAAGCATCACGAATCCACGCATGAGCTGAGGCGGTCGTTGCCTTGACACTCTTCCGAAGGCAATGCTATCGTCCGACCTCCCAGCGGCTCGCTTTCCCCGTTCATTCGAGGAGGATTCGTCAATGATCAAGCGGTATTTGTTAGCCCCCGGTCCGACGCCGGTCCCTCCAGAAGTCCTGCTGGCGATGGCGAGGCCGATGATCCACCACCGGGCCCCGGAGTTCGACCCTATCTTCGCCGAAGTGCGCGATGGACTGAAGTGGCTGTTCCAGACGAGGAATGATGTCCTGATGTTGGCGGCCTCTGGCACAGGGGGTATGGAAGGCTCGATCTCGAATTTTCTGTCCCCAGGAGACAAGGCCCTCTGTATCAATGGGGGAAAGTTCGGAGAGCGCTGGGGCAAAATCTGTAAGGCGTTCGGAGTGCAAGCTACAGAGATCAAAGTTGAATGGGGCCATGCGGTCAATCCGCAGCAGGTGGCAGACGCGCTCAAGAAGGACCCGTCCATCAAGGCCGTCTATGTGCAGGCCAGCGAGACGTCGACAGGTGTATCGCACGACGTCAAGGCCTTGGGTGAGATCGTCAAAGCGTATGAGAATACCATCCTGGTCGTCGATGCGATCACGGCGCTCGGCGTCTTTGATATCAAGACGGATGCCTGGGGTTTAGACGTAGTCATTACGGGCTCGCAAAAGGCGTTGATGCTGCCTCCCGGTATGGCGTTCGTCAGCGTCAGCGATAAGGCATGGGCCATGGCCGACAAGGCCAAGAACGCCGCGTTCTACTTCAATTTTAAGAAGGAACGGGAAAACCAGACCAAAAACCAGACGGCGTTTACCCCGACCGTGTCGCTGATTATTGGATTGCAGGAAGTCTTTAAGATGATGAAAGCCGAGGGACTGGAGAACATGTTCGTGCGGCAAGGCCAACTGGCCCATGCCATGCGGGAAGGGATGAAAGCCGCCGGACTGGCTCTGTTCCCCAAGGAATCCCCCAGCGACGCCCTGACGACTGTCTGCTCCCCCGAGGGGGTAGATGGGCAGGCCGTATACAAGAACCTGCGCGTCAAGTACGGTATCACTGCCGCCGGCGGTCAGGATCACTTGAAAGGCAAGGTTTTCCGTCTCTCCCATATGGGCTACGCCGATCGCTTCGACGTGATTACGGCGGTCGCCGCCACGGAGATGGTCTTGAAGGGACTCGGTCATGGGGTAAAGTTGGGCAGTGGTGTCGCGAAGGCTCAAGAACTGTTGATGTCGAAATAGGCAGGCGCTCATGAAAATTTTGGTCAGCGATAGTTTGTCCAAGCAGGGTGTCGAACAACTCGAGAAGGCCGGATTCACGGTGGTCGTGAAATCCAAGATGCCGAAGGACGAGCTGTTCAAGGAAATCAAGGACGCCGATGGGCTGATCGTGCGGTCCGGCACCAAAGTGACGGAAGAATTGATTGCGGCAGCTGACAAGCTGAAGGTCGTGGGCCGTGCCGGGTCCGGATTGGACAATGTGGATACTCCGGCCGCGACTCGGCGGGGCATTGTCGTGATGAATACGCCGGGCGGCAATACGGTCACGACCGCTGAACACACGATGTCCATGATCTGCGCCATGAGTCGGCGGATTCCTCAGGCGACCGCGTCGGTGAAGGCCGGCAAGTGGGAAAAAGACAAGTTCATGGGGGTCGAACTCTACAATAAGGTGCTCGGCATCGTCGGGGTCGGTCAAATCGGCGGCCATTTGACCAAGTTGGCGCAAGGGATCGGCATGAAGGTCGTCGCGTACGATCCTTACTTGGCGGCCGAGCGGGCCGAAAAGATGGGTGTAACGGTGATGGATCTGGCCGAGTTGTTCAAGCGCGCCGATATCATCTCCGTCCACACACCGCTAACGCCTGAGACAAAGGGAATCATCAACGCCCAGGCGATCGCGACGATGAAGCCGGGTGTCATGATCGTGAACTGTGCCAGAGGGGGCATCATCAACGAAACCGACCTTGTCGAAGCGCTCAAGACCAAGAAAGTCGCGGCGGCCGCCTTCGACGTGTTCGAGGAAGAGCCGGTCAAGGCCGACAACCCGCTGCTCGCGCTCGACAATTTCATTTGCACCCCGCATATCGGGGCGCAAACGACCGAGGCGCAAGAAAATGTCGCCGTCGGAATCGCCGAACAAATCGTCGACTACTTCACGAAAGGCATCGCGCGCGGTGCGGTCAATATCCCATCCGTGTCACCGGAATTGTTGCCTCGGCTCCAACCCTATCTCTCGCTTGCCGAACAGCTGGGAAAGTTGCAGACGCAATTGTGCGAAGGGGGGATCGAACACGTCACCGTGGAGTACAGCGGGGACGTTGCCACCTTGTCAGTGGCTGCCCTGACCATCGCCGTCTTGAAGGGGTTGTTGACTCCGATCATGGAGGCGCCGGTCAACTACGTCAACGCGCCCATCGTGGCGAAAGAGCGTGGGATTGAGGTTAAGGAAGTGCGAAGTTCCGACGCGGGAGATTTCACGAGTTTGATCCGGGTTCGTGTGGAGGCCGGCAAGAAATCCCACCAGGTCGCCGGCACTCTCTATCACAAAAAAGATCCGCGGGTCGTGGAGATCGACCAATTCAAGGTCGAGGTGGTTCCCGAGGGGCACATGCTCTTCATTCACAACATCGATCGGCCCGGCGTGATCGGCATGGTGGGTAAGGTGTTGGGGGACAGCAACATCAACATCGTCCGCATGCAGTGTGCGCTTGAACGGCGCGGAGGCAACGCCCTGCTCATCATCGGATCGGATCAGGCGTTTCCCGGCGCGGTGCTGGGCGCGATCAAATCCAGCAAAGACATTCTGTCGGTCAAAGTCGCAGCGCTATCCTAAGACAGGCTCTAGCCCAACGTCCGCTCAATTCAGCGGTTCCTTATGCGCTCTTCTCCTCCGAAGCCTCGCCCTTCTGTGGGGCACGCCCCGTCCTCCCGGGAACGTTCGTTGATCCCAGTCGGCGTGGCCACCATTCTTCCGCACGCGGCCGAGCAAGTTCGGTCTCTGGAGCGGACCCTGCTGGCTCAAGTTGGGCGCTGGGGGTATGACGAAATCATCCTTCCCACGTTCGAGTATCTGGATGTGTTGGCGCCGGGGTTGGAGGCGGAGCTTCTGGAGACCTGTTATCAATTCGTGGATCGCACGACGGGTCGCACGCTCCTCCTGCGTCCGGACGCGACAGCCCAAGTGGCACGGACGATTGCGATGGGTCTCACCGGAGCGACGATGCCCCAGCGGCTGTGCTACCGGACCTCCGTATTTCGGTACGAACCGGAGCATGCCGGGCGAGGACGTGAGATCTTTCAGGTCGGGGCTGAGCTGATCGGAGTCGACGATGTCTCGGGCGATGCAGAAGTCGTCACATTGCTCATCGAATGTTTGCAGGCGATCGGGCTCCAGTCGTTTACCGTTGCGCTCGGACACGTCGGTTTCATCAAGGGGCTGTTGACGCGCTCGGGTTTGTCGGCACCAGCCCAAAAACGGGCTGAGCAGGCTGCCGCGAGGAAAGATCTGCCGCGGCTCGAGGAAATCCTTGCCGGAGAGCGGGTCGCCAAATCGGCGGCACGAGCGATCCGTGAGGCCCCTGAACTGGCCGGCAAGGAAGACGTGTTGGAACGCGGGCGGTTTCTGGCGGCAAACGATCCGGCCCTCTTGGCTCCGCTCGATCGGCTGGGGCAGCTGTATCAGGCCTTGTGCGCGGCTGGCTATCGGAACTCAATTCTCCTCGATCTGGGAGAGTTCCGCGGCTTCGATTACTACGATGGCGTCGTGTTCGACGTGTTCGCCGACGGCGTGGGTGCCGAGTTGGGGGGCGGCGGGCGCTATGACCACCTGATCGGTCGGTTCGGCCGGCCCCTGCCGTCTACCGGATTCGCCTTGGATGTCGATCGACTGTTCCGGGCCGCAAGGTTTCCTGAAGAGGACGGAGTCTCCGCTCGCCTGGATTATTTGGTGGCCGGCCCTCGCAGGACGATGCGGCGAATCGGCGAGGTGGCGGCGGAACTGCGGAAGCGGAACCGTCGCGTCGCGCAACAAACCGTCACGGGCGGCGACAAGGTGTTGTTGCAGCATGCCGTGGCGGCCGCTCAAGGGCAGCGTGCTCAAGCGGCGATCGTTGTGGGTGTCCCAGGCCTGGCGGCGGACGAGGTCATGGTGGGCGACGTGACCCCATCGGCAGGGGATCCTCGCAAGAACGGCCGCGCGCGTCGGCCGTCGTTCAAGAAAGTAGGACTGGCTGCGTTGTTGAAAGCAGCCCCGCCCATCGGACGCCGGACCAAGGGATTGTCATGAAGTCCATGCCCGATATCGATCTCTCTCAGCCAAAACTGCCTCCGCAGAACGTGGAAGCGGAGCAATCGGTGCTGGGTGCAATCTTGTTGGACAATCAGGCCATGGCCAAGGCGATGGAACTGATCACGGAGGAGAACTTTTATCGCACGGCGCACCGTAAGATCTATCACGCCATGCTGGAGTTGTCCGAGACGGGAGAGGTCATCGATCAAATCACGTTGACCGAACGATTGAAGG
>CAZPYP010000076.1:0-4883 GCA_964590845.1 uncultured Nitrospira sp.
TCCGGCACGGCCTGGGTGGTGACGGACAGGACTTCCACCTCGGGAATCGGCGGAGCGGGAGCGGAACCGGCGTTTTCCTTACAGCCGCAGAGCGCGACGGCCATCCAGACGACAAGACCGGATTTCAACGCGAGGACCGCCGAAGATTCAGAGAACGGATGATTCATAATCGCGTCAGTCTACCTTGTTACCCGACCGTTTCTCTACCCTGAGTTCACCGCCGGAAACCCGTGCCGACAGATCGCTTTTCAGCCTTCTAGAGACTCTTGTGCGTGCCGTCGCAGAAGGGCGGGTTCTTAGTCTGCTTGCACTGACAGAGGGCGACCTGCTTCTTCTCGGTCAGCGAGAACTCCATCGGCGTAAAGCTTGTACCCTTGTGGGACCCGTCGCAAAACGGTTGGTTCTTCGAGCGCCCGCATCGACACCAGTAGTAGGTGCCCGGTTCCAACGACAAGACCGCCGGTTGTTTGGCTGCAATGACTGGTTTTTCCACGAATGATCCTCCTCAGTATGAAATTATAAATAGAGCGGCTTGATCGGCGAGACCACCGCCGCCGGGTTATTCTTCCAGGTCGACTCATCAGCGTCCACGTACAGCTCGACCTCGTTGCCGTCCGGATCCCGCAAGTACAAACTCTGGCTCACGGTGTGATCGCTCATGCCGTCGATCGCAATGCCCGCGGTCTCCAGTTCCCGTTTTGCCGCGCGCAATTCATCGAGACTGTCGCCGACCTTGATCCCGATGTGATAGAGGCCGCGGCGACGGCCTGACGGCGGCCCTAGCGCGTCACCGACCTGGATCAATAGCAGTTCATGGTGCGTCCTGCCGGAGGTCAAAGCCGCTGCTGCGCCGTTGAAGATACGCCCCACCTCCTTGAAGCCCAATAAGTCACGATAGAAGGCGAGCGACCGCTCGAGATCTTTCACGTAGAAGACGACGTGACCGAGATAGTGCGCTTTCATGTCGTCACCTCACGAACGTGATGCCGGTCTTTTGCACTTCCTGATAGGGAAGGAGCCAGACCAAAGATTCATCGGATAGATCCCCGACCTGAATGCGGTTGCCCCAGGGATCTCGAAAGTCACAACGGAAGTTCGGATGGAGTTTCAGCTTGTATTTCTTGATCAGCTTCTTTCGAACCTCCTGAATCTGTTCGGCGTCCCGAACCATCAAGCCAAAATGTTTCACGCGATCGGGCTGGAGTGTTTCCACCTCAAAAATCGCCATGAACTGATGCTCGCCGAGCTTGCACCAGGCGGCTCCTTCCCCGCCACGCAGCATCTTCAAGCCGAAGACATCCGAGTAGAACCGCACGGCCTTCTTGGCATCCGTGACCTCGATCACGATGTGATTGCACCCGTAGACTTGCACCGCCATGGTTACCTCCCTCGGGTCGCTGCTACCGCCGATTGCGCCTGCCTGATCGCCGCCAAGAACCGCTCGACCGGCTGAGCGCCTGAGACCTCGGAATGGCCGTTGAAGACAAAATAGGGAACACTGCGGATGCCGAGTCGATGACCCGCCGCCTCTTCCGTTCTGACTTCGGCCACCCCTTCATCGGTCTGTAGGAACTTCTCCGCCTCCAGGCCGATTTCTGTCGCAAGGCGGATGAGTGTATCGCAAGATCCGATCTCGGCTCCCTCCTCGAAATAGCCCTTGAAGAGCCGATCGACCATCTCCTGTTGACGTCCTTGTCGCGCCGCATGCCAGATGAGCCGGTGAGCCTGGAAGGTGTTGGGCGTTCGTGTGATGCGCTCGAATGCGAAAGGAATCCCTTCCGCTTGCCCCGCGTCCGACACATGTTCTTCCAACCGGTGAAACGCCTCCAGGCTCCCGAACTTCGCTTCCAGATAGAGCCGCCGTTCCATGCCTTCCGACGGCAGAGTCGGGTTCAACTGAAACGGCCGCCAGACCACATGCGTTTCCACCGTTCCGACTTGTGCCAGGGCCCGCTCCAGGCGTCGCTTGCCGACGTAGCACCAAGGGCAGACTACGTCGGAATAGACCTCGATCGCGACAGCGCTCACGAGAGGTGACCCATTTTTCCAGCCTGGTAATCTTGCACCGCCTGGATCAGCTCCGCCTTCGTATTCATCACGAACGGCCCGTAGCGGGCGATCGGCTCGTCGATCGGTTCACCGGCCATGACGAGGATCCGGCTGTCGGCCGACGCCTCGATCGTGACGAGAGAACCCTGCCGCTTGCAAACGATCAATTCGGCTTCTCCGGCTTCGCTCGATCCGTTCACCGTGGCGCGGCCTTGTAAGACGAAGAAGGACGCGTTGTGGCCGTCCGGAACGTTCAACGAGAAACGCGTCCCCGCCGGCATACGAAGATCATAAAGATCGACCGGGGTAAATGTCCGCGCCGGTCCCTTGCGCCCCGCAAACGATCCCGCGATCACCCGCAGCCGACCGCCACCTTCGATGGGAACGGCCGGAATGTCCGCGTCCAGGATCGTTTGATAGGCCGGCGCCGACATCTTCGAGGCGCGCGGCAAGTTCACCCACAGCTGGATCGCGTGCAGCGTGCCACCATGTTTGGCGAACTCTTGCTCGTGGAATTCCTCGTGCACGACACCGGAGGCCGCCGTCATCCATTGCACGTCCCCCGGACCGATCACGCCGGCGTTTCCGGCCGAGTCACGATGGGCCAGGAGCCCCTCGTACACGATCGTGACGGTTTCGAATCCCCGATGGGGATGTTCGCCCACGCCGCGCGGATGGTCGGTCGGCGAAAAATACTGCGGGCCCGCATAGTCCAACATCAGGAACGGACTGACCTCACGGTCGAGGTCGTTGCTGGGAAACAGGTTCCGAACCGGGAATCCATCGCCGACCATGTGGGCGGAACCCGGCTGATAGATGCCGAGGACTTCTTTGACCGTCGCCGTGCTGGTGGCCATCATGCCCTCCCTGTTGTTACAGCATCGTGCGCAGCGCCTCGGTCAGGGTCACCGTGCCACGCTGGAGCGACGATGGGTGTTCAAAACCGATTGCGCCTTTGGCGAACGAGCCATACATCTCCTCGAACAACTTCGCCGCCTCCTGGGAAAAGCCGAAGGACGTGAAGGTCGGCACCACCGCGCTCAGCGGCGCATGCTGGGTGGTCACGGATTTGCCGAGAAGCTGTCCGAGCGCGGCGGCCACCTGATCCGGACTGTAATCTTCCGGCCCAGCCAGCTCAACCACCTTCCTGCCTCGGCCGCCGGCCATCAGCCGTTCGGCGCCGACCCGTCCGATGTCTGTTGTGGCGATCATCGGCACTCTTGCCGTCGGCGCGATGAAACTCGGTAGCACGCCTTGGCCCTTCACCATACCGATGCTCGCCGCCCAATTGTCCATGAAGTAGCAGGGACGCAAAATCGTCAGGTGTTTGGCGACGGCTGCCAGCGCCTGCTCGCCGTACCGGGCCGCTCGAATCGGTCCGGTGCCTTCAGGGATTTGTCCTCCCACGGAGGACAAAAACACCACATGTTCGATGCCGCTGGCCTTCACGGCCGAAGCCGCCTGGTCCATGCGTGCGCGTTGCTCCGCCAGCCAGGATGCCGCACCATAATTCGGCGGCACCAAGAGGTAGACACCCTTCGCGCCTTTCAACGTGGCGCTCAGCGCCGGCACGTCGTCGAGCGAGGCTACCGCCACCTCCGCCCCCTTCGCCTTCCAGACGGCGCCCTTGTCGGCCGAACGGACGATCACGCGCACCGCCTGCTTGTTGTTCAATAGAGTGTCCGCGACGACCGACCCCGTATGTCCTGTGGCCCCCAATACGACGAACATGTGCCGCTCCTTTCCGTGTGCAATTACAGCCGCTCCGTCAACTCTCGGTCAACCGACCATTTTCCTCCGCCACTCACGACCAGCGCCGCGGCGATGCCGATAACGAGAAGATGGTATTCGTACCCCTCACCCTGTTGCTGACCAAACCAGTTCATGAAAAAACCGTGGGGAAGGTGGACCAAGGTGATCGCGCCCAGCATGATCACCGCCAAACTTGCCGCCGAGAAGCGTGTCAGGAAACCCGCGATGAGCGCGAGGCTGCCGAAGGACTCGCCGATGATGACGAGCAAGGCGATCAGCCAGGGCATGCCCATCTTCTGCGTAAAGAAGCCCATTGTTCCGTCGAATCCGAATCCGCCGAGCCACCCGAACAGTTTCTGAAGCCCATGCGGGAGCATGACGAGCCCGAGCGTCAGCCGCAGGATCAACCCGGTCCAATTGTCGTCAGTCTGAAAAAGCGCCCTCATCTTTCACCTCATCATGTCGGTTCAAAGCATTACGCTCGTTACGCCCTACCAAGATAGTTCTAGTTAGAACTAAAGTCAAGGGTGAGGGCAAAATTTCTACGCTGCAAGGCCTATAGTCCCGTGACATCATGGACTTACACCTGTCGCCCGGTCCTTTGACCTGAAGACGAAGAGATGGGAAGCCAGGGGCTTCGTTCACGAGGTTGTTGCCGAATCAGGTTCGCACGGCCAGGCTGGTTCGAGAGAGTCTGAAGGCTGACTGGCCGTTTATTTTCTTTCTTTGATCGCCCGTTCGACCTCGCGACCGGCTTCGCGGGCTTTGATGGAATCGCGCCGGTCGTAGAGTTTCTTGCCTTTGGCAAGCCCGAGTTCCACTTTGGCATGACCGCGCTTGGAGAAGTAGATGCGGAGAGGGACGAGCGTCAGACCTTTCTGCTGGGTTTTGCCCATCAGCTTGTTGATCTCTTTTTTATGCAGGAGCAGTTTCCGCGGCCTGATGGGATCGTGGTTCATGATGTTGCCGTGGCTGTACGGGCTGATGTGGCAGTTGTACAGGAACACTTCGCCGTCGCGGGCCGAGGCGTAGCTATCCTGTAAGTTCACGCGTCCATCTCGAAGGGACTTCACTTCCGTTCC
>CAZPYP010000076.1:4983-11884 GCA_964590845.1 uncultured Nitrospira sp.
CATATTCGCTTCAAGAAACTCTCGCTGCTCGTGCGTAATTCGGTCTGGCTTCAACAACTCACCTTTTTGAAGCCGACCCTCATCGCCAAGTTGAATGAACGGGCCGGGACGGAACTGGTGGCCGACATCGCGTTTCGCGTCGGCGAAATTCCCGGGCCGACCGACCGATCCCAGCCGTCTCCCCACGTGTCCGCACAGGAATCGCCGCGCAATCAGGCGGCGACCGAGGCGATTCCTCATCTCGCAGGAATCCAGGACCCCGACATTCGCCAGCGCTTCACAGAGGTGATAGGGACGTATCCCGCTCCACCTCCTCGACCGGCAGCGGATCCGTGACGCGCCCCTTGAACAGAATTCTCGCTTCTTGCACGTATTCTCCGGTCCGCGGCACCGGACCGACTCCTCCTTCTTCTTCTCGTTCGTTCAGACGATAGTACCCTCGCACGGCACCGTCGATGTCCTTGACGACTGACGGTTCACCGGCCACGTACCGTTTGAGCATGTCCGGTTCCGTCCAGTCCGGATTGTCGAACACATACAACATGACCCGCCGATACCGACCGGCAGGATCATCGGGGGTCGTGGGCTGGATCTTTCTCGTCAGCGCCAACCCCTCCCGCTCGCGTCCGAGCTTCCGAAATCGCCGCAACAACGTTTCGATCTGCTGATCGGTGGTGGCGCCCGGCACATGGGTCATGACGATCTCGCCGCTCTGCGAGCCGACGCTGAACGGTGGAATGGTCCGGTCGGGCCGGCTCAAATACATCCCCCCCCAGATCAACGCAAAGGCGCTGACCAGGACCCCGATGGCCATTTTGACGACGATATCGAGCGGCTTCCGCTTTCGGGAAGGTGATGCGGCGTGAAGCGTCTGGTGGTTCATGAGAGGGACGACGGGAAGTAGGGTCTCCGGCTATTGGCCGGCGGGAGGCTCGTCGGACCCTGTCTCTTCGCGCTCCGCGCTCTCGGCCAAGCGGGCCACGGCCACGACGCGATCGTCCTCGCCTTCGAGATCGAGAACGCGGACCCCCTGTGTGTTGCGCCCGATCTCTCGGATGTCCTCGACCTTGCAGCGCAGCACCTTGCCCTGCGCGGCCATCAACATGATTTCGTCCGCGTCTCTGACCTGCAGGAACCCGACGGCGAGCCCGTTTCGCTCCGTCGTCTTGACGCTGATGATGCCCTTGCCGCCGCGGCCCTGGATCCGATACTCGCCCACCGGCGTGCGTTTGCCGTAGCCGCCTTCGGTGACCGTCAGAATGGAGGTGGTGCTGTCCGGCGTGATCGTTTCCATGCCGATGACTTCGTTGCCCTCTTCCAGCGTGATGCCCTTGACCCCGTAGGCCGTGCGGCCCATCGGGCGGACCTCCTCTTCCTTGAACCGGATGGTGATGCCCTGTTTGGTCCCGAGCAGGATCTCACGCTGTCCGTCGGTCAGCTGCGCGCCGATAAGTTTGTCGCCTTCTTCCAACCCCAGCGCGATAATGCCGCCCTGCCGCGGGTTGCTGTAGGCCGAGAGTTCCGTCTTCTTGACCAGCCCGTTCTTCGTCGCCATGACGACGAACTGATCCTCGCGATACTCCTTCACCGGGAGGGTCGCCGTGACTTTCTCGCTCCCGGCGAGGGCCAGGAGATTCACCAAGGCCTTCCCTTTTGCGGCACGGCTGGCTTCCGGAATCTCGTGGACCTTGAGCCAATAGACCTTGCCGGCGTCCGTGAAGAACAATAGCGTCTGGTGCGTCGATGCGGTGAACAGCGTCTCCACGAAATCCTCTTCCTTGATCCCCATGCCGATTTTGCCTTTCCCGCCCCGGCGTTGCGCGCGATAGAGCGAGGCGGCGTTGCGTTTGATGTAGCCGGCATGCGAGATCGTGACGACGACCTCTTCTTCTGCGATCAAATCCTCGAGGCTGATGTCGCCCTGTTCCTTCACGATCTGGGTCCGGCGTTCGTCCCGATAGGCTTCCCGGACCTGTGCCAATTCGTCCTTGATGATCGTGCGAACCAGGGCTTCACTCGCGAGGACGGACTTCAGGTATTCGATCTGCTTCAGGACTTCCTGATACTCCTCGACCAGTTTCGTCCGCTCCAGCTGCGTGAGCCGTTGAAGCCGCATCTCGAGGATGGCGGTCGCCTGGATCTCACTCAGCGTGAATTGCCGCATCAACCCGGCGCGGGCTTCGTCGGGAGACTGGGCGCGGCGGATGAGCGCAATGACGGCGTCCAAATTGTCCAGCGCGATCTTGAGCCCTTCGAGAATGTGCGCCCGCTCTTCCGCTTTGCGGAGGTCGAATGCCGTCCGCCGGACCACCACTTCGCGGCGATGTTCGATGAAATGGTGCAGAATCTGTTTGAGATTCAGGACCTCGGGGCGGTTGTTCACCAGCGCGAGCATGTTGACGCCGAAGGTCGTCTCCAGCTGCGTGTTCTTGTAGAGATTGTTCAGGACGACCTGCGGGATCTCGTTGCGCTTCAACTCAATGACGACGCGCACGCCTTCTCGGTCGGACGATTCGTCCCGGAGGTCGGAGATGCCTTTGAGGCGGTCTTCTTGGACCAGTTCCGCGATCTTCTCGATCAGCTTCGCTTTGTTGACCTGGTAGGGGACCTCGGTGACGATCAACCGGTCTCGTTCGGTCCGGGGATCGGTTTCCACCACCACCTTCGCGCGGATCTTGATCAAGCCGCGCCCGGTCTCGTAGGCCTCCTTGATACCGCCCAGGCCGTAGATGAAGCCGGCCGTCGGGAAATCGGGGCCGGGGATTTTCTGCATCAACTGCGCGACGGTGCTGTCCGGATGTTCCAGCAACAACAGGAGTCCGTCGATGACTTCGGCGAGATTATGAGTGGGAATGTTGGTCGCATACCCGACCGCGATGCCGCCGGCGCCGTTGATCAGGAGATTCGGAACTCTCGTCGGCAGGACCAGAGGTTCCTGCCGGGAGTCGTCGTAATTAGGGCCGAAGTCGACCGTTTCTTTGTCGATGTCGGCCAGGAGCTCTTCCGCCAACTTGGTCATGCGCGCTTCGGTGTAGCGCATGGCCGCCGCGGAATCGCCGTCCATCGATCCGTAGTTGCCCTGGCCGTCGACCAGGGGATAACGCATGTTGAAGTCCTGCGCCATCCGCACCAAGGTGTCGTAGATCGCCGAGTCGCCATGGGGATGATAGTTGCCCATGATCTCGCCGACGATCTTAGCGGACTTGCGGTAGGCCCGGTTGTGCACCAGGCCCATCTCGTTCATACCGAAGAGAATGCGCCTGTGGACCGGCTTCAAGCCGTCGCGGACATCGGGCAGTGCGCGCCCCACGATCACGCTCATGGCGTAATCCAGGTACGACGACTTCATCTCGTCTTCGATCGCGATCTGGCCGAGTCTCTCGTCAGGAGGCATGCCTTCTCCTCGCACACAGCCGTCAACTTTCAGCCGTCAGCTCCGAAAAGCTGATCGCTGAGAGCCGACCGCGCTCTCGCTACACGTCCAGGTTTCTGACTTCCAACGCGTGCGTCTGGATGAAATTCCTGCGTGGCTCGACTTCGTCGCCCATCAAAATGGTGAAGATCTCGTCGACGCCCGTCATATCTTCCAGCTGCACCCGCAACAGCGTCCGCTTTTCCGGATCCATCGTGGTTTCCCACAACTGACCCGGATTCATCTCGCCCAAACCTTTGTAGCGCTGGATGCTGAGCCCCTGCTTGCCCAGCTCGAGAATCGTCTTGACCGCTTCCGCCGTGGACAAGAGCTGTTGCTCCTGCCCCTTCGCTTTGAGTTGGTAGGGGAGACGGCCGATCCCGATCGCCGACGGCGAGAGTTTTTGCAGCTCACGAAAATCGGCCGATCCGACCAAGTCGTGCGTGATGTCCACGTGATGCTGCACCCCGTTGGCATGAAGCCGGCACGTCACCTTGTTGGACTGGTGTTCTTCGTCGGGCACCACCTCGACGGTCGGCTCCAGCTTCGGCCACAGCAGCTTGAGGGTCTTCTTGACGTTGGTCACGGCCCGCGCCAGCGCCTCCCGGTCCTTGAGCAGATCGCGGTCCAAGCCCGGCTCGTCCACGAAGGCCCGCAGCATCGCCGCCTCATGCGGCTTCTTGTTGAGCCGTCCCAACAGCGTTTCGAACGTGATCATCTTTTTCAGAATGGGCAGCAGCCGGCGACCCCCGACATAATCCTGCGCCCCTTCCAGATACAGGTGCACGTCTTCGACGGCGAGATCGGCCAGGTGGTCGTTCAGCGCCCCCTCATCTTTGAGATAGCGCTCCGCCTTGCCCTTCTTCACTTTGAAGAGTGGCGGCTGGGCGATATAGATGTAGCCGCGCTCGATCAGTTCCGGCATCTGCCGGAAGAAGAAGGTGAGCAGCAGAGTGCGGATGTGGCTGCCGTCCACGTCCGCATCGGTCATGAGAATGATCTTGTGATAGCGCGCCCTCGCGATGTCGAACGTGTCCTTGTCAGCCTTGTCGCTCTCTTCGCGCTTGCGCCCGATGCCGGTACCCAGCGCCATGATGAGCGTGCGGATCTCGTCGCTCGTGAGCATCTTGTCGAAGCGGGCCTTCTCGACGTTGAGGATCTTGCCTTTCAGGGGGAGGATCGCTTGGAACTTGCGGTCGCGCCCTTGCTTGGCCGAACCGCCGGCCGAATCGCCCTCCACGATGTAGAGTTCGCTCTGCGCGGGATCTTTCTCCGAACAGTCGGCGAGCTTACCCGGCAACGAGCCGCCGTCTAAGGCGCTTTTCCGCCGGATGAGGTCCTTAGCCTTGCGGGCCGCCTCCCGGGCGCGCGCCGCATCCACCGCCTTGCCGATGATTTTTCTCGCGACCGGCGGGTTCTCTTCGAAATAGGTCCCGAGCGCCTCGTTCACTGCGGCCTCAACGACCCCTTTCACATCGCTGTTGCCGAGTTTGGCCTTCGTCTGCCCTTCGAATTGCGGATTGCGGACCTTCACGCTCACCACAGCCGTCAACCCTTCGCGGACATCGTCGCCGGTCAGAGACTCGGTCTCTTTCTTGAGGAGATCGTTCGCGTTCGCGTAGGTGTTGATGGTTCGGGTCAGCGCCGCTTTGAAGCCGACCAGGTGCGTGCCGCCTTCCTTGGTGTTGATGTTGTTGGCGAACGAGAACAGATTCTCCGCGTAGCTGTCGTTGTACTGGAGCGCGACCTCCAAGATCATTTCCGGCTTCTCGACTTTGACGTAGATGGGTTTGTGCAGCGGCGTCTTGGCTTCGTTCAGGTGCTCGACGAACGACACGATGCCGCCCTTGTAGAAGAACACCTGCTCCTTGGCCGGCTCCTTGCGCTCGTCCTTGAGGGTGATCGAGAGCCCCTTGTTCAGGAAGGCCAGTTCGCGGAGCCGCTGGGCGAGCACGTCGAAGCTGAATTCCAGCGTCTCGAAAATTTGCCCGTCCGGCTTGAAACGGACTTTAGTGCCTCGGCGCTTGGTAACGCCGGTGCTCTTGAGCGGCGCGTCGGGCTTGCCGCGCTCGTACCGTTGATCGAAGACCTGGCCGTCCTGCCAGATTTCCAGCTCGAGCCACTGCGAGAGCGCATTCACGACGGATATGCCGACGCCGTGCAGGCCGCCCGATACGGTGTAGGCACCCTGCTCGAATTTGCCGCCGGCGTGCAGCACCGTCAGCGCGACTTCGGCGGCGGACTTTTTCTGCGTGGGGTGCATCCCGGTCGGGATGCCGCGGCCGTTGTCCACGACGGTCACGCTGCCGTCGATGTGGATCGTGACCTCGATCGTCTCGCCGAATCCCGCCATGTGTTCGTCGACGCTGTTGTCGACGACTTCATAGACGAGGTGGTGGAGTCCGTCGACACCGGTGCTGCCGATATACATCGCCGGCCGCTTCCGGACCGCGTCGAGGCCCTCGAGGACTTTGATTTGATCCGCGCTGTAACTGTCGGATTTGGGCTTGGTGGTGGATTCGTCCGCGGCCATAGACTCCTACGAAGCAGGCGAGAGATACGGGGTAAGGGGCGAGCGGGAGACCCGATCTTTCCCAGCCTCTCGCTTCTTGCCTTTCGCCCCGCGCCTCATATCTTGATCGGCATCACGACACACTTGAATCCTGGCGTTTCCGCTTCCTGGATCAAGCAAGGGCTCAACGGGCTGTCCATTTGGAGCGAGACCTTCTCGCCATCCATCACGCTCAAGACATCGAGCAGATACCGGGCGTTGAATCCCGTGTTCAGCGCCTCGCCTTCGTACTGGGCGGACATCTCCTCGGTCGCTTCCCCGTAGTCCGGATTGCTCGAGAACAGCGTCAAGCGGCCCGGGCCGATCGAGAGTTTGACGGCGTTGGCCTTGTCCTTCGACAGCACGGAAACCCGCCGCAACGCGCTTTCCAGCTCCAGACGGGGCACGACCACCTTCTTGTTGCTTTCCTTCGGAATGACCTGCTGGTAGTTCGGATAGCTCCCCTCCATCAGGCGGGAAGTCAGGAGCAACCCGCTTTTCCGGAAAATCATCAGATTCTTCGTGAAGCCGATCAGGGGTTCGCCGTCGCCGCCTTCTTCGAGCAGCCGACGCATTTCGTGGGCGGCCTTCTTCGGGATGATCGCCTTGATCTCCTGCGGCGCGCCCTTCGCCCCGGCCTTGCCGAGATCTTGCTCCGCCACCGCCAAACGATGGCCGTCCGTGCCGACCAAGCGCAACGCCGTCTTCTTCTCCGTCGTGATCAACGTGACCAAGAGTCCGTTCAGAATGTAGCGCGCATCGTTGTCGCCAGCCGCGAACAGCGTTTTCCGGATCAACTCCAAGAGGCCCGCTCCGGAGAGCGGCGTCAATCCCTCCCGCTCGATCGTCGGGAGCGCCGGGTAGTCCGTGCTGGGCAACCCGACCACCTTGAATTGGCTCTTGCCGGCCTGGATCGTCGTCCAGTTGTTGTCGCCGGA
>CAZPYP010000077.1:0-11605 GCA_964590845.1 uncultured Nitrospira sp.
CACACGTGCAGTCTGATCGGACGGCAACTGCAGCGGCCGGCCACGCCCGTCGAGCAGCAGTCCCACGACTCCGCCTTGCACCTCGCGCGTGACCGACACACCAGGCCCAGCACCAAGATTCACCTGCTTGGCCGGCTGAACACTGATCTTGGCCTGTTTGTCGGCGGCGAGCGGATACAGCTTCAGATCGCCGAACCGGAGCTGCTCCTTCACGTGCCGCCCGTCCGGAAAGAGAATGTCACAGTCGGCACAGACGTCACCGCTCTTCCCCTGCCCTATCGGAGCGACACAAGTGCCGAGGTAGATCATGCAGTCGCGCACGAACACGTCGGTCGCCGCCTTTTCGTTGATCGTCGAGAGCACGCCCAGATGGGGCATCATAAAAATGCTGTCGACCGACAACATAGTGAATCCCAACGGTTCATAGGCATCCACCATCATGAGCATCGACTGAATCCGCCGCGGCGCATGCGACAGAATTCCGCCGCTCCCCACGATCAAATCCAGCTTCAGCATGTCGATCAACGTCTTGCCCGACTGTTGCTGTTCGAAGACATCGGAGATCGTCCGTTCTTGCTGCACACCTTTCAAGCCGGTCGCCAGCGACTTGTGGTGGATGAGCGCCAGACGTAAGGCCTCCCTGGAAATCGCATGCTCGATCTGCAGCTCGTCGAGCGTCTGAGGGATCGTGGTTGGGCGGATCATCTTGTTCTTGATGCGGTTTCTGAGCGTCTGTTCGTCGATCGTAAAGGGCACCCACCGCATGATGTTGGCCAAGCCGGCCTCGGCCAGGACGTTGGAGATGCTGTAGGACATGCCGAGGTTCGCGCTGACCGTCCGGTTGAACACCCCCTCGAACACGGAAAAGACGTCGGTGGTCGCCCCGCCGATGTCGACCCCGATCAGATTGAGATGCTCCCGTTTGGCGATCGTCTCCATGATCAGCCCGACGGCAGCCGGCGTCGGCATGATGGGGGCGCCGGCCATGTCGATGAGCCTCTTGTAGCCAGGCGCCTGCTGCATGACGTGCTCCAGGAACAAGTCGTGGATCTTGTTGCGCGCCGGGGCCAGATTTTCCTTCTCCAACACCGGACGGATATTCTCCGTCACTTCCAACGCCGCTTTCTCGCCCAAGATTTTCTTTACCTGTGATTGCGCATCTTTGTTGCCGGCATAGATCAGCGGCAGCTTATACGTGATCCCAAAGCGAGGCCGTGGTTCCGCCGCCGCCACGTACTCGGCCATTTCCACGACGTGAGTCACTGCGCCGCCGTCGGTGCCTCCCGACATCAGAATCATGTCCGGCCGCATGGATCGAATGCGCTCGATCTTCTCGTGCGGCAGACGGCCGTCGTTGGAAGCCAGCGTGTCGATCACGATAGCGCCGGCACCGAGGGCCGCGCGTTGTGCACTCTCGCCAGTCATATTCTGCACCACGCCGGTGACCATCATCTGCAGCCCCCCGCCGGCGCTGCTCGTGGAGATGTAGATGTCGACTCCGGTCTTTGTATCGCGGCAAGGCGTGATGATCTTGTCGCCGTCCAGGATCTTGCGTCCCGACAGTTCCTCGATTTCCGCGATCGCGTTCAACACACCGCGCGTCACGTCTTCAAACGGCGCTTCGACAGTCGTCGGTGCCTCCCCCCGATAAGTTTGGCGATACTCGTCGCCGATTTTTTCAATCAGAATGGCCTTCGTCGTCGTACTGCCGCAATCGGTGGCCACGATGACGTTGAGCGGACGGTCGATGGTTGGTGGCGTAGACGCGGCCGACGTCATTGAGAGGACTTCGCCTCAATGACCGCGATGAGCTTGGAAACGGAATCGCGCCGTTCGAGCAACCGCGCAACCTGCTCGACCTCTTTGGCATTGAAGGCGCAGTCGAGGATAGGAGCAAGAACATGTAACGCTTGGCTTCCCAAGAAATTCATGGGGCCCAGCGATTCCAGAAACACCGTCGCGGGCGCGGCCATTCCACGCTTGATCACGGCCTCGGCGATCCGTTCCATCAGCCGAACATCGTCCGCCTGCAGCGGCTGAGTCACCGTCTGGATGGCAAAGGCATGGCGCAGCCCAACGCGCAAATCACGGAGTCGTTTGGCGAGATGGTCCCCGGACAAGGAGCGCATACGTGCAGGTCGAAGCGGTGAAAAACTATGGCCGATCGGCATTATATGGAGGGGTCAAAATGGAGTCAAACTCGACCGGCCGACCGCGGCTAACGGCCTGCAAGATCCAATTCCCGGAGTAGAGGCTGAAGCCGTTCAAACCATCGCTCGGCCATCCAGGCATTGCCCGACGCATTCGGATGGACGCCTTCGACGGTCATCGTCTCCGGTACGAAGCCGGTGTAGAGATCCGCCAGGAGGACTGGGGACGAAGTTGACGTCTTTGTCGCGACGAGTTCCGGCAGTTTCCCATTCAGCTCCGGAATCTTCGAATGGCACGTAGCTGAGGATCGAATGATCTGGGCAAGCACAATACGCACCCGAGTATTCACCGATCGAAGTACATCAATGATGTCTGCCAAGTCTTTCACCGTACTCTGCACACTTTGGCCTTGGCACAGATCGTTGTGCCCCAGGTGAATGAGGACGATGTCCGGCGAGGCTGCGATCGCCCACTGTTCGATTCGCGACAAAATCTCGTCCGCCCTCCAGCCACTATGCCCCTCGTGGTAATACGACGAAGCGCCATCCGCGCTCTGCGGCGAAGGCCTCTCCAACTGCGAGCCGACGAAGCGGAACCGATAACCGCTATCTGCCGCCATACGCAGCAGAACAACCCGGTAGCTGGGCTGCACGGAGCTTGAGTCCGTGATCGAGTCACCCAACGGCAGGACTCGGGGGACTCCGAGGGATGATTCCATCCGCGGCTGAGCCGTGGCAACGCTAGCGAGGAGGACGGCGAGGCAGAACACAACCGGTCCGACCTCTCGCACAATGCCCCGACGCATCCGCTCTGTCCACGAAACACTCATTCCGAAGCCGTAGAGCCAGCGAGCGCCTTTTGACCAATCTTACTTTCAGTCCCCTTCCAGAGCCGTACGATGTTGTCCTTGTGTTTGATCCAAATCAGCGCGCTGACGATGATCGCAAAGACAAGAAATTCTTGCCGCTGTTCATTGACAATCGCGACAACGGGAAAGAGACCAAAGGCGGCCAGGGCGCCGCCGGATGAATAACGCCAGATCGCCACGGCACCCAACCAAATCAGCAGCAAGAGCGTGCCGATCGACGGCGAAAGCCCCAGTACAGACCCCAGGGCCGTCGCCACCCCCTTGCCACCCTTGAAATTGAGAAACGGCGAAAAGAGGTGGCCGAGAATCGGCGAGAGGGCGACGACCATAATGTAGGATTCAGTCGTCAACCACTGCATCGCGGCCCAACCCATGAGCCATCCTTTGCCCATGTCGCCTAACAGCGTAAGGACGCCCGCTTTGGCTCCGGAAACTCGCAGCACGTTGGTAAACCCCACGTTCTTGCTGCCGACGGTGCGGGGATCCTGGAGGCCTAACACATTGGAGACGACGACGCCGAACGGCACGGCACCCAGCAAGTAGCCGGCCGAAATCATGAGGATGGCTACGAGCTCTTCGTACATGGATGAGGACTTGAGTGGGAACTGCGCATCGTTCCAGCCCGGATTACAGGCCTTTGGCGACTACTTGCTTCCAGAAGCTCCAGACATACTGGCCGCCGGAAATGTATCCCAAGACGAGCGACAGATACAAAGTGACGCTGCCGGCGAGATGCATATTGCCCAATTCGGCGAGGCCCGTTCCTTCGAGAATGAGCAGCGTGATGGCCGTTACTTGTAACGCCATCTTGTATTTGCCCGTCGTCTCCGCTGGAATGATCATCCCTTCGCCCGCCGCGATGGCGCGAATGCCGGTCACGGCCACTTCACGCGCGATGATCAGGATCGCGACCAGCGCGCTGACGCGGTCGATGTTGACGAGGAGAATCAACGCGGACAGCACGAGGAGCTTGTCCGCGATGGGATCGAGCAATTTCCCGAGCCTGGTCACCTGGCCGGTTCGGCGGGCAATGTAGCCGTCCAACAGATCGGTCACCGCCGCCACGACGAAGATGATGGCTGCGCTGAGCGAGCGACCCGGGGTCGGCGTAAAGAACAGCATGACGAACACCGGAATCAGCAAGATGCGAACGAGGGTAATGAAGTTGGGAACGTTGAGGGACTCTTGCCCGACCGATCGCCACATTTCCACGACGCGATTCATGATACGTTCAATATCCTCTAAACGATACCGCTCTTCAATAGGTCGTGCAGATGGATCACGCCGGCGATCGTGCGATCGCCGGACGAGACCACCAGCGTCGTGATCGAGTAGCGCTCCATGATCTCCACAGCCTTCGCCGCCAAATCGTCCGGCTTGATCGACTTCGGATTCCGTGAGGCCAGCTGGCCGGCGGACAGTTTCTGAAAGTCCTCGCCCCGCTGCAGCGACCGCCGGATGTCTCCGTCGGTAATGACGCCGAGCAAGGAGCCTGCACGATCAACGACGGTCGTCATCCCGAGTTTCTTCGCCGACATTTCCAATATTGCGGCGGTTCCGCTGACAGACTCCTCGACGCGCGGCACCTCGGATCCCGCATGCATGACATCCTTGACGCGCACCAACAGCCGTCGCCCAAGCGTCCCGCCGGGATGAAATTGGGCGAAGTCTTCTTCCTTGAATCCCCGCTTTTGAAGCAGCGCCACGGCCAAGGCGTCGCCCAGGGCCATCGTGGCCGTCGTACTCGCCGTCGGGGCCAACCCCATCGGACAGGCCTCCTCCGATACCGAGACGTCCAGAACCACGTCGCTGTTCTTGGCCAATGTGGAACTCATGCGGCCGGTCATGGCGACGACCGGAACACCCATCCGCTCGACGGCGGGGAGCAGTTGCAAAATTTCCTGCGTCTCGCCGCTGTTGGAAATGGCGATCAGCACATCCTGGCGTCCCAGCATGCCGAGATCGCCATGGATTCCCTCGGCTGGGTGCAGAAAAAAAGCCGGCGTCCCGGTGCTGGCCATGGTCGCCGCAATTTTTTGCCCGACCAAGCCCGACTTTCCCATACCGGATACAACGGTCTTGCCTTTGCAGCTGAACAACAACTCAACGGCTTTCGCAAAGCGGTCGTCCAGCCGATCGATCAGAGACTTGACGGCCGCGGCCTCAATGGCCAGCACACGCTTGCCTTCGTCCAAGGTCCCGCCCCGTTTTCCTGAGGCCTGAAGCGGCGAGGGCTTGGGGGCCCTTACGTTCTTGGTTTGGCCGCGTCGCATATCCGCATCACTCGCTCGAGAAGGGATTTCAACTGATGAAGCGGCACCATATTGGGCCCGTCGGAGAGGGCCTCGTCGGGATTGGGATGCACTTCCATGAAAAACCCATCGACACCGGCACCGGCCGCCGCGCAGGCGAGCGGCTCGACAAACTCCCGTTGGCCGCTGGATTTGGTCCCTCCTCCGCCGGGCAACTGGACGCTGTGCGTGGCGTCGAACACGACCGGGTAGCCGAAGCTGCGGAGAATTGGAAACGCGCGCATGTCGACGACAAGATTATTGTATCCGAACGACGAGCCCCGCTCCGTCAACACAATCCGCCGGTTCCCGCACTCCTCCACTTTCTTGACCGCATGGCCCATTTCGAGCGGCGACAAGAACTGCCCCTTCTTCACGTTGACGACCTTCCCGGTATTCGCCGCGGCAATGAGGAGATCCGTCTGACGACAGAGAAATGCGGGGATCTGGAGCACATCGACGACGGCGCCCGCTGCCGACGCCTGGACCTCTGTGTGGACGTCGGTCAAAACCGGCACACCTACCTGTTTCTTGACCCTGGCCAGGACGGCGAGCCCCTCCTCAATGCCGGGCCCACGAAACGATGTGATGGAAGTCCGGTTGGCCTTGTCGAACGACGACTTGAAGACGTAGGGGATACCGAGCGCCTTGGTGATCTCGGCGATGCGCCCGGCCGTGTCGAGGGCAAGTTGTTCGCTCTCGATCACGCAAGGGCCGGCAATCAGGACCGGCCGTTCCCCGGTCCCGACCTTAAAAGGTCCTATGTCGACGAGATGCGGCATGGGCTACCACACCCAGGTCAAGGTTGAAGCTAAGTTCACGTGAAGAGGAGTAGCCACCTCAGGGGGGGGCCCCGGCTTAGCCTTGACCTCGACCTTCACCTCAAGCGTTCTCATCAGTGCCCCAGTTTGTTGCGTAAGGCCGCTCCGATAAAGCCGCTGAACAGCGGATGTGGATGGTGAGGTCGCGAACAGTACTCCGGATGAAATTGCGTGGCTAGGAACCAGGGGTGGTTCTTCAGCTCGACGATTTCCACCAATCGGCCGTCAGGCGAAAGGCCGCTCAGCACGAGTCCTTTTGCTGTCAGTTGCTCGCGATAGGCATTGTTGAACTCGTACCGGTGACGATGCCGCTCACGCACCTCACTCACACCGTACATCTTTTGGGCCAAGGTCCCCTCGCCCAACTTACAGAGATACGAACCAAGCCGCATAGTGCCGCCTTTGTCGCTGACGGTCTGCTGATCATGCATCAGATGGATGACTTGATGGGGAGACCGCTCGTCGAACTCCTCGCTGTTGGCCCCGGCCAGTCCCGCCACATTGCGGGCGAACTCGATCGTCGCGCACTGCATCCCCAGACAGAGGCCGAGGAACGGAATCTGCCGCTCGCGCGCATACCGAATGGTGGTCACCTTCCCCTCGATGCCTCGCGAACCGAATCCTCCAGGAATCAGAATGCCGTCGGCCTCGCGGAGAATGCGTTCGGTTCCTTGCCGCTCAACGTCCTCCGATTCGATCCAGTTGATGTTCACCTTGGTTTCATGGTCGATCCCGCCATGCACAAGAGCCTCCGCTAAACTCTTGTAACATTCTTTGAGGCCGGCATACTTGCCGACGAGCGCGATGCTGACTTCGTGTTTAGGGTGCTTGATCTTTTGCACCATCGCGTCCCACTCGCGAAGATTCGGCGGACCGGTTTCCATCTTCAGCTGTTTGACGATGAGTTCGTCCAATCCTTCCTTGCGAAAGACGATCGGCACTTCATAAATCGTCTCGACATCCTTGGCCGTAATGACCGCTTCTTTCTCGACATTACAGAACATGGCGATCTTCGCCTTCATCTCGGGGGGAATGTAGCGGTCAGTACGGCACAGTAGAATGTTCGGCTGGATACCGATCTCGCGCAGCTTGTTGACGGAATGCTGGGTAGGCTTGGTCTTGAGCTCGCCAGCCGCGCCGATGTAGGGCACCAACGTCAAGTGCACGTAGAGCACATTGTCTCGTCCCACGTCGTAGGGCATTTGGCGGATCGCTTCCAGGAACGGCAGACTCTCGATGTCGCCGACCGTGCCCCCGATCTCCACGATCGTCACGTCCATGCCTTTCGAGATCCGCATGATGCACTGTTTGATTTCGTCCGTGATATGCGGGACGACCTGCACGGTCCCCCCGAGGTAGTCGCCGCGCCGCTCCTTCGTGATGACCGAATTGTAGATACGCCCGGTCGTATAATTGTTCTCTTTCGTCAGGGTCAGCGAGGTGTACCGCTCGTAATGCCCAAGGTCCAGATCCGTTTCGGCCCCGTCGTCGGTGACGTACACTTCGCCGTGCTGGTAGGGATTCATCGTCCCCGGATCGACGTTGATATAGGGGTCGAGCTTCAGGAAGGTAATCTTTAGGCCCCGGCTTTCGAGCAGATTCCCGATCGACGCCGAGGCCAACCCCTTGCCCAGGGAAGACACGACCCCGCCTGTCACGAAGATGAACTTGCTCATGGCTGCCCCCCGTCGCACGACTCTGATCCGCACCATCGCCTCATCGTCACGGCCCCGTCTTTCCAAGGCCCAGTTCGCGTTTCACCACCTCGAACTTTTGCAATTTGTCGGCAACCGGCCCGACGTCTTCCGGCACATCGACACGCAGGGACGCGTGCTTCGTCTCCCACACGCGAATCCGCATTCCGTTTTCGAGCCCCCGAAGCTGCTCCAACTTTTCCGCGTCTTCCAACTGACTGGTCGGCCAATCGGCAAACCGCAGCAACGCCTTCCTCGAATACATGTACAATCCGAGGTGGAGGTAGTGCAGTCCCCCGACGACCCGCCGAGTATCCTCGTCCCGCATAAATGGGATCGGCGCTCTCGAGAAATACAGGGCATATCCCTGTGAATCGGTCACGACCTTCACGATGCCGGGGTTCTGCAGATCTTCGGTCGTGTCCATCGCCCGTTTGAGCGTCCCCATCTCGGCGCCACTGTGGAGAAACGGCTCGATCAAATCATCGAGAAGGTCGGGGCTCAGAGGGATTTCGTCACCCTGCAGATCCAAAAAATACTCGCCTGCGAACATCCGTGCCACCGCCGCAACGCGGTCCGTGCCGGTTCGATACTCACCCTTCACCGTGACCACCCGCCCTCGGAACTGCTCGACGGCTTGTTTGATACGGTCGTCGTCCGTCGCCACTAGCACGTTGGTGACGGCTCGGCAGGCGACGGCCTGCTCATACACGTGCTGGATCATCGGCTTGCGGCCCAGCATGGCCAGCGGCTTACCGGGAAAACGGGTCGACCCGTAGCGCGCCGGAATGACGACCGTGACCTCTCGGGACTTACTCACGATCCAGCGCCTCCGACAGTTCTTTGGCCGACACCGTCGCCGTTCCGACCATGCCGACCACGATGCCGGCCGCGTAATTGGCCAGGGTCGCGGCGTCACGCATGCCGGCGCCGGTGGCCAACGCCAGGGCCATCGTTCCGATGACCGTATCACCCGCGCCGGTCACGTCATAGACTTGCCGCGCTTTCGTCGGAATGTGCCAGGAACGCCCTTCGCCTTCGAACAGGCTCATCCCCCGTTCCCCGCGCGTCACCAACACCGCCTGGCATCCCAGGCGCTGGCGAATCGTCGTTCCCGCCTCCTGAATAGTCTGGTCGCCGTCGCCATGCAGTCCGGCGGCCTGCGTCGCTTCCAAATGGTTCGGCGTGATGACGGTGACGCCTTTGTAGTAGCCGAAATGTTCGACCTTCGGATCCACGATGACCGGAATCTTCCGGAGAGCCGCGAGGCGGGTCAGCTCGGACATGAGCGTCTGAGAGACGACGCCCTTCGCATAGTCCGACACCACCAGGCAGGACAGCTCGCGCAGCCGGGACTCGACATAGCGGAGGATCCGCTTCTGAAGCTGCGGCTTCAGTTCTCCGCGCCGCTCGACATCGTACCGGACGATCTGCTGATTGTGCGCAATGACGCGCGACTTTCTCGTGGTCGGCCGATCCTGATCAATGATCACTCCTCCACGGCTCGAGCGCTTCGAGCCGAGTTCCTTCAACAGCATCCGGCCGGTTTCATCGGCCCCGATGACGCCGCAGATGTCGGCCTTGCCGCCCAACGCGAGCACGTTGTTGAACACGTTCGCGGCGCCGCCGAGCCGCATGGACTCGGAGTCCACGTGCACGACCGGCACCGGCGCTTCGGGGGAAATACGGCTCACCCGGCCCCAAATATAATGATCGAGGATCAAATCACCGATCACCAAGACGGAGGCTTGGGGAAACCGCTGGATGTATTGGCGAAGCGACGCGGAAGACACGGATTCACCCCGTCCGGCGCCATCCCGCTCGGGAACGGATGTCCGTTGGATCTTGCTCATTCGATCGCCTTCCCGAATCGATCCCATCGCACCCATTGCGTCCACTGCCCCTGGCCGCTCCACGACCAATAAATGCGAAATGCTTTGCCGCGGATCTTCTCTTCCCGCACGTACCCCCAGAATCGGCTGTCCAAGCTCTGATCGCGGTTGTCGCCCATCACGAAATAGGACCCGTCCGGAACGGTGACCGGCCCGAAATTGTCGCGCGGGTTGATCGTGCCGTCGATGACGCCAGGGTCGATCCGTTGGGTAAAGGCCTTGTCGTCGAGCGGCACCCCGTTGACCAGTACGACCTTGTTCTTCACCTGCACGGCATCACCCGGCGTGCCGACAATCCGCTTGATGAAGTCCTTTTCTTCGTCCTCTGGAAACCGGAATACGATGATGTCGCCGCGCTGGGGTTTTCCGAATTCGAATACCGCATGGGAGGCGTAACAATTGACCGGCGGAAAATTCCATTGAAACTTGCACTGGCTCGGCCATTGAATCCCATAGGACAGCTTGCTGACCAGAATGTGATCGCCGATCAGGAGCGTCGGAATCATGGAGCCCGATGGAATCTTGAACGCCTGCACGACGAACACGCGGATCGCAAAGGCCAGCAGCATCGCCACGACGATCGCTTCGGCATACTCGCGGAAGACCGATTTGCGGCCCGTGCCGGCCTGCACTATCGGCTCGGGAGTCGCCTCCGGCACCGGCGAGGCGAAATCTTCCGTTCCGGGCCTGTTCGGGTCCAGACTCATTCCTCCCCCACCTTCAGGAGGGCGAGAAACGCTTCCTGCGGCACTTCGACGCTGCCCACGGCTTTCATGCGCTTCTTGCCTTCCTTTTGTTTTTCCAAGAGCTTCCGTTTTCGCGTGATGTCGCCGCCGTAACACTTGGCGATGACGTTCTTCTTCATGGCCCCGATCGTCTCACGCGCGATGATCTTCGTGCCGATCGCCGCCTGGATGGCAATCTCGAACATCTGGCGGGGGATCAACTCCTTCATCTTCTCGGCCATTTGCCGCCCGCGATAGACGGACCGGTCCCGGTGGGTGATGAAAGACAACGCATCTACCGCCTCGCCGTTCAACAGAATGTCGAGTTTGACGAGATCCGACTCGCGATAGCCGAGCAGTTCGTAGTCCAAGGACGCGTACCCCTGTGTGCGCGACTTGAGTTTGTCGTAAAAATCGAGGATCACTTCGTTGAGCGGCATTTCGTAACTGATCACGGCGCGAGTCGGATCGAGAAAATGCATATCCCGTTGAATGCCGCGCCGCTCCTGGCAAAGCTGAAGCACCGCGCCCATATAACGCTCCGGCGTAATCACCGTCGCCAGAATGAACGGCTCTTCAAACGACTCGATGCTGTTGGGCGGCGGAAGATCCGCCGGATTGTCGATTTCCAACACGTCGCCTTTCGTCGTCAGCACGCGATAGACGACGGTCGGCGCCGTGGTGATGAGCGTCAGCCCGTACTCCCGTTCCAGCCGCTCCTGGATGATCTCCATATGCAGCAGCCCCAAGAAGCCGCAACGAAACCCGAAACCCAGCGCAAGAGACGTCTCCGGCTCGTAGACGAAGGACGAATCGTTGAGGCGCAGCTTGACGAGTGCGTCGCGCAAGTCTTCGTATTTCGCCGTGTCGGTCGAATACAATCCGCAGAACACCAACGGCTTGACCTCTTTGTACCCAGGAAACGGGGTGCTCGTGGGTTGCACCGCATCGGTCAGCGTATCGCCGATCTTCACGTCCGCCACTTCCCGCATGTTCGCGCAGAGATACCCGACCTCGCCTGTCGACAGTTGCGCGGTCTTGGCCCGTTTCGGGCCGAACTTCCCGACTTCCATCACCTCGAAGGTCCGATCGTTGGACATCACCTTGATCTTCATCCCGGGCCGGACCGATCCATCCACCACTCTGATGAGCACGATCACGCC
>CAZPYP010000078.1:0-6013 GCA_964590845.1 uncultured Nitrospira sp.
CAGTTGCACCATCAACGGAGCGAGCATTGGGTGGTGATTGCCGGGACCGCGCGCGTCACCAGAGGCGAGGAAATCTTCGATCTCATCAAGGGGCACAGCACGGAAATCCCGGTTGAAACCAAGCACCGCTTGGAAAATCCTGGGAAGGACACATTGCACATTATCGAGGTGCAGAACGGTCCGTACCTTGGGGAAGATGATATCGTGCGGTTTAAAGACGACTACGGTCGGACGCCGGGTCGATAGATCGAGGACCAGAATTATGGGATTGTTCCGAGAGTATGATCTGAGAGGCATCGTTGGGCAGGAACTGACCGAATCGATCGCCGAACGAGTAGGTCGCGCCTATTGCACGTACGTCAAGGACAAGGGAGTCAAGACGATCTCCGTCGGCCGCGATGGACGGCTCAGTTCTCCTGGACTCTTCAAAGCGCTCGTCAAGGGACTGCTCGAGGGTGGAATGCACGTCGTCGATATCGGCGTGTGCCCTTCTCCGCTCGTGTACTTTTCTCTCTTCAACCTGCCCGTGGACGGCGGAATCATGATCACCGGCAGCCACAATGCGGCTGAATACAACGGATTTAAAGTCTGCGTTGGGAAAGAGGCGATTCACGGAGAGTCGATTCAGGACCTTCGACGTGTCATGGAAGCGGGGAACTTCGTATCCGGACGTGGCAGTCTGAGCGAGCATCCGATCGTTCCCGACTATCTGGCCTACATCAAGAAGAGCTTTGCCGGGGTGAATGCCCGGCAGCTCCATGTGGTGATCGATTGCGGCAACGGAGTCGCATCCATAGTAGCCAAGGAGGCCTTGGAATTGCTGGGTTGTCGTGTCACCGGGCTCTATTGCGATCTCGACGGCCGCTTCCCCAACCACCATCCCGATCCGACCGTGCTCGAAAACCTCGAGGACCTGATGCGGACAGTCAAGGACAGAAAGGCCGACGTCGGCATCGGATACGATGGCGACGCGGACCGCATCGGTGCCATCGACGAGAACGGGGACGTCCTGTGGGGAGACCGCTTGATGGTCGTCTACGCTCGGGACATCCTCGAGGCCAAGCCCGGCAGCACGTTTATTTCAGAGGTGAAAGCCTCCCAATGCCTCTATGATGACATCGCCAAGCGGGGCGGTAAACCGATCATGTGGAAGACCGGTCACTCCTTGATCAAGTCGAAGATGAAGAGCGAAAAGGCCGTGTTGGCCGGTGAGATGTCCGGGCATATGTTTTTTGCCGACCGGTACTTTGGGTATGACGACGCGATCTACGCCTCCTGCCGGCTGATCGAGATCCTGGCCAAGACTGGGCGTCGGCTGTCCTCTCTCGTGGCCGATCTGCCGAAGACCTCGGTCACGCCCGAACTGCGTGCCGATATGCCGGATCAAGTCAAGTTCGATGTCGTCAAGGAAGTCCACAAACGCTTCCAGGCCTACTTGTCATCCGGCCAGCCCATCGGCCAGGCCAAGTTGGTGTTGCGCGACCTCGTCACGATCGACGGGGTGCGCGCGATCTTCAACGATGGCTGGGGCTTGATCCGCGCGTCGAATACGCAGCCGGCGTTGGTGTTGCGATTCGAAGCCACCTCTCCGGAGCGTTTGGCCGAAATCCGGGCTGCCGTAGAAGAGGATCTTGCCGAGGCCAAACGACTTGTCGTTCGATAACGCGTTCCCCTCCGACTGAACTCCATGTACAAATCGATTCGCTGTGCGGCCTGGTTTCTCGCCTGGTGGATCGCCGCTGGCTGCACGCCGGCTTCCGCCGGCGAGACTCTCGGGAAGTCGGTCCTACCGGTCGGCGAAAAACTGACCTATGAAATTTCCTGGTTGAATATTCTGGCGGGGACCGCTGTGATGGAGGTGCTCGACGGGGGTGGGGGCCGCGATTCCTTGACGGCCAAGTTTGTGACCACGGCGCAGTCCAGACCGGCGATTACGAAGTTTTTCCCCGTGGACAACCGAGTCGAATCCGAATTCGATTTGTCTGCGCAATTGCCGCAGCACATGCTGTTCAAGCGCCGGGAGGGCAAGAAGAAGGAAGACATCGAGTATACGTTCCATCACAAGGAGGGGACCGTCACCGCGATCAAAGGTGGGACGGCGGAAACTCTGCCCATCGAACCCGGTACCCAGGACCTGATCTCGTGCCTGTACTATGTCAGGAACGCCCTCTCGTTCACACCAGGCAGTTCCATGACCTTGAATATCCATCACGACAAGAAAAACCGGAAAGTCGAGGTGCGGGTCGAAAAACTGGAGACCCTCGACGGGGTGTGGGGCAAGGCCGAGACGGCGGAAGTCTTGGTCATCATGCCGTTTCAGGGGCTCTTCCTGAACCAAGGGAATATCCGAGTCTGGTTCACGAACGACGCGCGTCGCCTTCCAGTTCGGATGAAGGCTAAGGTCATCATCGGATCGATCATGGCGGATCTCGTGAGCGGGTTCTAGGCGCAAGCACACAGGGGAGGAAGAATAGCTCTTTCATTGCTCGGTCCCGGTGAACTCGCTATAATTTGCGCATCATGGAGAATTTTCCTCTGACATTAAGCCGGTTTATCTTGCGGGAGCAGGCCGCGTTTCCCGGGGCGACCGGAGAATTCTCGACCATCCTCACCCAGGTCGGCCTGGTCGGAAAGCTGATCGCCCAGGATCTTCGACGGGCGGCGCTCATCAACATCTTGGGCTCGACCGGCTCCACCAACGTTCAGGGTGAGGTCGTCAAGAAACTGGACGAGATCGCAAACGAGACCTTCATCAGAGCGTTCCACGGGGGTGGATTGGTCTGCGCACTGGCTTCGGAAGAAATGGACCACACGGTCGCATTCCCAGAGAACCAACGCACCGGCCGGTACATGTTGCTGTTCGATCCGCTGGACGGCTCGTCCAATACGGACGTCAACATGCCGCTCGGTTCGATTTTTTCTGTGCTGAAATGGCAGGAACCGGCGCGGCTCCCCGCCGATGAAGACCTTCTGCAGAAGGGGCTGAAGCAGGTGGCGGCCGGGTATTTGTTATTCGGGTCCAGCACGATGCTGGTCTATACGACCGGCCAAGGCGTGCATGGCTTCACTCTAGAACCCAACATCGGCGAGTACCTGCTGTCGCACGAGCGGATTCGCATTCCCGCGCGAGGGTCCGTCTATGCCACCAACGAGGGGAATTGTCACAAGTGGACGAAGGGCGTGCAGCAGTACGTCGACCACTTGAAGATGAAAGACAAAGCCTCGGGGCGGCCCTACAGTGGGCGGTATTCCGGCTGTTTGGTCGCGGATGTGCATCGCATCCTGCTGGCCGGCGGCATTTACCTCTACCCGGGCGAAGTCGACAAGCCTGAGGGGAAACTCCGCCTCATGTACGAAGCGAACCCGTTGGCCTGGGTCGTCGAACAAGCCGGGGGCTGCGCGAGCACCGGGACCGAACGCATTCTCGAGGTCGAACCCAAGAAATTGCATCAGCGCGTGCCGTTGCTCATCGGAAGCGCAGAAGATGTGAAACAAGCGGAGCGATTTATCCAGGGACAGGCATAAGAGACAGGCAATCAGGATCGTTGTGGGAGGGACACATGGCTGATCGGGTTCAGGAAATCCTCAGTTGGTACAGCAGCGACAATGCCGGCACCAAAACGAACATCGCCCGCATGTTGCGCAGCGGGAAGTTGGCGGGAACGGGCAGACTGGTCATCCTTCCGGTCGATCAGGGGTTTGAACACGGACCGGCCAGAAGCTTCGCTCCGAATCCCCCCGGCTACAATCCGCTCTATCACTTTCAGCTGGCGATCGATGCGGGGTGCAATGCCTATGCGGCTCCGCTCGGATTTCTTGAAGCCGGCGCCAGCCAGTTCGCCGGGCAGATTCCCTTGATCTTGAAGCTGAACAATCACGACGTGCTGCACGACGAGAAGGATCCGTTGCCGTCGGTGACCGGCAGCGTCAAGGATGCGCTGCGGCTCGGTTGTTCGGCGGTCGGATTTACGATCTACCCCGGCTCCTCACACTGCAATGCGATGTACGAACAGCTGCGCGCGATTGCCGAAGAGGCCAAGGACAACGGGCTGGCGGTCGTCGTCTGGTCTTACCCGCGGGGCTCCGCGATCAGCAAGGAAGGGGAGACCGCCATGGACGTGGTGGCCTATGCGTCGCAGATTGCGGCACAGCTGGGGGCCCACATCATCAAGGTCAAACTGCCCTCCGCGCACCTGGAGCAGGCAGCGGCCAAAAAGGTCTACGAGTCGACGCAGATTCCGATGAAGACGTTGGCCGAGCGGGTCAAACACGTGGTGCAGAGTTCGTTCGACGGACGTCGCATCGTGATCTTCTCCGGCGGCGCCAAGAGCGAAGACAAGAACGTGTTCGAGGAGGCCAGAGCGATCCGAGACGGCGGAGGGTTCGGTTCGATCATCGGCCGAAATTCCTTCCAGCGGCCCAAGGCCGAGGCGATCAAGTTCCTACACACGATCATGGGAATTTACGCGGGCGAGATTCAATAGAGGATAGGGATGAACCGCTCGCGCTCCTGGTTCTTTCCGTTTCTCTTCGTTCTGCTCGGCATCGTCATCGGGCTCGTGGTGGCATCGGACATGGGCTGGCTGCCCACCGGCGCCGCCGGGCCTGAACCGACTCCGGCGCCTCTGGCCACCCCCGTGGCGACCGCGCCGCAGCTTCCCCTGGCGGGTGGCGGTGGCAAGAATTTCGTCGACATTGCCAAGATGGTGAAACCGGCCGTCGTGAATATCGCGGCGACCAGAAGCGGGAAAGCCGGTGAAGGCCCGCAATCCTCTCCGTTCGACGATCCCTTTTTCCGGAAGTTCTTCGGCGACGAGTTCTTCAAGCGGGATCAGCCCCATCGTGAACGGAAGGAGCGGGGCCAGGGTTCCGGCGTCATCGTCGACCCCAACGGACTCATCATCACCAACAACCACGTGGTGAACAAGGCGGACGAAATCCGCGTTGTCCTCTCGGACAAGCGGGAGTTCAAGGGCAAGCTCATCGGGACGGATGCCAAGACGGACATCGCGGTCGTGAAGATCGAAGCGAGCGGCCTGTCCACCATTCCCTTGGCGGATTCGGATCAACTGGAGGTCGGGGAGTTCGTGCTCGCCGTCGGGAGTCCCTTCGGCCTGACGCAGAGCGTCACCATGGGCATCGTCAGTGCGGTGGGCCGGGCCAGTATGGGGATCGCCGAATACGAAGATTTCATTCAGACCGACGCGGCCATCAATCCAGGCAACTCCGGCGGGGCGCTCGTCAACGTGCGGGGCGAATTGGTCGGCATCAACACGGCGATTTTCAGCCAGAGCGGCGGCAACATGGGCATTGGCTTTGCCGTGCCCAGCAACCTCGCGCGCTCGATTATGGAGCAGCTGGTCAAGACCGGGAAGGTAGTTCGTGGATGGCTCGGTGTGGCCATCCAAGACCTCACGCCCGAGCTGGCGTCCCAATTCGGCATCGGGGAGACCAAAGGTGTGCTGGTCAGCGATGTGATGGATGATAGCCCGGCGAAGAAGGCCGGCTTCGAGCGAGCGGACGTCATTACGGAATACGACGGCAAGCCGATGGATTCTCCCACCCATCTGCGGAACGCCGTGGCTCAAACCCCGATCGGGCGCAAGGTGATCGTCAAGCTCATCCGGGACAAGAAGCCTAAGACGATCGACGTCGTCATCGTCGAGCAACCGAAGTCGCTCGGGCAGAGCGGATCGGAAGACAGCGGGGAAGGGGCAGCGCCCACCGGGGTGCTCTCGGACCTCGATGTGCGGGAACTCAACGAAGAGCTCGCAGCCCGGTATGGCCTCAAGTCCACCGAGCGGGGGGTGGTCGTCGTGCGGGTGAAAGCCGGCAGCACCGCCGAGGAAATGGGTGTTCGGGAAGGCGACATGATCCTGGAGGTCAACCGCAAGGCCGTCGGATCGCTGAAAGCCTATGAGCGCGCGGCATCGAGTCTGCCGAAGGACCAACCGGTGCTGTTGTTGTTGAAGCGAAAGGGGCAGTCGATCTTCCTCACGCTCAAGCCGTGAGT
>CAZPYP010000078.1:6113-10972 GCA_964590845.1 uncultured Nitrospira sp.
TCCGTACGTTGAGCCTCTGAGCGCGGCGAGAACGCTGCTGACGGACTTTTTCAACAACCTGTAGGAGAGGAGGTGAAGGTATGGTATCGCGAGCCATATTCGTCCTTCTCAGTGCGTTGGCCGGAATGGCCTTGTTCGTGAAGGCTGAAGAAGCCAACTCCACGTTCTGGCTGTACGGATCCGTGATCGGAGCCGGGACCGGCGCGCTTATTATTGCCGGTGAGTATGCACTGAAGAATCTCTCATTCGGTATCATCGTCGGGGGTACCTGTGGTTTGGCGGCGGGTCTGTTGTTGACGGGGCTGGTCGAGTGGGTCGGCGGCGAGATTTTCGACGTGCAGACGTTCCTCTTTCACATCGGGGGTCTCGTCTTTCTCCTTGGGTTTCCCTATCTGGGGTTGGTCCTGGGCGCACGCTTCGGCAACGAGCGATTCTCCGGCCACCCACAGAAGAGTTTCGAAGTCTCCGGGAGCGCGCTCTCTCCGAAGCTGCTCGACACGAGTGTGATCATCGACGGGCGTGTTGCGGACCTGTGTGAAACCGGATTCTTGGAAGGGACGTTCCTCGTCCCGCACTTCATCTTGGACGAACTCCAACACATTGCGGACTCGTCGGATTCTTTGAAGCGGGCGCGCGGGCGTCGGGGGCTCGACATCCTCAACCGGATCCAAAAGATGCCGGGTGTCGACGTGCGCATCATCGACGAGGATTTTCCGCATGTGCGCGAGGTGGATGCGAAGCTGGTCGTGATGGCCAAGAAAATGGAAGCGAAAATCATCACGAACGACCTCAATCTGAACAAGGTTGCCGAGCTCCAAGGTGTCCGGGTGTTGAATATCAATGAGCTCTGCAACGCCTTGAGGCCGGTGGTCCTGCCCGGCGAAACCATCCGGGTATTCGTGTTGAAGGAAGGCAAGGAAGCCGGCCAGGGTGTGGCGTACCTGGACGATGGCACGATGATCGTGGTCGACAATGCGCGCCGGTACATCGGAAAGAACGTCGACGTAGTCGTGACCAGCGTGTTGCAGACGACCGCCGGACGGATGATCTTCACCAGGCTCAAGGAAGAAACCGAACGGGAGGAGTTGCAAGTCGCTCGTGGGTAGCCACGTTACGGCCATCGTGCCCGCGGCCGGTCTCGGGCTCCGCATGGGCGGGTCAGTCCGCAAGCAGTTCCGGCCTCTCGGCGGCGTTCCTCTCGTCGTACACTCGCTTCGCGTGCTTCAGTCCTCTCCCGTCGTCGATGCGATCATCCTCGCCGTTCCCCAGTCGGACATCGAGTACTGTCGGACGGACATCGTCCAGGCCCACCACTTTACGAAAGTCGTCGGCATTGTCGCCGGCGGGCAGGACCGTCAGGGATCCGTCCGAAACGGCTTGGCGGTTGTGGGGGCGGAGACGGAAGTCGTGGTCGTGCACGACGCGGTTCGACCATTTGTCACGGAGCAGATGGTGACCGAGGTGGTTGAGGCCGCCAAGGCAAACGGTGCGGCCATCATTGCATTGCCGATGCGGGATACGGTCAAACAGGTGAGAAGGGATCGCGTCATTGAGCGGACGGTCGACCGCCGGCCACTGTGGTTGGCGCAAACGCCGCAAGCGTTCCGAGCCGATTGGTTGAAGGAGGCGCACGCGAAAGCTCAGATCGAAGGCGTGGAGGCCACGGACGATGCGTATTTGCTCGAATGGGCGGGACGTCCGGTCTCAGTGATCGAAGGCAGCGGAGAAAACATCAAGGTCACAAGACCGGAAGACATGATCATCGGAGAGGCGATCTTTGCCTCCAGGCAGGTTGCGGCGGAGAAAGGATGAGCATGGCGAAGGGAAGTCGGATTGGATACGGCTACGATGTGCATCCACTGGGCCCAGGCAGGAAACTCATCTTGGGAGGAGTGGAGATTCCCCATCACAAAGGTTTGCTCGGCCATTCCGATTCCGACGTGTTGGTCCACGCCGTCTGCGACGCTCTGTTGGGCGCGATGGGAGAAGGGGATCTCGGCCGTCACTATCCCAGTTCAGACCCCAAATATAAAGGTATCTCGAGTTTGAAATTGCTCGAGGACGTCATAGGTAAACTCAAAGCCAAAGGGTACCGAGTCGGCAACATCGATACGGTCATCGTGGCCCAGGCTCCTAGGCTCGGGCCTCATCTGGCCGCGATGCAGCGGAAGATGGCCGACACGGCGGGCATCGATGCCGCCCTCATCAACGTCAAAGTGAAGAGCGGCGAGGGGTTGGACGCGGTTGGCAAAGAAGAGGGCATGATCGCCCATGCGGTCTGTTTGATTGAGCCCGCCTGAGCGTCGTAAGATACCCGACCATGCTCGGTAAGATCAGACAGGATCTGAAAGCCGTCTTCGACCGTGATCCGGCCGCGACCAGCACGCTGGAAGTGGTCCTGACCTATGCCGGCTTCCACGCGCTCCTAGCCTATCGCATTTCCCATTGGCTCAAGTCGATGGGTGTGCCGTTTCTTCCGCGTGCCATCTCGCAGATTGCCCGTCTCCTGACGGGGATCGAAATTCATCCTTCCGCCAAGATCGGGACAGGCTTCTTCATCGACCACGGGATGGGGGTGGTTATCGGCGAAACCGCTGAGATCGGCGACTACGTGACCCTGTTCCAGGGGGTCACGCTTGGAGGAACAGGCAAGGAGCGAGGCAAGCGCCATCCCACCCTCGGCAATCACGTGGTGGTCGGGGCCGGCGCGAAGATTCTCGGCGGCATCACCATCGGCGACAATGTGAAGATCGGCGCGAATTCCGTCGTCATTAAGAACGTACCGCCCAACTCGACCGTCATCGGCGTACCGGCCCGCATCATCAAGACGCAGGGCGAGCGGCTGCCCGATGTCACGATGGATCAAACCAACCTGCCGGATCCTATCAGCGATCGCTTTCTGGCGCTGGAACAGGAGTTGATCGAACTTCGCAAGAAGGTCGACAACCGCGACGAGCCCTCTCATCGCTAACTTCGTGCGAGTGATCCGATGGCCAGCTTTGTCTTGTGCGAGGCAGGAGAGATCCGCATGGATCTTGCGGGCATGGCCCGAGGATTCCGGCGCGGCGGAGCCGCGCCGGAACAAGAGATCTAGCTCGAGAGGCAGCTGCTCATGAACTTCTTCCGCTCGTCGCCAGCCAGTTTCTTCTCGCCCGCTTCCTTGTTGCACGCCTTCATCTTGTCCTGCTGAGCGCCCTTCCCGCCCTTGGCCGGTTTGGCCGAGAGACATTCCTTCATAAACGCCTTCCGCTCCTCGCCCTTTCCTTCTCCCAATCCTTTGTCGTTCGCTTCCTTATTACAGGCCGCCATTTTGTTTTGCTGGCCTGCGGCGTCGCCCGTCATCGGCGTCAAAACGAGGGCCGCGAAAAAGAGCGACAGGACTACCATGCCGGCAATCTTCATCGTCTATCTCCTTTGTGGGGGGTGAGGGGCCAGCGGAACTATAGCAAAGAACCGAGGGGTTGTCTCTAGGGGAATCTGAATGGAATCAATAATCGACACGCATCAGAAACAAGCCGTGAGCCGGGGCGGTTCTGCCGGCCTTCGTCCTATCTTTTGCCGCTAATACGTCCAATAGGCTTGCAGGAGAACGTTTGCCTGAACCGACTTCGACGAGCGTACCCACAATATTGCGGACCATATGTTTGAGGAAGCGATCGGCATAGATGTCGATCAGGAAAAGATCGTCCTGGGGGGTCAGATCTAGCCGCTGCACATCACAGAGAGGATCTTCGTTGTCGGTAAGCGTGCCTTCGAACGACGTGAAGTCCTGGCGGCCGATCAAATGTGCCGCCGCTTCTCGCATAGGGGCCACAGACAGTGGCCAATAAATGTGCCACACGAAGGCCCGGTCGACAGCCGGTCTCTGGGGTCTAGGAAAGATGCGGTACCGGTAGAGTTTGGCTTTTGCGGCATAACGAGCATGAAATTCGTCCGGCATGAGCAAGGCGGAGCGGACGGAGATATCAACCGGTAGCCTGGCATTCAGGCCCTTGACCCATTCCTCGGGCGACCATTGTTTGTCGATGGTGAAACTGACGACCTGCCCCAGCGCATGTACCCCCGCGTCGGTCCGTCCGGCTGCGGCGACCGCCAGACGGATGTTGGTCAATTGTTGAATCGCGGTCTCGATCGCTTCCTGAATCGTCGGCTGATCTGGCTGGCGTTGCCAGCCGGCATAGTTCGTGCCATCGTATTCGACGATGAGTTTGACGGTGGGCATGGGCGGGGTCAGGGGGATCCGGCGGTCATCGGACCGGCTGCTTGGAAGCGAGGAGGTAGGACTTCAATCCCTCCAACAGCGATTCGGCGACGCGGGACTGGAACTGTCCGTTGCGCAGCAATTCCTCTTCCGCCACATTGGAGACGTAAGCGATTTCAGCCAGGATGCTGGGCATGCTCGTAAAGCGGAGCACGTAAAACGGCGCGGTCTTCACGCCGTGGTCCACCAGCGCATAGTGGCCGTTCAAATGAGTGATCATGGCTTCTTTGGTGTTCCAGGCCAGCTCGAGCGAGGCTTCGATCTTCTTTGTCGTCAGGAGGTCGGCGACCAGGTATTCCCACCCAACGCCTGTGCTGCCCAGCGGAGTGCCGTTTTCGCGGGCGGCGACTTCCAAGGCCCGCTGATCCTTCGCTTCGCCGAAATGATAGATTTCGATGCCGCGGACCGAGCGTTGTGGATGGGAGTTCACATGGATCGAGACAAAGAGGTCGGCGTCATTGCCGTTGGCGAACTTGGCGCGGTCTTCGAGTTCGACGAACAGATCCCGCTCGCGGGTCATGAGCACACGGATGCCTGGTTGTTTACTGAGGAGATCCCTGAGTTTGAGCGCGACCTTGAGCGTGATGTCCTTTTCCGC